>JBDSUZ010000238.1:0-8509 GCA_039927395.1 Saprospiraceae bacterium | reverse complement strand
TCACTTTGATGCCTATTTGGTTCAATTGGCTTGCCATCCATGCAGAGTTGGTGTCGACAACTTGACCGATCAATAATTCATCACCAATCGTGATCAATGTTGCTTCTCGCTTTACCTGCTCCATAATTTTTATTTATACTTGCTCTACTGACCCCAAAAACTGTATTTCCTTAATCCCAAATGTCCGCATATTTCCTGCTATCTTGATCATTAGTCGGCCCTCAGGATCGACGCCAATGATACATCCTTCAAATGGCAATTGTTCAGCATCTAAGAATCTAAATATTTCCCTATATCCATAAAGATTCTCGACATAAGCCAATTGTCTAGACTGGAAATTTCCCTGCCGCAATTTGAGGTATTCCTGCTCCAAAAAATACGACAGAACATCAATCAGTTGTTGATGATCAATAACTTGATTGTTGATTTGCCTCAAAGATGTCGGATTTGGCAGATCTTCAGGAAATACAATTTGATTGACATTCAGGCCCATTCCAATGACTGAATTTCTGATTTGAGTCGACTGGACTTGATTTTGAATCAAAATCCCACCAATTTTTCGGCTGCCGACATAAATATCATTAGGCCATTTGATCTTTACTTGCGAACCTATGAAATGCTCAATTGCTTGCTTACAAGCGAGTGAAACGGCGATGTTGAGGTCAAATTGTGCCGATAGGGCAATGAAGCGTGGATACAAAATATAGCTCAGTGTCAGGTTTTGACCTGCCTCAGCATGCCATTTGCTGCCATATTGACCTCGACCATTCAACTGATTTGCTGCCACTATGACAGTTCCTTCGCTTGGACTGGTTTTTGATAAGAGTTCGGCAGCGTAACTATTTGTCGAATCGAGAACTGGATAGTTTTGCTGAACTTTACCCATGAATAGGGTGTTAAATTGATCTGGACCTCTCAAGCTTGGTTTATTCTGTATAATTTTGCGGAATCGCTAAGGTACACTGAAATGAAAAGAACACAAAAATATAGCTGGCATTGTCAAAAACATTAGAAAAAGTAAAACCTGCACCTGATACTGAAGCAGGAAAGCTCAACGACTTGATCGTCGACGCTATTCAAGATATCAAAGGCAAAGAGATTGTAAAGCTGGATTTGCGCAAGGTCAAAGATGCGCCAGCAGATTATTTTATCATCTGTCAGGGGGAAAGTAATACCCAAATCAGAGCGATATCAGATAATATCTATCGCAGAGTAAAAGACACCCTCAATACGGCTCCTAGCCATGTCGAAGGTTCAGTCAATGCGCACTGGATTCTTGTTGACTACTTCAATATAGTAGTTCACGTATTTTATCCAGAAACCAGATCGTTTTATGATCTGGAGGATCTGTGGAGTGATGCCGAGTTCACACACTACGACAACCTCGATTAACCGAAGCAAACAATGGAAGAACAAAATAAACCTGAAGGCGAAGAACGCAAACCAGGATTTAAGAAATTTAACAGCTATTGGATATACGGTGTCATCATATTGGCGCTGATCATCCTCAACTTGATGAGTATCTCTGGTAAGAACCCGAGTGTGATCGATTTTACTGACCTAGAGGCTATGGCTATAGCAGGGGATGTAGATAAAGTTGAGGTCATCAATCAACAATACGCCAATGTGTATCTCAAGGCTGACCGTGTTGGCACTGAGAAATACAAGGACATCGAAAAGAGCAAATTCTCTGCAGATGCCCCTCAGTTTACATTTCAGGTAGGACCGCCAGAGTCATTTGCTGCCAAAATAAATAAGCTCAATGAAACGATGGGCGAATCCAAACTAAAAGTCGCTTATATCACTCAGCCGAACTGGTTGATGCCGATATTCCAATGGGTTTTGCCGATCCTGCTGTTGGTGGGAGTGTGGATGTTCATCATGCGTCGCGTTGGCGGAGGAGCAGGAGGTCCCGGAGCGCAGATCTTCAATATTGGAAAATCTAAGGCAACACTTTTTGACAAGGGAACAAACGTAAATGTAAATTTTGCTGACGTTGCCGGTCTCGATGAAGCCAAAGAGGAAGTGATGGAAATCGTAGATTTTCTCAAGAATCCAAAAAAATACACAGCCTTGGGTGGTAAAATACCAAAAGGTGTGCTACTTGTTGGTTCACCTGGTACAGGTAAGACCTTACTTGCAAAAGCTGTTGCCGGTGAAGCAGCCGTTCCTTTCTTTTCGATTTCAGGATCTGATTTCGTTGAGATGTTTGTTGGTGTGGGTGCATCAAGGGTTCGTGACTTGTTCAAGCAGGCTAGAGAAAAGGCCCCTTGTATTGTATTTATCGATGAAATCGATGCAATCGGAAGGGCTAGAGGAAGAAATAATATGCAGGGCGGAAATGACGAAAGGGAAAATACCCTCAATCAACTCCTTGTAGAAATGGACGGGTTTAGCACCGACAAAGGAGTAATCCTGATGGCTGCAACTAACCGTCCCGATGTACTTGACTCAGCATTGATGCGTCCAGGCCGTTTTGACCGCCAGATAGCCATCGACTTACCTGACTTGAAGGGAAGAGCACAGATATTCAAAGTGCATATGCGCAATGTCAAAATTGACGCCTTTGTCACCGCCGAAGAATTAGCTGAAATGACTCCGGGTTTTGCTGGAGCTGATATAGCCAATATTTGCAATGAGGCCGCTTTGATCGCCGCTAGACGCGATAAAACTGCCGTCGATATTGACGATTTCAATTTTGCTCTGGATAGAGTCATCGGTGGATTGGAGAAGAAAAACAAGTTTATCAGCCCTGAGGAGAAGGAAATCATCGCTTACCATGAGGCGGGTCACGCAATATGTGGTTGGTATCTTGAGCACGCCTCACCACTTGTCAAAGTAACTATCGTTCCAAGAGGAATTGGCACATTGGGTTATGCCCAGTATTTGCCAAAGGATGAATATATCGTTCGTACCGAGCAGTTGCTGGATAGGATGTGTATGACATTTGGAGGTAGAGCAGCCGAGAAGATCATATTTCAAAAGATATCAACAGGAGCGCAAAATGACCTCGATCAGGTCACAAAGATGGCCTATAGCATGATATCGGTATATGGTATGAATGAAAAGGTCGGACAAGTAAGCTATTACGGCTTGCAACGCGACCAATTAAGCAAACCATACTCTGAAACTACCGCGGCAATCATCGATGATGAAGTTCGCGATATGGTCAACAAACAATACGAAAGAGCTAAAAAACTGCTACAGGAGAAACGCGATGAATTGGAAATCGTAGCTCGTCAATTGCTTGAGAAGGAAGTGCTGCACAAAAATGACCTGGAAAGGTTGATTGGGCCACGTCCATTCAAAGTGATTGATCCGCTCGCGGAAATCCTTGATCACGGCACCGGCACCGCCGCAATGTCACAGACGGAAGAAGTTCCGCCGCAGATGCCAGCATAAGAAAGCAAAACTGAAAAAACAAAAAGCCTGATTTCTCGAAAGGAATCAGGCTTTTTTTATTGCCCCTAGAGGCTCAAACAAAGTTTGTACTTATACTTTACTTTCTTCTCTCAGCAACAACTGAAAACCATTGCCGTGGATATTTACTATCTCGATGTTTTCGTCGCGGCTCAGATATTTGCGGAGCTTGGTGACAAATACGTCCATGCTACGGGCAGTGAAGTAGTTGTCCTCGCCCCAGATCTGCGTCAAGGCCTCTGCGCGGGTCAATACGTCATTCAATTTCATACAGAACATCCTGAGCAAGTGCGCTTCTTTTGGAGATAGCTTCTCTTCTGAAGGTGGCTCACCTGTAAATTGAAGTATCCGAAGTGGGAAATTGAAATGATATTTGCCGATTACAAATTCCCTTTGACCTTCCTGCTCATTTCCTTTGGAGTGGCTAGTCCGCTTGATGATAGCTTGTATCCTCAGCAGCAGTTCTTCTGATAGAAATGGCTTAGCCATATAGTCATCACCACCAATCTTGAATCCCTGAAGGATATCTTCCTTCATGTTTTTGGCCGTAAGGAATATGATAGGTGTCTCTTCGTTGAATTCGCGAATTTCCTTTGCAAGTGTAAATCCATCCTTTTTGGGCATCATCACATCGAAAATGCAGAGGTCAAATTTGTCTTTCTTAAATGCATCATAGCCAGCTTGGCCATCTGTCGCCCATTGCACTTCAAAATCGTGCATTTCGAGGTAGGAACGCAGTACGTCTCCAAAGTTTTGATCGTCTTCAACTAATAAAATCTTGTGTGGAATAGCAGCCATTCTTATGGTTTTCTTGTTTTTCGTATGTCCTGTGTACGGCTACGCCGCCAATTGTTAAATAGAAACTGACTAAAGAGGGATTATATTATATCCAAAGGGTTGCCTGAGGGAAAATACAAGGTAAAAGTGCTCCCTTTGCCGGATTCGCTTTTTACACTTACGCTCCCTTTGTGCGCCTCCATCATAGCTTTGACATAGCTCAGACCGAGGCCAAAGCCTTTCACATCATGTAAATTTCCGGTAGGAACCCGGTAGAATTTATCAAAGATGTAATGCCTTTGATCGCGGGTCATCCCAATTCCTTTGTCGTGCACCATCACCTCTATTCCGCCTGGTAAATCCGAAGTTTCAATCAAAATTTCAGGAGGATTAGCAGAGTATTTGGTCGCATTGTCCACTAAGTTATATATAATATTTGTAATATGTGTTAGGTCTCCCCATATATTGACATTGTGGGCATCGAGTTTAGTTTGCAGCGATCCATTGAGCTGCTCTATATTTAGTTCGTTATTGCTGACCACCTGCCCGATCACCTCGTGCATATTGATGGATGTAACATTTAACTGGAATTCCTTTTTCTCGACCTGCGCAATTTGTAATACACGTTCGACTTGATTGAGCATCCGCTTGTTTTCCTGCTTAATTATTTCAGCAAATCGCTTGACTTTAGCTTCATTTCCACTAATTATGGGATTTGAGATGGAGTCAATGGCAAGTGAGATCGTAGCGATCGGAGTCTTCAACTCATGAGTCATATTGTTGATAAAATCCGTCTTGATTTCGGAGAGTTTTTTCTGCCTGAAAATCACATAGATGGTGTACCCAAAGCAAAGCAGTATGATGAAGGTAAATGCAATACTGCCAATGATGGTTGGCAATACAGTACTCATCACTATACTTCGCTTATTGGTAAAATAGACTCTTAAATCTCCGGGCGAAGATCCATTTATTGAAAAGAGCCTTATTGAATAAGGCGTAGTATAGAGGCCCTTGTTGACATCGGTATTGACGATCACCGGACTGATTCCTTCTACTGCAAAGTGGTTGTTGAGGATTACGAAGCTCCTGCTTTCATTGGACCAAATACCTGTGTTGAACTTGAGGAGAATACCACGATTGGAGAATTCTTCGCGCACTAGATGATCGAGCTCCTCTGGATTGATTCTTTCTGATAGTTCTTTAAGACTGAGCATCTGTTGTATGAGGGCCTGATCAGCTTTCATGCTCTGAATGCCCATTTCCGAATCTAGTCCTAAAGACTGAAAGTAGTCCATGATTTCAGGAGGTAGGGTCTTGCGAACATCGCCCTGCACCATCAATTGATACTGCAGCAATTCTTTGAACTCAATGTGGTCCTTTACCGCATTGAGCACTCCGAATACGTCTTTGTCGAATTTTGCTTCATTGAGGCGGATCGACCAACGAATCCAATACGATTGAATAGCAACCAGCCCAAAGAGGGAGGCAGTCATCATCATTATAATTAGCCAAATGGCCCTTGAATTCATAGCTGGTCAAAAAAATGTCTGTGTAAAACTATATCAATGCGCTGACACATGTATTGGAAGATATACTTTAACAAGGTATTAACAGCTGTTATGAACGAAATGCGACATAAAAACCGTTTATTTTGCAAAATCAACCGAACCTTTCAATCTTCAAATTTCGTCTGCAAAATGAAAACAACACAACCCCTGCTTAAAGCTGCTTGTCTGCTTGTCCTATTCTTGTTTATTCACAAGATGCCAGCTCTAGCGCAGGAGCGTCAGGTTAAGGAGAAGCAACGCGTGATCATCGTCAAGGAAAAGACGGATGCAAAGGGCAACACAACTTTGAATCGCGTGGAGCAGGAAGTAGGAAGCGACGCTGAAGCGCAGCAGTTGATAGATAAAGTGCTCGGCGATAAGGATTCAAAATCTAGCCCTGACGGCAATAATGACCAGACTAGTATTCGCATTGAGAAGAAAATTACTGACCCTATGGATACCCAGATCAGAATCACTGATGATGGGATCTTCATCAACGGCGAAAAGATGGATCAAGATGATTTGAATGAGCAGCTTAAATCACTCGAGACGATGCCGTTCTTCAAGGAGGGAATGCAGAATTTTACCTTTGATTTTGGTGATGGATCTGCAGCGAAAGGAGGCAAAGCTTATCTGGGCTTGGGTACTGCAGCAGATGGAACAAATCAAGGCGTGGAGATCACACAAGTTAGTCCTGGAAGCGCAGCGGCTAAGGCGGGCTTGAAAGAAGGAGATATTCTGATGACTTTGAATGACAAACTGATATTGAGTTTTGATGATTTGGTATCGGAGGTTGCAAAAGGCAAACAAGGTGAGGAAGTTGAAATCAAATATCAACGTGCTGGCAAATCATATACGACTTCTGCAAAACTTGGCAGCAAGCCCGATTCTAGCAATGATCGCAATGGAATGAAATTTGAAATAAATCCTGAAAATCTGGGTGACCTGTTTTCCCAGTTTGGCGGAGGTGCCTACGGATTCAACATGCCAGACGCCAAGGGGCCAAAGAGTCCAAGGTTGGGTGTAACGATCGAAGCGTATCACAATGGCCGCACTGAAGGTGTCTTGGTCAAGGATGTGGCAAAGGGTTCGGTTGCTGAGATCATGGACGTACGACCAGGTGATATCATCACACATTTCAACCAAAAAGAGGTGGAAGATGTAGCTGCAGTTCAAGCTTGCGTCAAGGAACTGAGAGGTGGTGATGCGATCAATTTGAAGCTCAAGCGCAACAAGAAGAAGGTAAAAGTGAGCGGCGTGTGGCCTAGTGACGAGAAAGAAAAGAAGAGGAAAAACGTCAGCTCTTTCTAAGATTCAAAGCAAAAGGGCTTAAAAAGGGAAAAGACTTATTTTACAACAAGCCTTTCCTAATTTAAAAACCTATTACCACTAAATCTTATAATCAATTCTGGGGGTGCATAGTATGTCCTACACAATTATGTACATGTCAATTCCGTGCCAGAAATGTTGAGATTCGGGAAGGGTTGCAATAGATTTTAAAATCATGTTGCGTAAAATTCTGTAAACATGATTTTAATAAATTAGGGATAATCATATATATTCGAAATAAATTTTCAAACGCTCTGTGGGGAATTTCGCAAAAGTGGAAAATATTCCCAATATGAGAATTATTGTCCCGAATTGGGAATATTCAGATAGCGATCGTTAAGTGGCAAATAATACATCTCCGCATATCCTCAACACTTCGGCTAATCTCTTGGGATTTTGCTTGTTTGTGATCACCTCGCTGCATATTGCCAATCAAGCAGAAGTCAGCAAGCTCGATGAGATCACTTCCCTGATTGCGCTCTTTCTAAGCGTGGCATGCTTATTTTCCTTTTTATCGATCAGAACCAATAATCTGACGCGTGAGAAAAGATTGGAGCGAATTGCAGACTATATCTTCATGATTGCTCTCAGTGGGATATTGGTGGTGATTTTTCTGATCACTCTACATTTCATATGAACATATCAGAGGCTCCTCGTACGACCTCCGTCTACCGGCAGGTTGATGCCACTAATATATGCGGCTGCAGGGCTGGCCAAGAATGCCACCGCTGCTCCGATTTCTGCAGGATCTCCTAATCTGCGAAGGGGCACATGAGATTCCATCTCACGAATCACTTCAGCCTTTTGCTCCGGATCACTGCCTTTTTTTCCTATAATTTCCTGGAGGCGATCTGTGTAAGTATATCCCGGCAGAACGTTGTTGACTGTTATTCCATATTGCCCGAGCTCCATAGCCATAGTCTTGGCCCAGTTGCCCATAGCGCCCCTGATGGTATTGGACACTCCCAGTCCTAATATTGGCTCTTTGACAGAGGTTGATATTACATTGATTATTCTTCCGTAGCCCGCAGACTTCATTCCCTCGACAATTGCCTGAGTCAATACCTGAGCACTTAGCACGTGCTGGTTAAATGTATTGAGGAAATCCTGAGGATCGGCAGCGATGATAGGCCCACCTGCAGGCCCACCGCTATTGTTGATCAGTATCTGATATTGTTTGCGCAGTACAACTGCGTTGACTGCTGCTCGTGTTGCATCGAGATCAGCAAGATCAAGCACCAGGAAATCATGCGATTGATTGCCAGTTTTGGGAAGTAATTGGAGTTTTTCGATCAAGGCGGTCGAGTTGCGTGCAACCAATGTGATATTGGCACCTAATTGGGCCAATTCAAATGCGGAGGCCCAGCCGATGCCCTTGCTGGCCCCACAGACTAAGGCATTTTTTCCTTCTAAGCTAAGTTGCATAAATCGATGTT
>JBDSUZ010000237.1:0-3954 GCA_039927395.1 Saprospiraceae bacterium | reverse complement strand
CATACCATTCCATATTCTTGATAGTCCAAGCCAATTGTGTATTGACAATCACATAGGCAGGGCTATAATCGCCCTTGTAAGTGATATATTGCTCAGGAATTCCTGCGTGACTAGGGAACCTCTGTTTGCCAACAATTTGAACATGAGTATTCCATTTCCATCTCTTGTCTGGCGAATGAAAATCAAGATTGACCAATCCTCGATGCTTTGCATTCATCGGTTTTTGGAGAATTTCACCTTGAAAAGTCATTCTGACATCATTGAATTTATAAACCAACTTGATGTCCAGCAATCTGAAAACGGGAATCTGTAAGCCAACTAAAAAACTATTTGAATAGGATTTACCCTCCAAGTTATAAATCTTGAGCACTTTTGGATCTGAGTCCATATCAAGCACCATCTGACTCTGAAAATCTGTGCGATAAACATCCGTATTGAATTGAAATCTTTTCAATCCAATGTAAAAAGTCTGCGTGTAATTTAGTCCGTAATTCCAAGCCCGCTCTATATCGATATCGTTGGCTAATTGCAGTGGCTTATTGCTGATCAGTCCGCCAATATTATCAGAGATTACGTTGGGAATTCGAAATCCTCTACCAGCACTAACTCTTAGTATTGCATCTTCTGTGAATTGGTATTTGGCATTTACCCGCGGAGCAGGCATCCATCCGTATTTTGGATGATATTCGAGCCTCATGCCCGCCATAAATCCGACCTTATCAAGGAATGAATTCTTTGACTCGTCGTGACAATAATTATACTCTCCATACAAACTACTCAGGCGTTCTGTTCTATCCAAAACATAGGAGCCATACCTTTCGTCAAAATCATCCCAGAGGTAGGACGCGCCAACTGTATATTTGTGATCGAGATTTTGAGCGATCACATTCATATAAATTAGGTTGACAAAAACAGTGTTTTCATCTCCAGAATGTACATTGGCACCATATTTTGCGTCAACAAGATTGTTTGTATAGCTGTATGTGAGTCCAATGCTTTGCGTATTATGTTCAAAGCCTGTATACCCCAATTTTCCTGATAACTCAGTTCTGGCAAAACTGCGATTCGTGTTGAATCGCAATGCCGGATTTTCATTGGCAGATGTCAACTGACCACCTTGATGTTTGTCCTTGAGTGCTTGGAAACTGAACTGCGAAAACCATTTTTTGGAGCGATATTGAAGCCGATACATTCCGTTGAATTGCTCTTTGAGTGGAGCATCCATGAACGAATCACCGTCGCGATCGATTTGATTTTGGAAGGTGCTGTAATGCAAAAGTACACCCATGCTCCATTGATCATTGAGTGCTTTGTTGAGATGAACATTGCTTTCAAAACGGCCATTTGTATTGCCAAACAAATTGATGAAAATTGGTTTATCCGTATTTGGCTTTACCAATTCATAATTGATCATGCCCGACAGCGCAGTAGAGCCCATCAGCACAGAGCTTGCCCCTTTAGAAATCTGAATACTTTCAAGCCAGGTACCTGGGATAAAATCCAATGCAAATGGAGTTGCAAGACCTCCCATTGCAGGGCGGTTTTCTTGCAACAATTGTGTGTATAGTCCACGAAGTCCAAGCATTTGGATCTCTTTAGCTCCTGAAAGTGCATCGGTCATCGTGACGTCGGCAGAACCATTGGTTTCAAAGCTTTCGGCCAGACTACAGCATGCCGCTTTCTGAAATTCGGATTTGTCGATATGTTCGACATTGAGCGGATTGATGGTCGAAACATAGGTAGAGGTCTTTTGACCTTCAATTTCGATTTCCTTCAATTGGACAATCCCAGTGATTTCGATTTCGAGATTATTTTCACCAGGCAGGACTTCGACCTCCATTGGATCAAAACCAACATAAGTAATCTGGAGAATTTGCGGCAGCGAGTCCGCAGCTATAGAGAAATGACCATTTTCATCGCTAATGGTCGAGCGTTGTGAGTTCTTCCATGAAACTACCGCACCAATCATAGGTGCTTGAGCATCGTTGAGAATCAGGCCTTTGATGTCTTGCGACTGACAAATGCCCAGTATAAATAGGAAAGGAAATATTAGTAAAAAACGCATAGCATTGCATTTTGGGTTAAAAAATTCAACTGTGCCCTTGGGCAACTCCAAAGCAATGCTATAATAAATAAGACTGTATCAAACTGAGAAAATGGCCGACATCCCGAATGGGTGGGCCTCGATCATCTATCGACTGCACAATCGGTAGGAGTGAAATATCACAAGAAGTAAAGCTAAAAATTGATAGCACAAAGCTGATCAAATCGAGAGAAAGAGACCATTGCAGGTCAGGTATAAATCCAATGGCGGCACTTTGAGCATATTCATAGCTTTTGGCGGCGCAAGGGCTCTTTTCAAGGCATAGCGATTCAGAAACCTCATGTTTGGGTTCTTCCCTTGACTTCGAGCAACAAGATTCTTTTGTTTTTTCCTTCTGCTCTTCCTTTTTCAGAGCGCAGTCAATTTTGGCTTCAGAAAAGAGCGAAACTGCCTTTTCACCTGTGCAGACACATAAGATACTACTGACTCCGACTCCACATTGGGCGAAGGCAATGAGTAGGCTCATGCTGATGGTGAAAAAACGGATTCTCAATGACATTTTGCAAAGATATGGATTAAAGCTGCACGCCATCGAAGATTTCATTTTTTAAGCGTTTGTTAACTACTCTCATACAGTCCCTTGGTTCTCATTTGCCACCTCCATGCCGACCGCATAATCTCCTCAATAGTAAATGTTGGAGTCCAGCCCAATTTGCTGATTGCTTTAGCAGGATTTGCGTAGATCGCGATGACATCACCTTCGCGGCGAGGGCCAATTTTGTAATTGAGCTTTTGTCCAGACACTTCTTCAAATGCGTGAATGGCTTCAAGTACTGTCACTCCTGTTCCAATACCTAAATTGAATATTTCAGCTGGGGGGATTTCCTCATTTGAGAAAAGGTATTGCAATGCTTTTGTGTGTGCATTGGCGAGATCCATGACGTGAATAAAATCGCGAACGCAGGAGCCATCTCTTGTGATATAATCATCGCCATAGACCATCATGCTCTCTCTCTTGCCAATAGCGGTCTCCGTAATTACGGGAACCAAACTCGTGGCGGTGTTGAGCGGTGATTCGCCAATCAAGCCACTTGGATGCGCGCCTGCAGGATTGAAGTAACGGAGCAAAATGCTCCGAATTTTCGAATCTGTCTGCCCAAGATCGCGCAACAGATCTTCCCCAATTTGTTTAGTCCTTGCATATGGACTTTGAGCCTCCTTCATCGGAGTGCTTTCTGTCACGGGCAATTCTTCTGCATTGCCGTAGACCGAACAAGAAGATGAAAATATCAGATTCCGCACGTTGAGGCAGTCCATTGCTTCGATCAAATTGATCAGCGATTCTGTATTGTTGTGATAATAACTCAAAGGCTGCAACACAGATTCCGGAACGCTTTTCAAGGCTGCAAAATGGATCACTCCCACAATATCTTGATTTTGCTCAAAAACCGCTTTTGTAGACGCCAGATCACATAGATCGACCTCATAATTCTTAACCCTGACACCAGTAATTTCTTCAATACCATTGAGGCAAGAGTCATCAGAATTGACAAAATTGTCGATACCAATGACCTCATAACCATTGTTGATCAAGTCCACGACGGTGTGACTGCCGATATAGCCGCAAGCGCCGGTGACGAGTATTTTTTTTGCATTTTGGTTTTGCATATTCGAAAATAGGAATAAAGAATGGGAAAGGGCGTAAGGTGTATGGCATAGGGCGTAAGGAAGTTTGCGAGTTTGCGAGTTTTTGAGTTTGCGAGTTTGCGAGTTTGCAACTCATCGAATCATCAAATCATCAGATCATCGGAGCAGAGCGACTTTCAAGAACTGGTGTGGGGTGTGGGGAAAAATGGCTTTGGGCTTTGGGCGTTAGGCTTTCGTATTGCTACCAACATTTGACTCTTACG
>JBDSUZ010000236.1:0-32619 GCA_039927395.1 Saprospiraceae bacterium | reverse complement strand
GACTTATCTTTTTTGATGGTTTTTGCGATTTCCATTTGGCTAAAACCTTCCTCCATCATTACACTTATTGTGTATCTTTGTTCCTGTGTTAAGTGGTTCATATTGGCAACTTTAGACGGAAGACAATTTTTTAATCACTTTACCATTCAGGGGAGGGGGGTTTTACTCCCTTCCTTTGAAAAAATTTGTAAAGGCATTATATGTCCCCAAAAAGTTGCATTTCTGACTTGAATCTAAGTTGGAAAAAAATCAATTACCCGGAAAAATTGAAAGTTGGGGATTCGTTGACGGCTTGGAAGGGAAGGTACGAGCAACGCGAATGCTTTTTCCTGAGCCAAATTCAGGAGCAGAAAAAGACATATTTGATAAACCGTATGTCGGCATCACTACGAATGGAAAACCCATTGAAAACCTGTTTCCAATTAAGAAAACTGGAGTTTCCACTACAGCGATCAAAAATGCAGTGACGGCGTTTATACAAACACTTACTGAGGAACAAAAAGCAATTAGCATTTTCCCCATTGAATCAAAGGAATGGAGAAGATGGCACAATATTGAGAACTGGCAGAGGGCAGGTGTTTGCCTAGAAGAAATGAATGTCATTCAAAAAGATTTAGTTTTTGCCATCTTGAAAGAAGTCCTGAGCGCAAGAGGACTGCAAAAAGCAAGAGACATTATGACTATGGAAGCCTATTTGGCGACTTTGGCTCCAGATATCAAGGAACTTGGTAGTGAAAAGTATTGGTTTACATTTTACGGACGACCATCAGATACAGAGCCTTATGGTTGACAAATTGAAGGTCATCATTCGGTAATTAACTACTTCATACTAGGCGATCAGGTAGTAATGACGCCAACATTCATGGGCTCAGAACCAAACTATATCGAATCAGGTGAGCATCAAGGATTACGAACATTCGAAGCAGAGGAAAGAAAAGGCTTAAACTTCTATCTGTCGCTCAATCGCAAGCAAAGAGATAAAGCGACACTTTTTCATAAGAAGGAATTTGATTTTAACCGAGCAGAAGCTTTTAGAGACAATGAAATCATTGCTACAACAGGCATCGCTGCTAAAGAGCTATCAAGTAAACAACAAAACGCTTTGTTCGATTTGATTGGAGAATATGTAAACAATATTACAGATGGACAAGCCAAAATTAAGCTTGAAGATGTCATTGCACATTTCGACGAAACTAATTTCACATGGATTCAAGGGTCTAAGTCAGATGGCCCATTTTACTATCGCATCCATAGTCCAGTAATATTACTAGAATTTGACCACCAGACGCCAGTCTTCGTTTTTGATCCAGCGAACCCATACCCAGGACCTGTCAAAACGCATATCCATACCGTCGTTCGGATACCGAATGGCAATGATTACGGGAGAGATCTATTGAAGGAACATTTGGAGACAGACCACAAATAGGGCAAAAAATAATGTTTAGAAGATAAGATTTCACAGCTCCGAAATCTCAACTAAGGATCAATAAGGGCCCGGATCCTTTGGCTTTTAAGAACCCGCACTCCATGCTCCCTTTCGCAATTCAAGTTTGCAAAAGATGTAAATCATAAACCAAATTGTGTAATTCGTAGTTAATATAATGAAGGCATCTTTGTCCTCTGCCTAGAATTCAATGGTAAGAAGTCCACATGATGCCAAAAACAGTTGGCCAGGAAATAGAATTTAACCATAAACGAAAAGCCCAAATGAAAACCAAACTAGAATTGGAAAGCGATATCACAGAAATCACCAATAAAATCTACAGAGATTTTCCGGAGCTTTCAAAATACATTAGCGAAATACCATTAAAGGACTCTTCAGAGGAAGAAATAAATATCAAAAATCTTAAATATTACTATGATTCATTGGAGGAGATTCTCACTAAATATGCAAAAACTCATATTGAATTTGCTGGAGAAAAAACTATTGATGAATCGATAAATCCAGATTACAAGATATACCCATCTTCGGAAGACATTTACGAGCGAGGTAAGGAAATGGTGGATATTGATCCCGAAAATCCGTCACGAAGAAAAGTACGCAATGAAGATGATGATACGATGAACGAGAAAGACTTTGAAGACGATATGTCAGGCGACGATCTAGATGTTCCGGGAGCGGAATTAGATGATCAAGAAGAAAGCGCTGGCAACGAGGATGAAGAAAACAACTATTACAGTCTCGGAGGAGACAATCACAAGGACCTAGATGAAGATAATGGCTAAGATCAAAACAATCATAACCAAAAACAAGTACCGATGAAAATTCAGTTTAATACAGACAAAACGATTGAAGGAGATGAAAGGAATGAAGAATATTTCAGCACCTTAATATCAGATGGATTAGAACGACATAAGTCTAATATTTCAAGAATAGAAGTTCATTTGAAAGATGAAAATGGAAATAAAGACGGTTTTAATGACATCCAATGTGTTCTGGAAGCTAGGATTGAAGGCAAGCAACCTATTGCGGTGAAGTGTCAGGCTGATACTACCGAACTAGCAGTGACGGGCGCCATTGATAAATTGGAGATTTCTTTAGAATCATTATTTGGACGGATGCAAGATCATAACAAATAGCTCGATGCAATAATTGGGCAGTATTCTTACGATTTGCATAGACAATTTATACAACTAAGCCAGTTATTTACATTGGTTCCACAAGCAACTTGCATTCAAATAGGACACTACTAAGACTCTTTCAAACTTTTAAAAACTAAATCATTTAGAAAAGCAACAATTTCAGTTTCCGACTTGGTCCTGCCAAAATCGGTCAGTGAAGGTAGATGATTCATAAAGAAATTTTGGAAATGAGCCATTTCGATAATCGTTGAAGCCAGCGACTTTGGATATTTATACTTGGGGCTACATTCTAAAATAATATCTCCAATCACAGCACATAGGTCTTTGTAAGGTTTAAAAAAATGCTGCCTATTGTCCTCCTCTACTTGCTTGGTCAAGTAAGCCTTTGAACCTTCCGCAATAATGATCTGATGCAGTAGACTCTCGCTTATATAACTAGTCTGCTCATCATCTTCCACAGGTGTTCCCAAAAGTTTGATTATTCTCTTTAGCTTGATCTTTGGGTCATTGATATTATTAGTATGGAAACTAATCTGAAACTCAAGCCAACTCCAATACCAAGCTGTCAGATATACCAATAGCTTATGCTTATTTTCAAAATAACGATAGATCCCGGCTTCCGTTGTCCCAATATCCTCAGCCAACTTCTTAAATGTAAATGTCTCTAAACCTGTCTTGTTTATGAGCTGTACACTGTGTTTAAGAATACTCTTGCCCAGTTCCGAACTTTCCGGATTGCGGAGGAACAAAGCCTCATTCATTTTTATCAGCAACTGCAACTTCATATCGCGTCTCCTTACTAGTGATCAATAAAGCAACAAAGTTACGAAACATATTTTAACAATTATTTATGATAGTATTACTACCACAATAAGAATTATTCCTATCTTTGCTTCGAAGAAAATTTTCAAATATGTTGCTAAACACTCGAATTCCAGTTTCATATATACTAAACAAGGTAAAATACGACCTTCTGTATGTACTAATTGCATCCTTGCTAGTACTCTTACTTACGGATAGATATAAAGAACTCCTGCCTGAAATGCCTTTGACAATCCCCGCATTCATAGGAACGGCGATCTCTATACTACTATCGTTCAAACTTAGTCAGTCTTACGACAGGTGGTGGGAAGCACGCAAAGTGTGGGGCTCGATCGTCAACGACTCCCGCAGTTTTGTAATCCAACTGCTTACATTGACTTCAAAAGGAACTGATGCAGCAATCAAAAAGATCGCTTTCAGGCAAATTGGCTGGTGCTATTCCTTAGGGCAATCACTTAGAGGGCTGGATCCAATTGAAAATTTGGAAAAATTCATCACGGCCGACGACCTTGAAGAAATAAAACAACACAACAACAAACCCCTTTCATTGCTTCATTTACATGCAAAAGATATCAGAGAGCTCAAGGATAATAACAAACTGGATCTCTTATCACAATTGCAGTTAGACAATACAATTGTTCGACTCTGCGATGCGCAAGGCAAATCCGAAAGAATCAAATCAACAGTCTTTCCGGTAACCTATCGGATGTTCTTACATGCTATCATCTATCTTTTTGTGGTTACCCTTGCCATTGCCTTGAAAGATATTGGAGGTCTATTTGAAATTCCATTACTTCTATTGCTTTCTGCTTCCTTTCTTCTATTAGAAAAAACCGCAACACATATGCAAGACCCTTTTGAGAATAGGCCAACAGATACAGCGATGACAGCAATCGCAAGAACTATTGAGATTAACATCAAGCAGCTCTTAGGGGAGCCACAAATTCCTCAAGCACATCGAGCAGCAAAATTTTACCTGACCTAATACTTAACAAACCTCAAAACCAAGCACACATGAAAACCTTAACAAGAGAAATGCAGTCAGCCATCACACCTTCACAGGCTCTAGCATTGTTAAAAGAAGGGAACCACAGATTTATGAATAACCTAAAGGTGAATCGCAATCTGCTTCAGCAGGCAAACGAAACCTCTGACGGACAGCATCCCTTCGCAGTAATACTTAGCTGTATTGACAGCAGAACGTCGGCGGAATTAATTTTTGACCAAGGACTTGGCGACATATTCAGTATCCGCATAGCTGGTAACATCATCAACGAGGACATATTAGGCAGTATGGAATTTGGCTGTAAGGTGGCAGGTGCAAAAATCATTGTAGTGCTGGGTCACACAAAATGTGGTGCCGTAAAGGGCGCATGCGACCATGTGGAAATGGGCAATCTGACAGCCTTGCTAAGCAAGATAAGGCCTGCTGTGGATGATGAAATGCTTACAACACTGAATCGTAATTCAAACAATGCTGCATTCGTCGAAAACGTCTCGACCATAAACGTAAAGCGAACTGTCAAGTCGATTAAGGAACGTAGCTCAATACTCAAAGAAATGATTGAAAACGGCGAAATCGGCATCATTGGAGGATCACACGACATAAGTAGCGGCGAAGTAATATTCTACCCTGAAAATTCAAGCTTCCAAAAAGACTGAGGACTTGCACAGTTCGTTTTGTTTAAGTATTTTTGCAAAAGCTTAAGCAAAACATGTCAACTTACTCGATCAAAGAGCTTGGAATCATCAGTGGGATAAAACCCCACACTATTCGAACCTGGGAACAGCGATATGGTATCCTAAAGCCTTTGCGGTCGGATACCAACATTCGCTACTATGACGATGAACAGTTCAAAAAGCTGCTCAATGTAAAAGAGCTGCTGGATGCCGGGATGAAGATTTCTCACATTGGGAATCTCTCTCAAAGTCAATTTATGGCCGAACTCGACAGAGTCGGCGCTGAAGCTTACAAAAATGAAAAGCACTTTGAGATTATCATCAGTCAGATCATTATTTCAATAGCTACTTTTGATGAAGCACTTTTCGAAAAAACCTTTACCAAATGTGTTTCGAAATTTGGGCTGACCAAATCCTATCTGAAGGTGATATATCCCACTTTGACCAAGATTGGTCTAATGTGGTGCAAGAGCGACATCATGCCGGCTCAAGAACATTTTCTATCCAATTTAATCAAGAAAAAGCTATTCGCTACCATTGATTCACTGCCCATTCCCCAAGATTCAGATCAAACTTGGATCTTGTTTTTGCGTGAACAAGAAGAACATGAAATTGGGCTTCTCTTTGCTTATTACCTGCTAAAATTCTACCAAAAAAGAGTAGTTTATTTGGGAGCCAATGTTCCCTACGATAACCTTAGAAATGTCGCGGAGCAGGTCAAGGCAACACATCTATATACATTCTTGATGCGCAATGATCATAATGATGAAATGTCTGATTTGATCGACAAACTAAATAATGATTTTAAAGAAGCCACTATTTGCTTCTCAGGCAAAAAGGATATAATTGAAAAGATTACGCCCAGCAATAAAAGGATCTTCATAAATGATGTGGAAACCTTGATCAAACTTATTGAATAATTGACTACCGCAAAAACAAAAAAATATGTCAATTATATCAGTAATAGGTTCTGGGTTTTCGGGCTTAACCGCGTCGGCGCTGTTAGCAAGAAAAGGGAATTCAGTCACCATCTACGAAAAAAATGCAACAATTGGTGGACGGGCCAGAACGATGCAAGCAAATGGATTCATGTTTGACATGGGACCTAGCTGGTATTGGATGCCTGACGTGTTTGAGCGCTATTATAATCTGTTCGATCACACCACAGCGGATTTTTATGAATTAAGAAAACTGGATCCCGGCTTCAGAGTAATATTTGGCGTTGATGACCATATCGATGTTCCGGAAAACTTCGATCAACTGTGCGCACTATTTGAAAGCATCGAAAAAGGCGCCGCGGCAAGCCTAACAAAATTTTTGAAGCAGGCCGAATACAAATACAAAGTTGGAATGAACGATATGGTCTATCTGCCAGGTCATTCCATCAAAGAATTCATGAGCTTGTCATTGCTCAAGGATGCGTTACGATTACAACTTTTCTCCTCGTTCAAAGATCATGTAAGATCATACTTTAAGAATCCGAGATTAATCGCAATTCTGGAATTTCCAGTGCTCTTTCTAGGTGCTATGCCTAAAGACACCCCTGCGCTATATAGCTTAATGAATTATTCCGGACTGCAACAAGGCACCTTTTATCCAATGGGTGGTTTTGGTAAAGTGATAGAGGCATTTAAGAAAATTGCCATTGATTCTGGTGTAATCTTCAAAACATCAGCCCCCATAGAACAACTTGAACTGCAAAAAGGAACGATTAGTCATATACGCACCAATGGTGAAAGCATAGCAACTGATGCTGTCATCGCATCTGCTGATTATCACCATGTCGAAAAACAACTACTACCTAAAGAATATCGCACTTATGACGATAGCTATTGGGATAAGAAAACTTTTGCACCCTCTTGTCTAATCTACTATCTGGGAGTAAATAAAAAAATAGACAAACTAAGCCACCACAATTTGTTTTTCGACGAAAATATTGAAGCACATGCTATAGAGATTTATAAGGACAAACAATGGCCAGCTAAGCCATTATTCTATGCATGTTGCCCCTCCAAAACTGACCCGTCAGTTGCACCAATTGGTTCTGAAAACATATTCCTATTGATGCCAATTGCCATAGGGCTAAATGATCCCGAAGAAATTCGTGATCGATACTTTACCATCATGATGGATCGATTATGTAAATATATCGGTGAGGACATCCGACCTCATATCGTATATAAACTAAGCTATTCGGTTTCTAATTTCGTCAACGATTACAATGCATATAAAGGAAATGCATATGGTCTGGCAAATACACTTCGCCAAACAGCTATCCTAAAACCCAAAATGAAAAGTAAAAAAGTAAGCAATCTGTTCTTTACCGGACAACTAACAGTACCCGGCCCAGGAGTGCCACCGTCAATCATTTCTGGACAAATTGCAGCAACAGAATTAATGAAACAACTAAATCTCAAGTATGAAAGCTCTATTTGATAAAGTTTCTGCGCAGTGTAGCAAAAACGTTACTAAGGAATACAGTACGAGTTTTTCATTAGGCATTTACTTTCTAAACAAAAGATTCCATGAGCCAATCTATGGTATTTATAGTTTTGTAAGGCTAGCTGATGAAATCGTGGATAGCTTCCATGATTACAATAAATTCTTGCTCATGGAAAGACTCAGAAACGATGCTGAGCAGGCGATCGATGAAAAAATTAGCCTTAACCCAATTCTTAATCAATTTCAAAAGGCTGTACATAAATATAAAATTGAATGGGATCAAATCGATACATTTATCAAAAGCATGGAAATGGATCTCATGCAGACTCAATACGACAATGCCTCCTACAAAAATTATATACTCGGCTCCGCTGAAGTAGTGGGTTTGATGTGCTTGAAGGTTTTTGTGCAGGGAGATCAAGCGCTATATGAAAAATTAAAACCATACGCAATGAGCCTAGGCTCTGCTTTTCAAAAAGTCAACTTCCTAAGAGATCTCAAGGCCGACTATACTGTACTTGGCAGAACCTATTTTCCGGGCGTAGACTTCGAGCGCTTCTCCCAAATTGACAAACTGAGAATACAGGATGAAATCGAGTCTGAATTCAACCATGCTTTACAGGGGATTAAAATGCTACCAACAGATTCAAGAGGAGGAGTCTATTTAGCATATTTCTATTATAAAAAACTTTTCATGAAAATAAAGGCAACGCCTGCAGAAAAGGTCATGAACGCAAGGATTAGAATCCCCAATCTGAATAAATTTGGGCTAATGTTTAATTCCTTAGTAAGAAATCAAATAAATCTGTTATGAAATTATTGGCTATCTCCTTGCTATGTTTCTTACTAAAATTAAGCTCAGCTTATTCTTACGATATTCATAGTTTGAGACAACTCTATTATGCGGCTGCCGTTAATAAAGACTCTGCAAATAAGTTTCAAATGGTAATGAGGGGACTTGAAAGCAATACTGACCCAATATATATGTGCTACAAAGGAATGGCCAATCTAATGCAAGCCAACCATTCCATTAATCCATACACTAAGATAGCTTGTTTTAATAAAGGAAAAGCTATGTTAGAAAAAGCTATCTCGGCTGATCCAAAAAATATTGAGATGCGCTTTATGAGATATGGTACACAGACAAATGCTCCATTATTTCTTGGCTACAGCTCCAATATTAATGCAGACAAATTGGCCATCATGAATGGCTGGAGTACAATAACGGATAACGATCTCAAGGAAAAAATAAGAAAATACATGATGGAATCCAATCTCTGCGGTACTAAAGAAAAACTAATCTTCAAATGAACTCAATTAAGTCCTTCCAAAATACAAGCGTTGTAAATTTAGTAACTTAACTATATCATGACACAACTCGCAATCAACATCGCCATACTATTAGCCGCCTTCTTAAGCATGGAATGCGTTGCCTGGCTCGCACATAAATATATCATGCATGGTTTTGCTTGGTTTTTGCATAAAGACCATCATCAAAAAGAAATCGAAGGCTTTTTTGAAAAAAATGATTACTTCTTTTTGATATTTGCTTTACCCGGAATACTTTGCTTGCTCATTGGTACTTTATATCATAATATCGAACTATTGATGATCGGTACTGGAATTACCCTGTATGGCATGGCCTACTTTTTTGTACATGACATTTTCATTCATCAGCGCTTCAAAATCTTCAGAAATGCTGATTCACCATACCTGCGGGCTATACGAAGAGCACATAAGATGCACCACAAACACCTATCAAAACATGACGGTGAATCATTTGGAATGCTGTGGGTGCCCATGAAATATCTAAGAGACGCATATAGAACCACCAATAAATGAAGGAGTCATACTTAATCATAAATATTGCGGCAGTTCTTGTTCCTTTCCTGTTTTCGTTTCATCCCAAAATTCAATTTTACAAAAAATGGCCAAAATTTTTTACGGCCCTAATTGTTGTTCTAGCAGTTTTTCTACCCTGGGATATGCTATTTACTAGCATGGGGATATGGGGATTCACTCCTAAATATGTAACTGGACTCAAACTCATTAACCTACCGATTGAAGAAGTGCTATTCTTTATTTGTATCCCTTACGCTTGCGTCTTCTCCTACCATTGTTTTGACAAGTTTGTAAAAATGGAGCGTTTTCAAAAATTTGAAAATCCCATCTCCATTGCCCTCATCATCTTCCTTTCAGTAATAGCTATCTCGAACTACAGTAAGCTGTATACATCGGTCACATTTACATCCTTGGCAATATTTACAGTCCTTTTGAAATATGTATTTAAAGTAGATTGGTTGCACAAACTCTATTTTTCATACTTGATCTTAATGATCCCCTTCTTCATAGTGAATGGACTCTTGACTGGCACTGGCCTCGACGAACCTATTGTTTGGTACGATAACAATCATAATCTCGGCATCAGAATGCTTACTATCCCCTTTGAAGATACATTTTATGGCTTGCTCTTATTGATGCTAACGGTATCTGTATACGAACGTCAATCCGCCAAACTTGAAAAGTAGGAAATCCAAAGTTCTTTTCCATCAAGAACTATAGATACCCTTCTAATTGTTTATTCTAATAACCCAATCATTCATGGCATTTTACCAACTCATCAAAACGCAAAAATTACCAGTAAGACCAGACAAAATATGGGAATTTATTTCAAATCCAGACAATCTAAAAGAGATAACTCCAGAGCATATGGATTTCAAGACAACGAGTATATCTGGTAAAGACAAAATCTATCCAGGTATGATAATTACTTATAAAGTTAGCCCACTATTTGGCCTAAAGATGAATTGGATGACAGAAATTACACAGGTGAAGGAAAATGAATATTTCGTAGATGAGCAAAGAATCGGACCATACTCTATGTGGCATCACCAGCACAAAATTGAAGCAATTGAGGCCGGTGTGCTAATGACAGATATAGTCACTTATCAACCACCACTGGGGATATTGGGTGCAATTGCCAATTCACTATTGATCAAAAAACAACTTGAAGAAATCTTTAACTACAGAACTACCGCCTTAGAAAGAATGTTTGGAAAATACAAGATATAGTATCACTAATTAATTCTCAAAGGAAAGTCAAGTTGTCTTACTTACTAATCTCTACGATAGCCGAAAAAGCTGACGGATTCAACCATACAAGCTGTCGCAATTGCACAGCACGAAAATCATGTTTGTCTTCGATCTTTGTATTTTAACAAGTACCAACCTTGCTGGTTGGTACTGAATCAAAAGGACAAACAGTGAGAAAAATAACCGTCTTATCAATGATTACGCTAGATGGAGTCATGCAGGCACCAGGTGGTCCTCAAGAAGACCCTTCTGGCAAATTCAAATATGGTGGCTGGAGTGCACCCTATACTGATGAAGTTGGAACGAAGCATATGCAAAAGCTGTTGAAACCAGCTGAATATCTGTTGGGCAGAAAAACATTTGAGATTTGGGAAGGATACTGGCCTGAACATGCAGAATTTTGGCCGGGCATTAATGATGGTATGAAATATGTGCTGTCAAATACCAGAAACGACACCAATTGGAAAAACACTACGTTTATCAATAGCTTAAGAGATATCAAAGCACTCAAGAATTCTGAAGGTCCTGATATACAAGTATGGGGTAGCTCTGAACTCATTCAACTAATATTGCAGAATGATTTGGTGGACGAAATCTGGCTCAAGATATATCCACTGACGCTTGGTAAAGGGAAAAAATTGTTTGATCATGGTCCAATTCCGGCAACTTTCACACTTGTGGAAAGTATTGTCACTACAAAAGGAGTTATTATTGCCAATTACAGGCGAGCTGGAGAAGTTGAAGTAGGCAATTATGAGGATCAATAAGAAATAGCATGAGAAAAGTTATCGCGGGGATCAATATGACATTGGATGGATTTTGTGATCATACCGCAATAGTCGCAGATGATCAATTGCATCAACATTACACGGAATTAATAAGTGGCGGCGGCACCATACTCTATGGTAGGACAACATATCAGTTAATGGAGAGCTACTGGCCCTTGGTCATTAAGAATCCTACTGGAAATAAAGCCGATAATGAATTTGCCGTCGCGATAGATCGGATTCCCAAAATTGTATTTTCACGCACACTGAAACATCTTGAATGGGAAAATGCAAGCTTAGCAAAGGGCGACCTTAAAGAAGAAATTGTGGCGCTCAAACAATCCGCAAATGGAGAAGATAAAGACATCCTCATTGGGAGCCCCAGCCTGATCGTAGCAGCATTGAATCTAAATTTAGTTGATGAATTCCAAATTTGCATTCATCCCGTCATATTGGGAAATGGTCTATCATTATTAAAAAATATAAACGCCCGAATCAACCTTAAGCTCCTAAATATTAAGACTTTTGGCAGTGGAGCAGTGATACATTACTATGGTATCGGGTAAGCCAAGGCAAAATGGCAAACGCAATGGCGATTTTGAGGTAATGTGAATGTTTCGGATATTTGCGAGGCAACAAAAGCGAATTGCACCATCACAAACCTCAAATAACCTATGCCCGACAAAATAAGAATTGTAGCCATCTCAGGAAGTACTCGTAGAGCATCGTCAAACCTCAATTTGATAAAAGCCATTGCCGAACAGGCATCTGAAACATTCGCAGTAAATATTTTCGAAGGGCTGTCCGATTTGCCTCATTTCAATCCAGATCTTGACAACGAAAATGTTGACCCGCAAATAACAGAGTTTCGCAAACTACTCAGCGAGGCTGATGGTGTATTGATTTGTACGCCAGAATATGCCATTGGTGTACCAGGGACATTGAAAAATGCGATTGATTGGACTGTTTCTTCGATGGAATTTTCTAATAAACCTGTGGCACTTATCACCGCATCCTTATCGGGAGAAAAAGCTCACAAGTCACTTCTTGGAACCCTCTTAATCATCGAAGCAAGAATGACGACCGATACACAACTCTTGATTTCGTCGGTGAAAACAAAAGTGAATGCTGAAGCAAAGATAACGGACAATGAAACTTTGAATAGCGTCAACAAGCTGATACAATCATTGACCGAAATCATAATCTCCGATGATACAGCACTACTGTCTGCGCCCATTCTAATGAATGAAGGAGTAGATAGCGGACAGCATTGAAACAAAGTACAAGCAAAAAACAAAAAGCAACAGCTCAAAAAATGTACTTCCCAAAAATAGAATTCGAAAACTCATGGTAATACTGGTGTAGATACATATACTATCCAACCTATAATCGTCTGGACGCACTATTGGTTGGAGTTGCAATCGCCGGAATAACAGTTCTTACCAAACTTCTGAAACAAACTGTCACAATACAGAAACCAATTTGTCGTCTTATGCATAGGCCTACTGACTGGCTCCTACATCCTATGTCAAGACCAACAATCATTCAGCGCTTCGGTTTTCGGATTTCCCTTAGTTGCTGTTGGATTTGGCTTCATGGTGATATGCGCAGTAAGTCCAAGTAACTTTCTATTCAAATGGAAATCAAGAATAACTACGTCAATTGCAACCCTGTCTTATGCGGTTTACTTGACACATAAGGACATAATACATATGACGCAAGAAATCTCGCTTGACTTCAAACTTGATAGTAACTTGGAACTTCTAATATGTATTATGACTAACGCAATCGAGGCCTACTTACTTCATATCACAATTGAAAGGCCATTTATGAGAATAAGGGGCAAAATAATTGGGCAGAAATGAATCTAATGATCAACCAGACTTTGAATGCCATTATCGTCCTATTCGTTCTTTGCAATTCCATTTTTGCTCAAAGGACTGACAGCATTCGATCCGCCACCTGGCACAAAATAACTTCAACTTTTCCCTATGTTCCAACTTTGCTAGTCGCAGGTGGTATTGCTGTCAACGGAAATGGAGAGGAAGGAATAAAAAAGGAAATAGCAGAAGAATTGCATGAGCAATTGCCAACATTCAATACTCATCTCGACAATTATTTGCAATATTCACCCATTGCCATCGCCTACGGATTAGATGCTTTTGGTTACAAATCAGAAACTGACATTAGTAATCGCACTGCAATCCTACTAAAAGGAGAACTATTTATGATAGTTACGGTTTTCAGCACAAAACAGTTAACACATCAATTGAGGCCTGACAATAGCGGACACAATTCATTTCCATCAGGGCATACAGCGCAGGCATTTGCAGCAGCAACTTTCTTAAGCGAAGAGTACAAGGACCAATTCAAATGGATACCATACTTGGCGTATGGAACTGCAAGTTCAGTTGGATTGCTTAGAATGGCTAAAAACAAACACTACATAAGTGATGTCCTCGTGGGAGCTGGGCTGGGAATACTCTCCATGAAAATATCCTATCTAACCCACCAATACAAATGGGGCAAAAAGCATAGAACAGCCCCACTCTTTTGAAAAGCAGATTCAAAATTCAATCTTCCTTCTAAATCATGATATAGATTTACATCATCAATTTTTCAATTTCACAATATCAAACAACAAGCAAAAGGGATATTATGCAAAAACAAGAAATAGTAGACAAGTTACCACAAATTACAGTTGCCTTTTGGATAATGAAAATATGCGCTACAACATTAGGCGAAACGGCAGGTGATCTATTGTCGATGACTTTAAACATTGGTTATGCAATTAGCTCTGTAATTCTCCTATTATTCTTTTTTGGCACACTATCCGTTCAGCTATTTAGCAAAAAATATCACCCAGCAATATATTGGGCAGTCATATTAGCGACTTCGACAGCCGGCACCACCATGTCAGACTTCATGGACAGAACTCTAGGCCTAGGATACGCGACAGGCTCATTAATATTGGCTTTTCTTCTAGCTCTAACACTCAGCATCTGGAAGAAAATTGAGCGTTCTCTATCCGTAACAGATATACAAACTAAAAGGGGCGAAATTTTCTATTGGACTGCAATATTAATTTCAAACACTCTGGGAACTGCCTTAGGTGATTTCCTAGCAGATAATCCAGGACTTGGATTTATTGGAGGTGCAATTTTGATCGGCAGTTTATTGTTTCTAATAGTAGTTACCTATTTCTTTACATCAATTTCACGTGTTTTGCTCTTTTGGCTAGCCTTTATTTTGACTCGTCCTTTCGGGGCTACCTTTGGAGATTTGCTAACAAAACCATTTGAAAAAGGAGGACTAAATTTTGGAACAATTGGGTCATCAATAATCCTATTTACTATATTAATTGTGTTAATAGGTGTGGCAACGCTTAGGAGAAATCAAACAATTAATGGACCAGCATAATTGTCTCAATAAACAGTTTAATCGAAAATCTGGCTGAAAACAGTTTGGATCAGCGATCAAAGGTGAAATCAGGTTCAAAATTGCTCGCCCGGATTGGATTCAGTCTTTGAAACAACCAAATTCCGGGTAGGAAATCCCTAACTAAAGCAATTCCTTTAGATGCGGGATTTCCAAGGTCCACGCAGAAAAATCCTCAAAGACAATCTCCAAGACACCGTAAACCCGAAAGAACAAGAGTAGCATCGACAAAAATTAGGTTATCTTTAGTCATGTCCACAAATAACTTCGATATTAACGGTTTGAGCAACGAACAGATAATTATCGCAAGAGGGCAATATGGACGAAACAAATTAAACTATAAAAAAGAAAACACCTTCCTAGATACATTAATAGGTATTGCCAAAGAACCAATGATGATCTTATTATTGGTAGCAGCATCCATTTACTTCATCAGCGGCAGTTTAAGTGATGGTATCTTTCTGACTGTAGCCATAATATTCCAAGCTTCAATTTCCATCTATCAAGATTCCCGAAGCAAGAATGCGTTGGAAAAACTCAAAGATCTTTCACAACCAAATTGCAAAGTCATTCGCAATGGTATAGTGGAGGAAATTAAAAGCGAAGATCTAGTCATTGGAGATAGTCTCATGGTGGAAGAAGGCACAGCAATAACAGCCGATGGTACTATTATCCATTCCAACGATTTCTCAGTAAATGAATCAATTCTTACAGGAGAATCCTTTGCGGCATATAAGGATAAATCAAAAGAAGATAAATATATATTCAGCGGTACAACAGTCGCCAGCGGTTTGGCTATTGCGACAATAACAGCTATCGGAAACGAAACTAAATTGGGCAAAATTGGCGCAAGTATAGAAAGCATTAGCGAAGAAAAAACTCCTTTGGAAATACAAATAACAAACTTTGTAAAGAAAATGGCACTAATTGGTGTAGTAGTTTTCCTCATTGTTTGGGTAATTAATTACTGGAATAGTTCAGATCTGCTGAACAGTTTGTTGCAGTCCCTAACGCTAGCCATGAGTATATTACCGGAAGAAATCCCAGTGGCCTTTACAACTTTTATGGCATTAGGTGCATGGCGCTTGATGAAAATGGGCATTGTTGTAAAGCAAATGAAAACAGTTGAAACCTTAGGTAGTGCCACCGTAATCTGCACTGACAAAACCGGAACAATTACCGAAAACAGAATGAGCTTGGCGAAGCTATACCTGCTATCATCCAATAACATATCCAACCCCAAGGACCTCTTGACAGATGATGAAAAACAACTCATAAATACCGCAATGTGGGCGAGCGAACCTATTCCCTTTGATCCTATGGAAATCGCATTGCATCAAACCTATGGGGAACTTTTCAAAATTGATGAGCGACCAAATTTTAAACTCACCCACGAATATCCACTAGGTGGCAAACCGCCTATGATGACACACATATTCGAAGACAATAAGAAACACAGGATTATAGCTGCTAAAGGCGCCCCAGAGGCTTTGATGGCAATTTCCAATCTTAATGAAACTGAAAAAGAACAAATAAATGAGGCGATCCAAATGTTCGCAAACGATGGATACAGAGTATTGGGCGTAGGTATATCAAATTTCAGTGCTGAAAATTATCCAGCAAAACAACAAGATTTGCCATTTCTCTTCAAAGGCCTTGTTGCATTCAACGACCCACCCAAAAAGAACATTCAAAAGGTAATGGAGGATTTCTACAACGCCGGTATTGCAGTGAAAATAATAACCGGCGATAATGCTGCAACTACCGCCGCCATAGCAAAACAAATAGCATTTAGAGGTTACGACAAGACAATTACGGGTGATGAATTGATGAAATTGTCAGAAAATGACCTGAAATCAAGTGTGATGAACATCAATATCTTTACTCGCATGTTTCCCGAAGCTAAATTAAGAATAATTAATGCCCTAAAATCAAACAATCAGATAGTAGCAATGACAGGAGATGGAGTCAATGATGGTCCAGCTTTGAAAGCAGCGCACATTGGTATTGCCATGGGCAAGAAAGGAACAGAAATAGCCAAACAAGCTGCATCATTGATCCTTTTAGAAGATGATCTATCCAAAATGGTAAATGCCATCGCGATGGGAAGAAAGATCTATACCAATTTGAAAAAAGCAATCCAATACATCATTTCGATACACATTCCCATCATTCTTACAGTATTTATTCCTTTGGCTTTAGGTTGGATTTACCCAAACATCTTTTCACCAATCCATATAATTTTCCTAGAAATAATAATGGGCCCAACCTGCTCTATAATTTATGAAAATGAACCGATAGAAAAGAACACAATGCTTCAGAAACCTAAAGCATTGACCACGACCTTCTTCAATTGGAAAGAGCTGTCTGTAAGTATCGTGCAAGGGTTAGCCATAACCGCAGGTACATTATCAGTGTATCAGTATTCCGTTTTTAATGGATATGATGAAGCACTAACTAGAACAATGACCTTCACCGTACTAATAGCGGCAAATATTTTTCTCACTTTGATAAATCGTTCATTCTATTATTCAATACTAACCACTTTAAGATATAAGAACAAGATGGTATTATTCATTATTTTCATCACTGTCGCGCTACTAGGCCTCATCCTTTATATAAAACCATTGACAAATTTCTCTCATTTTGAAACATTGAATTTGTTGCAACTACTAGCTTGCATTGCAATTGGTTTCGTTTCGGTAATTTGGTTTGAAATTGTAAAGCTAATTAAGAGAGCAAAAGCGAATACTGACAGGTCAAATACTGGCACCACGATCGCTGTTAGTGGGGCTAAATATTGAAACAAATAGTAACTTTAAGTCGCATAAAAAACAAGAATGGAAACTTTTGATCGCGAAAAACATTGGGAGAATATCTACCAGACAAAAGAACTCAAGGATGCGAGTTGGTTTCAGCAGATACCAACAACATCACTCGATTTGATCAAAAAATTAGAGGTATCGACAAGTGCCAAGGTCATCGACATTGGTGGCGGTGATAGTTATTTGGTGGATCATTTGCTTGAATTGGGTTATCAGGACCTCACGGTACTTGACATTTCAGCATCTGCCATCGACCGAGCCAAACAAAGACTCGGGGAACGAGCGAAAGACGTAAAGTGGATTGTAGCTGATGCTGCATCATTCAAGCCCACTGAAAAATATGACTTTTGGCATGATAGAGCCGCATTTCACTTTCTAAGGGATGAAACAGAAATTTCAAATTATATCGAAACGGCCTATCAAAGCCTTAATCCTTCCGGCATCTTGCTTATCGGGACATTTTCCGAACAAGGGCCAAAGAGATGCAGCGGAATTGAAATAATGCAATATTCAGAAAACACAATGACCGATCGACTGAAATCCGGTTTTGAAAAGATTATGTGCATCACCGTTGACCACCAGACTCCATTTGATACTACCCAAAACTTTGTCTTTTGTGGTTTTAGGAGGTTAATGACGCCGAATTAGAACTCATCTGGCCCAGAAGCAATGACATCGACACAAGAAAGACCTGCAATATGGACATCTTATTCAAAATATTTCTGATACTGTACATCACTGGTGGTTCTGTCGCACTATTACAGGAACGATAAATCTAGCGCGTCGAAAAGGAGGCAAAAAACACAAACTGATCGACAAGATTTTCACCTACTCTATGTTGACTGCAGGGTTTTCATCACTTGCACTTGCCATAATACATCCCAATTACTTCCTATTTATGCGGGGAATATTTACAGTCTATTTATCTGGGACCAGCAATCACTATATCGACCTAAAACTATTAGAGACCAAGCAATCTTCAACAAAGGGAAGCCCTTAGCTGTTACCTTAGTGTTGACATCAACGTGGCATTTACTCTCCAATTAGAAAAAGAGTCATCTCAGACAAAATATCAATTTATGAAAATGGAAGAAGATCCACTCAAAGAAAGTTTTGGAACATTATCACAGACCATAAACGGCCTAATAAAATTGGGCTATACCCGCGATTTTAATATAAGAAATGGGTGTCTAGTCTGTGATCAATTGGATATTCCGCTATCACAGAACGATTTTCAGATCGACAAAGTCTATCGTTTTGAAGGAGTGTCCAATCCAGATGACCAATCAATACTCTATGCAATTTCATCACTGAAGTCTGACATCAAAGGAACCCTCGTAAATGGTTATGGCATTTCTGCTGATGAGAATGTAGACAAGCTCGTAGAACAATTAAAGACAAATAAAGCAACTGTCTTTAGCGAAAATAGTTCACTTGATGCCACAGAGCAGCGACCAGAAGGTAGTCGGATCTTAAATGCCGAATTAGTCGAAATGGACTTGGAAAAATTCATCAATCAAATAAAGAATGAAAGCACCTGGGCAGGCAGTGATCGTAATTCCCTTACAATTTTCAAATCACAAACTATGCGAATTGTGCTCATGGGATTACATGAAAATGCTGAACTAAAACCACATAAGGCCAATGGTGTGATAAGTGTTCAAGTTCTGCAAGGGCAAATAGACTTTAACACGGAGCAGCAAACTACTGTATTGAATAAAGGGCAAATGATCGCACTACGAGAAAACACTACCCACAGTGTCTATGCCAATGCAGAAAGCTTCTTTCTGCTTACCCTTGCCATGAACAACAAATAAACAATCAAGCTGCGATTCCGCATTGGCCATCTGACACAATGGAGGACAATTCGCAAAGGATGACTACTTTGCCCAGATTCCAATATTGGCGATTTCGTCGCTAAAAGAGTCAGTCTATAGCTCCAATTTGCTAGATTTTCAATAATAATGGATAAAAATATCCACTATCTAATTAAGTTCCTATCTTTGTAGACAAATCGACTATAAGTGTTTTCAAAAGCGTGTGAATATGGAATCAAGGCTGCAATCTACATTGCTGAACAATCCCCTCATGAAAAGAAAGTTAGCTTGAAGGAGGTGGCACAGGCCATTGAATCGCCAGAGGCATACACATCTAAAATCCTTCAACAACTTTCTCGTAACAACATCATTAATTCTCACAAAGGTCCAAAAGGCGGATTTTCAATGGACAATTTAGCTCTAGAGACCGTGAAACTCAGTACAATTGTTTCAGCAATTGACGGTGACAGTATCTATCGTGGTTGCGGTTTGGGCTTAAAACAATGCAATGAAAAATTACCTTGCCCTGTTCACGAACAATTTAAAGAAATAAGAAACGAACTTAAGGACATGCTTGAAAGCACTACTATAAAATCTTTAGCTGCCAGAGTAAGAAATGGAGCTACCGTATTGAAACGATAAAAAAATTTAAAACATTAATGGACATACTTGTCCACTATTTACAGCTTATGGAAGCACAAAATATACTTGGCGAATCGGGAATCATCATTACACTAGTGCTAATTACCATTCCAATTGTAGTAGCATCAATTCTTATTAGTATAAAGGGATTCGCTGCCATAAAGACCTATCAAAAAAGCAAAGAGTTAGAAAAATTCAATGCCTACCTGCAAGTCCTCAGCACTGAAGAACTAGAACAATTAGAGCAGCGAAAAAAAGAACTTCAATTTGCACTTTCTAATAATGAGCTAGCTGGTGGCATCACTCCGATGGATACCAAAGGTCTGATAACTAATGTAAGCGGAGCCGAAGCCCTTCGCTTCATTGAACAAAAGAAAAAGAGTCAACCCAGGCCCTACATTGAACCCGACCTAACCAAACTAATTTTGTGGTACCTGGGTTGCGCTGTATTCTGGCTCATTTTCGGCACAACAGTTGGAGAATATATCGGAATAAAATTCGTCGCTCCCGATATCGACCAAATTAGTTGGTTGAGCTTTGGAAGACTTCGTCCTGTACATACCAATGCAGTCTTTTGGGGCTGGGCATCATTAGCGATGATGGGATTGGCCTATTACGTCGTGCCAAGAGTAAGCAATGTTGCAATTGCCAGTATAAAAACGGGATATCGCACACTTATTCTTATTAATGCCACTGTAATAGCAGGAAGCATTTGTCTAATGGCTGGAATTAATAATGGTGGAGGCGAATATAGAGAATACATCTGGCCAGTTATGCTCCCATTTGCCATTGGAATAGTCATTTCACTTATCAATTTCCTAAAAACTATCGCTAAACGTACCACCAAAGAAATCTATGTGTCAAACTGGTACATTATAGCTTCGATGATGTTCGTAATCGTAATTGCCGTGGTAGCCTATATTCCAACTTGGCAAACAGGGCTAGGAGAAACTATTGTACAGGGTTATTATATGCATCAAGGAGTTGGCATGTGGTTTATGCTTTTTAGCCTTGGTTTGATGTACTACTTCTTGCCTCAACAACTGAATAAACCAATATACTCCTATAGCCTGGGAATTTTGGCTTTTTGGGCACAAATTCTATTTTACACACTAATAGGTACGCACCATTTCATCTTCAGCGCAATACCTTGGTGGCTGCAAACAATTGCCATTGTTGGAAGTGTCGGAATGATAATACCGGTAGTTGCAGGCACGACAAACTTTCTATTGACTTTCAAAGGTTCTTGGAATAAGATTTCTGCTAGTTATACCTTGCCGTTCTATTTAATAGGAATCATCTTCTACTTCACCGGGTCTTTGCAAGGTACAGCAGAAGCATTCCGATTCACAAATCTAATATGGCACTTTACCGACTTTACTATTGCACACTCACACCTTACAATGTATGGTATTATCACATTTATGATTTGGGGATTTATCTACACTATTGTGCCGAGACTAACGGGAAAGGAGCCATATCAAATTACAGTAGGAGCACACTTCTGGCTAGCACTGATCGGCCTATTTTTCTATACAGTTCCTTTGATGTACGGATCCACGCTTAGAGGTTTAATGTGGCTGGGCGATAAACCATTTATAGACAGTGTAGTACTTATGGCTCCATACTGGTTATGGCGTGCCATCGGAGGTTCGCTTATGTGGGTTTCACATATTTTATTTGCTTACAATTTCTACGTAATGGTGCGCAAAAAAGATGTTATTAGCATACCTAAATCAGCCATAGATATACTAAAAGCAAAAGCAGATTTAGACAGTATAAAAGCAAGCAATTAAAAGGAAGGAAATGGAATTCTTTGACAACCAAAAATCATTATTCGGGACAGCATTGGGACTATTTCTCGTACTCACAATTGCAGTTGCAATTATTCCGGCATTAAATAACCAAGAAAATAATGCCCCTCTACCGAAAGCTGTTCCTTTGACAAGCAAAGAAATGGCCGGCAAGAGAAGCTTTATCGCGAACGGTTGCGTCGCCTGTCATACGCAACAGGTTCGAAATGTAGATATGGATAAAATTTGGGGCAAAAGGCCAGGGATTGCTGCAGATTATGCAGGAAACACTAGAACCGATCTTTGGAGAAACACAGCAACTCTAATGGGCACCGAAAGAACTGGCCCTGACCTCACCAACGTCGGAACCCGCCAATCAAGCCTCGCTTGGAATCTCTTACATTTGTATCAGCCGCGAGCCGTAGTAGATAAATCAATAATGCCTGCTTATCCATGGCTTTTTGAAGAGGTAGATAGCGTCAAAAAAGGCGAAATAGAAGTTGTCATTCCAGACAATTACAGAAAAGGCAAACACGGAAAAATTATTGCTTCAAAAGAAGCTCTCCAATTAGTAGCTTACTTACAAAGTTTAAAACAGACACCATTGCCCGATGGAAAACTAGAATTGGACTTTCTATATAAAAAGGACGAAAAAAACATTGCTAATGACAGCAAGAATGGAACTTCCAAATTACCTGATGGACAAACACTGTATACGCAAAATTGCGCAAGTTGCCATCAAGCAAATGGCGAAGGCCTCAAAGGCGCATTCCCACCACTGAAAGGAAGTCCAGTCGTTATGGCAGAAAACATTGAATTATATGTTACTATCATCATGCAGGGATACGATGCAAGACCTGAGTTTGCTGTAATGAACGCAGTTGGATTAGACAACAATCTAACACCTCAAGATGTCACCGCTATAGTTAATCACGAAAGAACGAGTTGGGGCAATAATGCCAAAACCGTAACTGAGGAGGAGGTAAAGAAAATCATGGATTTCATAAAACTCACTGCTAACAAAACGGAACAATGAGGATAAGAATATTTTTTACTCTAGCTTTTGCTTTTGCAATACAAATGGCTTTCGCATGTCCTGCATGTGAAAAACAGCAGCCGGCAATTACCAAAGGCCTGACCCACGGAGCTGGGCCACAAAGCAACTGGGATTGGGTAATCATTGTCATAATTGTCGTAATTACTGTATTGACATTTGTTTTTTCACTAAAATATTTGATCAAACCAGGCGAGAATAATCCAGATCATATTAAACAATCAATCTTAACCAATTGATACGATGAAAGAAAATAAAAGCAGAGTCACAATATTTGTGGATGATGAGTTACAACCAATTGCAGAACTGGCAACACCGGTTCAATTTGAACTGGACACTCACAAACTTACAGACGGAGAACATGTACTCAAGCTTGTTAGTAAATCACCTACAGGTAGAGAGGGCATGAGAAAGATAAAATTCATCGTCAGAAATGGACCTGCAATCGCAGTAGAAGGAATTTCAGAAAATGCTGTTGTCGATGGTATTTTACCACTGATGATCAACGCATATGATAAGGGTAATCAAAAGAGCTTTGCTATTGATGGGAGCGAAACACCGCAAAGTGTTCCAAGCTGGTTGTGGATTATCGTAATTGCATTTGCAGGATGGGCAGCCTATTATGTTATTACAAATTTCACTTTATAAAAATGAAATACAATGAAAAACGACATATGGAGCATTGAAGATGTTAAATTAATGGTGGATACCTTTTATGCGAAAGTACGTAAAGACTCCCTGCTTAAAGACATTTTCAATAACAAAATAGAGGACCGTTGGCCACAACATCTTGAAAAAATGTATCGATTTTGGCAGACCGTTTTATTAAATGAGCACACATATTACGGTAGTCCTTTCCCACCTCACGCTCAATTACCAGTGTCCAAAAATCACTTTAATAAGTGGTTGATACTATTTTACGAAACAGTGGATGAATTATTTGCGGGAGAAAAAGCTGAAAAAGCTAAATGGCAAGGTGAAAGAATGGCCGAAATGTTCCATGCAAAAATACAATATTATAGAAATAATACATCCGTACCACTTTTATGAGTGACTTATGTCCAGTCAAACAAATAATCAGCATTTTAAGACTCTAAGATTCTCCCCGGGCTGATGGCACATATCACATTTCGGTAGATAAAATATGGTCTTGTGGTATGAAAAACAGTCATTTTCATATTGTGGAATGGAATAAACATATCAGTCCATCAACAGCAATTAGAAAGTAGTTTGGCCATAAGCCAGAGCGCTTCGATGAATTTTCAAAGCCTTAAGAAGAACTTCCACGCATCAGAAAAATCGCAAAGTTCAAAGCGGGTACATTGCTGTATGGTGCAAAAGACACAACAATAAATCAGGCAGTCGTTTTGAAAATAGTTCTATTCAGAAAGTCATAGTATCCAATATTTGGTCAAATAATATAAAACAAGAGGGCAAATGCTTCAAATGCACTACTTTATGTTGCAATTGGCTCAGTAAAGCAGTAAACTGAACTCGCATGACTAAAACAAGTAAAATAAGCACAATTGTACTTATGCTAATAAGCGCCATTGGGCAATTTTCACAAGCACAAACCGACAACACTATTCGTAACATTGACAGTATTGTGACAACCTATATGTCTGACAATAAGATGGTAGGAGTTTCGATTGGTATCGTCAAGGAAGGTAAAATCTATCTGGCCAAAGGCTATGGGGTAACGGAGGTCAACAAATTAAAACCGGTTGATAGTTTGACAAATTTTCTTGCTTGCTCCATAACAAAGACCTTAACAGCGACTGCTATCATGAAGATAGTTGAAGACGGCAAAATTGACATTTCCAAAAAACTAACCTACTATATACCCGACTTCACAATGAAGGATGAGCGATACAAAGACATCACAATAGAGCATTTGCTTACACATACATCGGGGCTATATTGGGATATGGAATTAGATCATTCTCCAAATGACAGCAGCGCTCTGAGAAAATTAGTTTATAGCTTGAATGATAAAATACTCGATTTCGCTCCTGGTACAAAATTCGATGCCACTAAAACATATAGCAATGCTGCCTTTGATATATTGGGTTATTTAGTGCAGAACATTTCAGGGCAACAATACGAAGACTATATAAAAGATAATATACTGCAAAAAGCAAATATGGGGCACAGCTCGATTGACTATGAAAAGATTCCAATAGATTACAGAAGTGCACCTCATATCCTAAAACACAACAAAGCCAAAGTCGGCGGAATGATCACAGAAAATAAGGAACATGCACCAAGTGCCAACCTCAATTCTTGTTCCTTGGATTTATGCAATTGGATGATGCACATAATGAATATCTATAATAACAAAAATGCTGTTGAAGGAGTATTACAAAAGAGCACGCTGTTAAATATGTGGACCGCACGGCAGGTAGCTCCCCAAAACAAAAACATTTCGATGGGACTAGGCTGGTTCATGACAGACTCTAAAGATCTCGGTAGATACTACTGGCATGTGGGCGGCAATCCAGGATATTCTGCCACTTTGATGCTATTCCCGGACAAAAACTTCGGAATTACCTTAATGACCAATGGAATGTACGCCGAGCAAATTGTCTGGAACAAGATGTCGTATGATATTATAGAATTGTTTAACGAGGGGACGGAGAAATAACTTATGAGATCTCAAAACTCCCATAACTCCCGAGACTCCCATAACTCCCGAGACTCCCTTAACTCCTGAGACTCCCATAACTCCCATAACTCCCGAGACTCCCGAGACTCCCATAACTCCCGAGACTTTGATTCTACTATCCTCCAAGTGCGGCAGCACCACCAACGATCTCCGACAGTTCTTTGGTGATTGCTTCTTGTCTGGCTTTGTTGTAGTGAATCTTGAGATCCGTCAACAATCCATCAGCATTTTCAGTGGCTTTGTCCATGGCAGTCATCCTAGCTCCATGCTCAGAGGCATGTGTGTCAAGGAGAAATTTTTGGAAGCTAGTCTGAAGTATGCTTGGAATCAAATATTCAAGCAATTCTGCTTGATCTGGCTCAAAAATGTAGTCTGCTCTGGTCTTTTTGCCTTTCACCTCAAGTTTTGCAACAGGAAGGAATTGCTCTATTTCAGCAAACTGCATCCCTGCATTTTTGAAGCGGCTATAGGATACTTCAACAAGATCATATTGCTTGCTCGCGAATCCTTGCATTATCTCAGTGGCAACGGCAGCTACTTTATCAAAACTCAAGTCGTTAAACAATGCTACGTGCTCTGTGATAAGTTCACAATCAGGAAAATGCCTTTTGACATAATCAGCACCTTTCTTGCCTATACATAGGAAACTAAGATTGCCTTTTGCTCTTTGTTCTTTGAACATCATGTCAATCCTACCGGTGGCAGCCTTGATCACGTTGGAATTGAAGGCACCTGCCAAACCTCTGTTGGAAGTGACGATTACGATCAATACTTTCTCCACCGGGCGCTGGATACCGTATACAGTGTCGCTATCACCATCCAAGTTGGACATGATATTGACAAGCATGCTGTTTAACTTGCCAGCATAAGGACGCAATTGGGTGATGGCAGTCTGGGCGCGGCGCAGTTTTGCTGCCGAAACCATTTTCATCGCCTTTGTGATCTGCTGTGTTGAGATCACCGACTTTATCCTCTCGCGAACTTCCTTTAGGTTTGCTCCCATGGAATGAATCTATTCTGTATATGAATGAGCATCAGGTCATTACAATCTGATGCTCAGGATCAATGTTTACTTGTACTGACTATTGAGGTCAGCGGCGATATCTTTGAGCACAGCAATACTTGCATCACTCAAACCGCCTTTTTTGAAATCTGCCAATACCTCTGGGTGCTTTTGCTCCAAACGTAAGAACAACATTTCTTCAAACTCGCGTACTTTATTGACCGGCACATTTCTCAACAAATTGTTGGTACCCAAGTAGATAATTGCCACTTGTTTCTCAACTGAAACTGGGCTGTACTGTGGTTGCTTGAGAATTTCAACGTTGCGCGCACCTTTGTCAAGCACTGACTTGGTAGCAGCATCGAGATCGGAACCAAATTTGGCGAATGCCTCGAGTTCACGATATTGAGCCTGGTCAAGTTTAAGTGTACCAGATACTTTCTTCATCGATTTGATCTGAGCGTTACCACCCACACGTGATACAGATATACCTACGTTGATCGCGGGACGAATACCAGCGTTGAACAAGTTAGTCTCAAGGAATATCTGACCATCTGTGATCGAAATCACGTTGGTAGGGATATAGGCCGAAACGTCAGCTGCTTGTGTCTCAATGATCGGTAATGCCGTCAATGATCCACCACCTTTGACGATACCAGCATTTTTTAATGAATCTGGAAGATCGTTCATCGTTTGCGCGATCTCATCATTGGCGATGATCTTAGCTGCACGCTCCAACAAACGTGAGTGCAGATAGAACACATCACCCGGATATGCCTCACGTCCTGGAGGGCGACGCAATAGTAGGGATACCTCACGGTATGCCACAGCTTGTTTTGACAAATCGTCGTAGATAACCAAGGCTGGACGACCTGTATCACGGAAAAATTCTCCAATCGCTGCTCCAGCAAATGGTGCATAGAACTGCAAAGGAGCAGGATCTGATGCAGATGCAGAAACAATTACTGTGTATTTCATCGCACCAGCTTCTTCAAGTGTTTTCGCTACCTGAGCAACTGTAGACGCTTTCTGACCTGAAGCAACATATATACAATAAACGGTCTCACCGCGTTCGTAAAATTCCTTTTGATTGATGATGGTATCCACTGCGATTGCAGTCTTACCTGTCTGGCGGTCACCGATGATCAACTCACGTTGTCCACGTCCGATTGGAATCATCGCGTCGATCGCTTTGATACCTGTCTGAAGCGGCTCAGTAACTGGCTGACGATAGATAACACCTGGAGCTTTGCGCTCGATAGGCATTTCGTATTTCAAGCCTCCGATAGGGCCCTTTCCGTCGATTGGCGTGCCAAGTGGATTCACAACGCGGCCCACAAATTCTTCACCGACTTCAATTGAAGCGATTCGTTTTGTTCTGCGCACTTTGGATCCTTCGCGGATATTGTCAGGAGCTCCCAACAATACAACTCCAACGTTGTCTTCTTCAAGGTTCAATGCAATAGCTTGTGTGCCAGTTTCAAATTCAACCAACTCACCTGCCTGCACATTGTATAGTCCATAGACACGGGCGATACCGTCACCTACTTGGAGAACGGTACCAACTTCCTCGAGCTCGACTGCAGATTGCATTCCTGACAGTTGCTGTTTGAGGATTGCTGAGATTTCATCTGGTTTGATTCCAACCATTGTATTTGAACATTTTGTGTTTCTAAAAAAACTAGCCCGGCCAAGCAGAGCCTATCATCTATTTCTGCGTTAATTCCTTCTTGATCTGCTCTAATTGGTGCGCCACACTGGCGTCCAATATGCGACCATCCATCTCAACTACAAATCCTCCGATCAATTTTGGGTCTACGGATGATTCTATTTCGAGGGTACCACCTGCCGGCAGCATAGTTAACAATTTTGCTTTGATGCTTTCCAATCCCTGCTCGCTCAATGCTGTTGCAGAGCGCAAATTGACACGACTGATCTTGTTAATCGTGTTGTACTGATCTATGAAAGACTGCACTACTTCAGGAAGCACCTGCTCTCTGCCTTTTCGCAGAAGGATGTCAATAAAACTGAAGGTCATCACATCAAGATTATCCGCAAAAATGGCTTTCATAACGCTAGCCTTCTTTGAAGCCTGGATGATAGGGCTTTGCAAAAACAAGGCAAAATCACGCTGCTTCATTGCTGCTTGCAATTGATGCATGTCTTGGAGAATCTTCTCAGTACTATTGCGTTCTTTACTCAAATCCAATATGGATTTGGCGTAACGGAAAGCTATTTGGGACAGTGACATAATGCGAAATTCAGGCGAATGATCAGTTCATTTTGATATCGTCGACAAGTGACTTGACTAGTCTGACATTTTCCTCATTGCTTTGCAATTCTTTGCGGATCACCTTTTCGGCAATACTCAACGCCATTTGGGCAGATTGCGTTTTGATCTCCTGAATTGCAGCTCTCTTTTGATTTTCGATCTCGGCAAGGGCACTTGTCTGGATTTTCATCGCTTCCTCTTTTGCCTTGGTTCTTGCCTCGGCAACTATCGCGTCTTTGGTTTCCTTTGCTTCTTTCAATATCTGAGAACGCTCTTCGCGGGCTTGCACCAACAATGCTTCGTTTTCTGATTTGAGGTTGGCCATTGCTTTACGAGCATTTTCGGCAGAAGCCAATGCATCGGCAATTGAGTCTTCCCTGCTTTTGAGCGCTTCAGCGATAGGCTTAAATGCAAATTTTGTCAACAAAAAGTATAGTGTTGCAAAGACCAGGGTGGTCCAAAAGATCAGCCCCGGATCAGGGGTCATTACTGTAAACTCAGCTAGAAAAACCATATCTGGTGAATTATCTTGATAAAAAGAAAGACAATTGAAATAAGACCTGAGTGTAACCAACCGTTACACCCTGGTCTTGTCTGTTTTCGCCTGGATTATCTCGTTCCTAAGAATGCTACAACCACTGCGAACAATGCCACCGCTTCAATAAAAGCTGCGAAGATCAACATGTTGTTACGAATGTCACCAACAGCTTCAGGTTGACGGGCAATGGCTTCCATACCTTTACCAGCCATAAGACCAATACCTATACCTGCGCCGATAGCGGCGAGACCTGCTCCGATGGCTGCAATTGAACCTACCATTGTATCAAAATTTAAAAAGTTACAAAATCAAAAGCCCAGGCAAATGCCTAGTCAATATATCAATGATGCTCGCCATGACCTTCCTCCAATGCAGCTCCAAAATAGGAAGCAGACAATATGGCGAAGATGAAGGCCTGAATCAGACCAACAATTATCTCGATGACGTTCATAAATAAAGTAAAAGGAATAGCAACCAATGCACCACCGATACCTCCTCCCAGGGATTCACCGGCATTGCCAAATACAAATATCAATCCAACCAAACTCAGGATGATGATGTGACCTGCCGTGATATTGGCAAATAACCGGATCATGAGGGAAATTGGCTTGATGAAAATGCCCATTATTTCAATTGGTGCAAGGAACAATTTCATTGGAACTGGTACACCTGGCATCCATAAGATATGTTGCCAGTAGTATGATTTACTGTTGAACAGCGTAATGAAAAACGTGAATAGAGCTAAGGTTAGCGTTGTCGACAAGTTTCCAGTAATGTTGGCTCCTCCCGGGAAAATAGGAATCAAGCCTAGGAAATTGTTGACTAATATGAAAAAGAAGATCGTCAAGATGAATGGCAAAAATCTTTGGTAGTTCTTGCCCAACATCGGTTTGGCTACCTCATCGATGATGAATTGAACCATGATTTCCATGAAATTCTGCAGCCCTTTGGGAGCTACATTTCCACGCTTTTTGTATTTGCGGCTTACTGAGATAAAGATCCACAGCAAAAGCAAGCCTGACAAAAGCATCGAAAATACATTCTTCGAAATCGAAAAATCGTAGAAAGATGTTCCTGCAAGCAAGGTCGTAGCCTTTTCCAGCTGGTATTCTTTTCCTTCGAATGTCAAATATCCAATTTCGCCCCCGGCTACTTTTTCGTGGCGTACATGACCCACTTCTACTTCCGCACTTGGAAATGAAGGATCTAAAACTCTACGAACTACTCCGTGATCGAGAACGTAGCGGTTGAAAGCTTTTTCGCCATGATGAAGCTTGGAGGAAAAGAAATTTGTGAACCCGTCTTCTTTGGAATATAAGATGCAAGGAAGAGGCACTGCTACGTGGCCCCAAAGGTGAAATTCATTGGAATTTGCAATGTGATTTAGAATCATGTCAGTAGGATCAAATCGTCCCCCCTTCTGTCCTTCTTCCTCATGTGCATTTGCGGCATCACCTTCATGAACTTCTGTTGCCTCTATTTGCGTAGTTGAATCTGCCCTTGGCGCCTGTTCATGCTGTGCAGAAGCATTCAAACTGAATACCAAAACGAATGCTGCGATGCCTAAGCAGCAACTGTTGATCCCCCTAAAAAAAGCTTGTGACAGTCGTTTCATGAATCCGTTCTTCTTTGAATCTGAAGTGTAATTTGAAATTTTAGCAATATAAAATTTGCTTTAGTTCCAAATCCGCTGCAAATGTAGCCAATTCAAAGCGGAACAAAAAGCAATTTTTGTTTTTTTTACTGCGTAACTCAATGGTATTTACGACTGTGCGACTGTTGCATTTTTAACGATTTTGACTTAATGCTAAAATGCCAAATATTATTCCGAAAGCAATAATTTATCCTTCAGATTTTGTGCAAAAATTATGGATTCAAAAGCATGTATTTTGTAACAACGATTCGAGGCAAAATGCTAATGAGGGAAAAAAAAAGCCCTTTTGGAAACCAAAAGGGCATTAAGAATGAATTGCTTATGATTTATCTCGCGTAAGTGGTCGCTCTCTTTTCGCGAATCACCGTTACCTTGATCTGACCTGGATACTGCATTTCGTTTTGGATCTTCTGTGAAATCTGGAATGACAAGTCATCTGCTTTATCATCCGTAACTCTTTCACTTTCAACGATAACCCTAAGTTCGCGACCAGCCTGCATTGCGAAAGCTTTTTGCACGCCTTCGTACGACAAGGCAAGTTCTTCGAGCTCTGTGATACGTTTGAGGTAACTCTCGAGGATTTCCCTTCTGGCACCTGGTCTTGCTCCTGATATCGCATCGCAAGCCTGAATGATTGGAGCGATAATATTATTCATTTCGACCTCGTCATGGTGGGCACCTACTGCGTTGATGACATTCGGATGCTCGTTGACTTTCTCGCAAAGTTGCATACCGAGTATCGCATGCGAAAGCTCAGTTTCTTCTTCAGCTACTTTTCCTATATCGTGCAGCAAGCCGGCTCTTTTGGCCAGTTTGACTTGTTTGGCGTTGAGGCCTAGCTCCGCTGCCATCACTGCGCAAAGGTTAGCTGTTTCAATTGAGTGCTTGAGCAAATTCTGCCCGTATGATGAGCGATATCGCATACGTCCTACCATACGAACCAACATAGGGTCAAGACCGTGGATATCGAGTTCGATCACTGTGCGCTCACCGATTTCGATGATTTGCTCTTCCAATTGTTTCTTAGTCTTAGCAACGACTTCTTCGATACGAGCCGGGTGGATACGTCCATCAGCGACCAATTTTTTCAAAGCAAGGCGTGCTATTTCTCTTCTTATCGGATCAAAACTCGAAATGACGATTGCCTCCGGTGTGTCATCGACAACAATTTCAGCACCCGTTGCAGCTTCCAATGCCCTGATGTTCCTTCCTTCCCTACCGATGATCTGACCTTTGATATCATCTGATTCAAGGTTAAATACTGATACTGTATTTTCAATAGTATATTCCGCACACATCCTTTGGATGGTTTGGATCACGATCTTTTTGGCTTCTTTATTGGCGTTCAATCGGGCGTATTCCAAAGTCTCCCTGGTTAGCACCATGGCGTCATTTTCTGCCTTGCCTTTGACAGCCAGGAGTAATTGCTCTTTAGCCTCGGCTTCAGTAAGTCTGGCGACTTGCTCCAATTCCTTTATTCTCAACTCATTGGCAGAGTCGAGTTCCTCCTTTTTCTTGGAAACGATCTTCA
>JBDSUZ010000235.1:0-27030 GCA_039927395.1 Saprospiraceae bacterium | reverse complement strand
GAATTGAAATATTTTCTCAAATCTATTGTAGCGGTAAGGCATGCCTTACCGCTACAACACTAAACTGCGCTGACCCAATGGCCTGCGCTGAACACAGAGCTGCGATCCATGCTCTTCCCAATTAATACTACCCTTCCACGTCTAAGAATTGAGTTTGCTTCGACTAAGCATCCTGCTGATACGTGGGTAGGGGCCAGCCCTACCCGTGCTTTGTTTCATGACATCATGCGATTGAAAGGGAGCTTTCTCAAAATGCATTTTTCTGGGTTTTTACTTCCCCAAATTCATCAAACTTTTGGCCGCTTCGAAGGACCTGAAGGACCATCACGACAGTTGATCAAAGCGACTTTTGGGAAATGCCGAATAAGATCAACAAACTTAGAATCAATTTCCACAATGTAAGATCTTCGTCAGGCACCGCAATCTAAGTGTTGGGAGGACTTCGTCAGTGGTTTAAAACCCTGACGAAGGTGAAATCTTGACCTGACGTGTCGGCGCTTACCGCTATGCGACAAGGGCGCTTCGCTAACGGAATCGGGAGTTTGGGAAAATCTGGAGTTTGGGAGAATCTGGAGTTTGGGAGTTTGCTTCGACTAAGCATTCTGCTGATACGTGGGTAGGGGCCAGCCCTACCCGTGCTTTGTTTCATGACATCATGCGAATAAAGGGGAGCTTTTTCAAAATTCATTTTTCTGGGTTTTTTGCTTGGAAACACCGGGCTTCGAACGGCTCCGATAAAAATCGTGTCGTTCCAACGGCATATCGAGGCAAAGTGATCACCCTTCGGCTCCGCTCAGGGACCGTTCAATTTCCTAAAAAGGGGGGTAAAGCGCTTGAAAAATCACCCCTGTGATTTTTCAAGCGCTTTTACTAAAAAACAGTAGAACCGGTGGCTGAGGGAGTCGAAGCCTGTGGTTCTAAGCACTCAATAATCTTCCAAAAAGAAAGGCTGCCCAAACGTGGACAGCCCTTCAAAATGCTCAAGGAAAACGATATCTAATTGACAAGAATCATCTTTTTGGTAGCAAGGAAATTTCCTGCCTCTAATTGATAGAAGTACAAACCTGCACCTAGCAGCGATTTGCTGTCGATCTGCCATTCTTGATAACCCCTCTCAAATGTCTGTTGCTTATCCACTATCACTTTACCACTAATGTCAGTTAAGCGAAGATGGACCTGCTGCGCTGACGGCAAGTAAAAGCCGACGATAGTCTGTCTGTTGAATGGATTGGGTATGTTTTGGTAAAGGCTGATTTGATCCCTTGTATCGAGCTGCAATTGACCGCGGTTCAATCTTAGATGTAATCCCTGCTCCAGATTGGCTTCTGAATTGACAGCAGATTGCATGATGCGATCGGTGATCGTAAAGCCATCTGAAAGCCATCCTCCTGATTTGCGCTCACCATTGATCGAAAATAGCGTCGCTCCTTCGGTCAATCGAACGCCTTCAGCGCTAGACCAGCTTATTAAGATATAGCCATCTTCGATATGATCCATATTCAGATTTCCTTCGTCGAGCGTGATCAAGCCGGAAGCAATCTCCAGATTTTTCCAGAGATCCGAATTGAGCTCTAATGTCAACTGGAAACCATAAAGCATGCCTTGTTGATCCGCTTTGATCGGAATCTGCATTGTTGCAGCCTCTTTTACCTCGATATCGTCCATGGTCCAGATGAATGGATTGGGCTCCATTCGGCTTTCGAGGGCATTGAATTGGCTAGTCTTGGCATTGCCATTGATATCACCCATTTTGACACCTAAGAAATCAGCATGCATCATTGGCGAACCTAAGCTAGGAATCTGGTATGTACTTGGGAATCCAGTTATCACGGGATGTGTTGGATTGACAAAGTTGAAATCTTTGCGCACAAATCTCCAAGAATAATTGTCTTTGAAATTGTCATTTTTAAGGAGGATGATTTTTCTTAACTCGACAAGATCCGCCGCGCTTAATTTGCCATCCATATTGGCATCAGCTGCCACCCAGGATGTTGGTTTTTGCAGCGGCAACAATCCTAGTATATGCTTCTGAATCAACAAGATATCTGTAGTATTCACGCCATTGGTAGGATCATTGGCATTGCTCGGAATCACTTCATAAGCAACCCCTTGATCCAGTGACATGAATTGATATCCTCCATTACTCCCAGTCTCCGTTGGGGCAAGATTTGCTCCCGAAATCTTGAGCTGAATGCCTTCGATCATTTGATCTTGATCTGTACCGATCTTACCCGCAATCATTGACTTGGTGCCAGTAGCGCAGAAGCCTGTATTGTCTTGCAAATAAACGTAAGTAATGAGTGAGCCTTGATTGCCATATTGATCTGTAACGTACACTGGCAATACGATGTAAGTGCTGTCAGTATTAGGATCGAGATCTTGACAATCAAATGTGATCGAGCTTATCAGGCCACCAATATCAAAACTAAATACTAGATCACCGCCGCAAGAGGCCGAACTTCCAGCATCAAAGTCTTCTGCAAAAACAGTCACCATGGCAGCATCCGGAATGCCGTCGCCAGTGGTATCCATTGGCACCAAATTAGCGGCCAGACCATGTATCAGGAATACTGCAGGAGATTTACAATTGTTGATTTCAAGATTTTGCCAGACTCTGCCAGTATTGCCGCAGCGATCTCGCGCTTCGAAACGTATTCTGTGATTTCCAAGGGGAAATGTTGTGCTCAGTTGCTTGCCATTTCCATATAAGTCAAATACTCCATCGGAGAATAAATCAATCTGATAGGACCATACAAGGTCAGAGGCCGGCGTGCAATTGTCAATTCCATTGGCACTGAGATTCAATAGCTGGCTAAAGCAAGTGCTGTCGTAAGAACAAATGACCAAATCCGCCAAGGTGTCCATCACAGGTGCTATTGTATCAAAAATGAATATCACCTGATCGTGCATCCAGATGCCCGGACTATTGGGATTATTGGCTTGATATTGGCACCAGTCCAACACCCTCCAGCGTCTTATGATCTTACCGCAAGCGCCATTAGTCGTATTTGTGAATATGAAATCTTCATGTCCGATACCTGTCAGATCGCAAGGATCGCCATTCAATACCGGCACATTGTAGCCTGCTGGCAGGTCTCCTGGCTCTAAACTGATGCCCATACAAGCACTATACAATGAGGTGTCGCCAGGCCATGTAATATCTGCTTCTTCAAAAGGATCGTAATCCACCACGGTTATAGTCTGGGTGCAGACAGCCGTGCCATTTCCATCTTGGGTAGAGAAAATGTGAAGAATATTGCCTACTCCACAGTTGGTGATATTGAATATGGTAGTGTCCTTTACGACTAGGTTGATCGAACAGTTATTGTCAAATGCCAATCCGTCGTAACCGACCAATTGACTGGTATATATTGGATCACCTTGCAGGTCAAAGCCGACAAACTGCGGCAAATAAATCGCATCTACTTGATTTGGATCGGTCTCAACATTGCCAAATACTGCTCCGACATCCAATGAATCATATATCACTCCGCAATTGACCGTCACGTTAGGTGGACAGGTAATACCCGGAGCTAGCTTGTCTTGCACAGTAACATTTACCATGCAAATATTTTGATTTCCCCCTGAATCAGTAACTCTGAACAGGACCAAAATGGGACTATTCAATACGTCGTTGCAACAGAAATAAACCGTGTCATTCCAAGTGCTGTCGATACCACAGGCCAGATTTGGCAACATGCGCTTGGCATCAAAAGTGATACCGCCACATTCGTCGTAGGAACCAAGATTGAAGGATGAAGCCAAAGCGGAGGCAAGGCCAAGATTATTGAGAGAGACCACCACATTCTTGACACAAGCTGCGATAGGATTTGTATTGTCGCGCACTTGCACCGTGAATGTGCAGACATTATTGACGAAGTTGTCACATTGATCATATACAGTGTAAGTCACAGTATGTATTCCAACAGGCATAAGTACCGTCTGTCCTACTAGTGGAAGTGAAAAGATAATGCCTGTGCCATAGTCTACTTCGACTCGTGCCGTCGGACTGCAGCCAGGTGTAATCACCGGATAGGCAAGGAATACCATGGCCTGACAATTGCCGGCATTTGTAGTTTTGATCTGATTTGCAGGGCAAACCATCTGTGGACCCAAATCTTTTAGAACTTCAATAGTTTGGGTATAACTGATATCCAATCCGCATTCATCATCGAGCACTTGCCAGCTTCGGACATATTTGGTGAGGCAGGCCATATTGAAGGTGTCTTCATGAAAATCGACTACAATATTGCAGTAAGGCATGCCAATCATCAGTGGCATTCCTTCATATATTGGGCCTTCGATTTCATTTAGGTCCGGATATCCATTGCCATTCAGGTCCCAAGGTTGGTTTGCTGGATTGCAAGACAATGCATTGCCGTTGCCGTTGGAGTAGTTGATTGGAATGATGACCAATGCAGTGTCAAAACGGGTCACGTACAATGTATCAATGACCGTATCGCGGTTGCCATAAGTATCTACAACGATCTGCTGCACTGGCAACAGATATGAATATGGACTATTGCAATCTGCGATATCGACTGCCATCTGGGCCGTGGCTTGGGTCTGAACATCGCCATTACAGGCATCAGTGACTACTCGGCTCAGGTCGCTCAATAGGATATCAGCACATGATATGATGGTGACTTCCGGCACGATAAAGGGCGGAAGCTTATCTTCAATTCTCAATATCGTAGTACAATTATTTCCCGATAGTAAATCGGTGATGACCAGGGGATAGATTCCATCGACAATAGCTAAGGGAAGCAACAAATAATTCTCATTTTCGTATACGTTAACCCCATCATCGAGCGAAAGCTGATAGTGAGCACCCGGGCAGCCTGAGTTTAGTTCGAGGACTGTGCCTGGCAATATTTCTGCTTGGCACGCGGCATCCATTGAAACGTTGACAGTATCCTGGCAAATTGGAACACATACATTGCCGCAGTCATCCGTTGGGATATCAATCAAGGGAATGAAATCGCAAGCCGATGATGAATTGACAAAATGCATGAACAGATACTGATCTTCGCCATCGCCAAGAAAATAGATAGAATCGGGTATCAGCCCATCATGACTTAAGGCAAATTCCTGGTCATTGAGCAATAATGTTGGCCAGATCTCTTGGAGGACAACCGTGCCTTGTCCACTAGTGTCTGCATCGACTGTAGCATACAGTTGCATTCTATAGGACAAATCAGGTTGACAGGCTCCTGACCCCGGATCAAAACCATTGACTTGAATGGGAATAAACCACAGTCCAGATCCATCCTGAATATTTGCTTCGTTGAAACTATAAGATACTGATGTACTAGCCACACCCATAAGTGCTGCACTTGCACTAGCCCCCTGATCGTGTACAAAACCAGTCGCATCCACATCCGTATATACCATCAGCATCTTGCCGTTAGAGGTAAATATCTGCAACTGAAAAGTAACCGTATTGAGGTCATTGACAAATGGAGCAATACGCATCCGGTTCCATTGGAAAATCAGTGTATCGGCGTTTTGCTTAAAATACACGCCGCTCAAAGCATCATTCGTATCGATAACCCATTCGTCCCAAAGCGGTACGATGGTCGACACTAGATTTCCATTAAATGTTGGCTGATTCATAGCTGGCAGCACAGTGGATACATTATCCACGAACACTGCGCCGTAAGTACTTACATTGAAAGGAATCACCCCAGCAAGTACATCGCAACCAAAAGGCATAGATGCAATAAGAGGATTGACGACAGCCTGGGTGCTCCCTGGGAGAAATACCAATTTATTAGGGGCCTGCGAAATATCAATAAAGGAATTGGGCGCCAGAACTTTTTGAATCAGATATTGACCAAAAAGTGGACCAGAGAATGAGCCGCTAATTAACAGAGCTAAACCGAAGATCAGATTCTTCATGGTCAGCCTTGCAAGCAAAGCATTGGTAGTTTTCGACATGAGCCTTAGTTTGAAATCGAAGTACAAAGCACCAAGAATGCGCTTGGCATCCGTAGTGTAATCAATAAGGACTCACTGAATTATTGGGGAATTCTGGACAAATATAAAATATAAATCGAATACATATACATTTGACTATCAATTTTTAGCAAAAAATATCACCCATTCGCTGATTTTTCATTTCTCCACAGAAGTGGCTTATCCTAAGTCGCCAAAAGTGTAGTTGACCGAGGGTCAAAATTTATTGGTTGACCTATGGTCAAATGGCATCAGAATCAAAATTACAGGTCTGATAATCAATATTTAATAATATATTGACCCAAACAGGCATTGGATTTGTTTTGATTTTTTATTTTTGACTATGGCCAGACCAAAACTTCAAAAATTCTCGGACTTCGCTTCCAAATTATTGCCTCATGAGACAGGGTATCTCCTTGCTGTGCAGCATTTTCAGGATGACAAGAAACTGGCCATACTCCAGCAGATGGATGACAACTGCAGGAAAATCACGAATCATGAAGGATGTGATGAGGATCTGGACAAACGCAAGTACTCCAACCTCAAGCAGTGGATCATCGAGAAGCTTGAAGAAATCGATGTTGACGCTTACCTAGAGTGGATCCATCATCTCGATCTTCAGATTCTCACCGACACGATAACGCCCGAAGCAGAAAAGGATCTGCTGCGACAGATCGACAGAGTTGATGCTAAGCATTTCTACTTTGTCAAATTCTACGAACTCGCCAATGATTTTAGAGACTTCCTCCTGATCAGGTTGCGTTTTTCGGAACACGCTATCACTGACGAATTCATACAAAAACATAAGGAAGCCTACCTCCACGCCAAATCTGTTAGCGAAAAAATACATCAGGCTACCCTCGACATCACCGATCAATATTCCCAGGAAAGCGATCATTCGCGTCAATGGGAAGATTGGTTGACCTCCATATTCCAGGATTCGGAGATAGATGGACACAATAGATATATGGCTTTGATCAGGCTGACTTTTCTCTATTTCAATTATCGTCAATTTGAAGTCCTCAGCAAGGCATATGACCAGTTGGACGAATGGTTTAGCAGCGGTAAGTACTACTCCAAGCGCCTCTTGCTCAATTATTACAGCAATCGCCTGCTCTTGCATTCGAAGTTTGAAGATTACGAAAGGCCGTCTATTTTGGATATCTCTCCATCAGGGAAAAAAACAGCGATTACATCCATTACGTCAACAATCTTTCGGCTGTTCTGCTGAGATTGCAAAGACCTGATGAGGCGCTAAAAATCATGCGGGAGGCATTTCAGGAAGCCAAGGCGACCAAAAATATGCACAGTCGTGTGGGTTATGTCGCGTTCTATACCAAATGCCTGATTGCAAACAAGCAGTACAAGCCCGCCGAGCAATATGCAGAAACGTTTCTCAAAGTGTACAAGAAAGAGATCTTCAAGTATCGTTGGCATATCTTCTTTTCAGCGTACCTGGAGAGCCTGCTATTTCAGACAAAATTTGACAAATTGGTTTCCGTCATCAGGAAATATAAACTGAATGACAAGGATAAGAAATACACAGAAAAAGCGGTCTATCTTCCAAATATCCCTTGGTACGCTGCCATCGCCGAATACAAGGAATCCAGAAATGGACTGGACAAAATCTCTCAACGGATGCTCAAAGACACCGAAATCCTGTTGCAAAACAGAGATAAGACCAGACCTCTGGAAGAACTATTGGACGAACTGCGGCCACTGATTCCGGATGTGTTCAATCGCGTATTTGCGATCGCAAAAGATCCAGTTATCAAGAATTTGTTCCGATAGGAATTTTGATACTGACTTAGAATCCTAGATTTTTCAATTCCTCGGCGATTTCAGAGCCGGTATATCCTTTGCGCAGAGCGTAATCATAGAGTTTGGGCTTTTGCTGTGCTTTTGGCTCCTGCTCCAATAGTTCCAATTTTCGGCTCAATAGACTCTGCAGGTTTTCCATATAGATTTCAGGATCGATCTCTGACAAACCCATTTTTTGGCAATAGGCTGAGATCTTGCGCTGCTTGAGTTCCATGATGATGCGCACCGTTCCCCATTTCTTCATTCGATATTTACCACGCACAAACGAGCGGGCAAATCGTTCTTCGTTGAGGTAATCTTCCTCGACCAAAGCGGCCAATATTTCCTCCAAATCGTCGCCATACACTCCATAATCCAAGAGCTTATATCGACACTCCTGATGACATCTATCCTGATAAGCACAGAACTTCTGCATCAAGGGTAATGCCTGCGCGGGAGTCTTCTTTTTCTTATTTTGGGTAGAGTCAAACACGCTTTTAGAATAGTTGATTTGCTAAATACTTTATGAGCCTTGTGAAGTCATTTCTTGCAGACTGGATTCATTGTCGAGAAGCAAAACTACCTCATCATTGACATTCTGATACCCATATTCGAAGCAAAAATACAAGGGATTTCGATTGCTCTGAACGATTTGATGCGTATTGAAATCAAAAGCGAAGCCTTTCAATATCAATCGGGCTTTGGAAATTGTCCTATTGCCACATTCAATTAAGTCCTGCAGGATACTCCGATTCTTGCGCAATATCATGAGAACCTCCTTCAAAACCGGGCTTTCTTCCCCCTTCTTCTTATTGTGAAAGCTCGCCCGGCAGTAGTCTGAACAAAACTTCTTGTCTGTTCGACCATTGATGACTGTTCCACATTCTGAACATGCTCTTTTGGTACTTCTGGTACTCGTTTCGGCGCTTGACATTTTCTTGATTTTTTAGTATTTATTGATCTGGTACAAAGCAAGAGAGCAAGCTTTTGCAAAATTCCATACAGAACTAGCGAATTTTATAGCCTTTTTGACCTGGTTGGTCGAAATTGCAAGGATACATTTTCCCATAGCCTCAGAATTAAAACCATTTCATTAGTTTTGCACTCCGAACAAACTTTGTTCAAACTCTTTGTTCACCAAACAAAAAATAAAGATGAAATCAATAGGGCTTTTGCTTTTTTCCTGTCTGATAATCACGGCGACAGCCTGGGGACAGGACGACTTGATCAACAAACTGAAAGACAACAAGACGGAGGGCAGTAAAGAAGCTTACGTATTCACTCCCATAATGAACGTGGAAGCAACTTCTGTCAAAAACCAAGGCTCCTCAGGAACCTGTTGGTCGTATTCCTCAAATTCATTCCTAGAGTCGGAGATGATCCGCATGGGCAAGAAACCAGTCGATCTTGCTGATATCTATACTGCCCGCTGCTCGTACATCGACAAAGCTGACATGTATGTTCGTATGAACGGAGCTGTCACGCTTGGTGACGGTGGTGAAGCACATGATGTGATCAATATGTTGCGCAAATATGGCGCGCTCCCGCAGGAGGCATATGAAGGCCTAAACTATGGCACTTCTAAGAACAAGTTTGGTGAAATGCAAGCCATGGTCAAAGCAATGCTTGAGGCCCTGATCAAAAATCCAAACGGCCAGTTGACACCAGTATGGAAAAAAGCAATTACTGCGACTATCGACACCTACCTAGGCGAAGTTCCTAAGGAATTTAGCTACAATGGCAAAAAGTACACACCAATGACCTTTTCAAAGGAAGTGGTTGGTATCAATGCTGATGACTATGTCGAAGTGCTGAATTACAACGACAAGCCATTGTATCAAAAAACGATGATGATCGTGCCTGACAACTGGGCGCTGCAAGATGCTTATAATGTGAGCATGGATGATCTGACCAGTATCGTGGACAATGCCCTCAAAACAGGTTATTCCATCGTTTGGGCCACTGATGTGAGCGAGAAATATTTCTCCTGGAAAAACGGTGTTGCTTATGTTCCTGTAAAGGAATTTGCTGACATGTCAGATGACGAAAAAAAGACAATGTTTGAAGGACCAAAGCCTGAGCGTACCATCACTAAGGAAATGCGCCAAGAAGCATTTGACAACTACACTACCACTGATGATCACGGGATGCAGATAACAGGCATTGCAACTGATCAAAATGGCAGAGAGTACTATATCGTAAAGAATTCATGGGGCGAATCCAATGATTACAAAGGATACTTGTACGTGAGCAAGAATTTTGTGAAATACAAAACCACTGCATTACTACTACACAAGGATGGTCTGCCAAAAGACATCAAAAGTAAGTTGGGTCTAAAATCTTAGGACAGCCAAAGCAAAATATCGAAGAGCTCTGATGCAAATCAGGGCTCTTTTTATTTCAATAGCATTGAAACAAAAGTTTTACAACCAATTGGGCAATGAAAACGTACATAGAGCATAGTCATTTTGCAAGCTTTTTCTCAAATTGGAATCAAATTGGATCAATTGATGTTTAAGTGTTTAATCCCAGTCGTTTAGTGCTAAGAATCGGAACACATAATTTTCTCAACATTTTCAGGCAAACCCTAATTTGTCTGTTGCTGATATCCGGCCATTGGATTCATGCGCAACAGCAAATGTTGGTGTCAGGATCTGTTGTCGATAGCACTAGTGGTGAGCCGCTAGCTATGGCTACATTCTATATCACAGGCACCGAAAATGGCATTATCACAGATTCACTGGGCTATTTCAGCACCAAATTTGACACTCAAAAGGTCAGCCTGACATTTTCATACATAGGTTATGAAGACAAAGTCATCGTACTTGAGGGTGAAGGCCCATTTGAGTTGAAAATAGCCCTTATGGCAAGTGGCCAAAGGCTTAAGGAAGTGACCATAAGCTCAGGTCGATATCGCAATAAGAACAATCCTGCTGTTGATCTGGTCAAAATGGTCATCGACAAGGCTGCATCCAACCGCAAAGAAGCGCTCAATTTCTATAGTTACGATCGCTATGAAAAGTTGGAGCTCGATCTGACGCATATCCATGCGACTAAGCTCTTTTCGACCAAGCTCAAGTCCATGCGCTTTGTTTTGGACCACATCGATAGTTCCGAATTTGCACAGTCCACTGTGTTGCCATTCTATATGCGCGAAACTAAGTCGAGTTTTTACTATCGCAAGGAGCCAAAGCATCTCTCCGAGATACAGCATGCCGTCAAACGTACTGAGCTAAAGAAATATCTCGACAACAAGGGCATTTCAGATTATGTCAATTCCCTATTCACGCCGATCGACGTCTATGAGCCTAAGATCAAGATAATTACAAATTATTTTATCAGCCCATTGGCCAATATGGCGCCGGCTTACTATCGATATTATCTTGAAGACACGGTGGAGATCAATGGCGTATCCTGCGTTGCACTTGCATTCTTTCCACGCAATAAGACTGACCTGTGCTTTATTGGGCATCTGTACATCGTCAATGATGGATCCTATGCCGTGTACAAGGTCAAACTCGAGATACCAAAGGAGATCAATCTCAACTTTACCAATGCAATCAAGATCGAGCAAGACTATAGCTCATTTGGCGATTCTGTAAGGTTGTTGACTTACGAAAAAGTAAGCATCGATCTTCACCTCAATCCAACTGGCAAGCAAGGCATTTTGGGCGAAAAGACCACATTCATATCCGATTATAGCTTTGCGGAGCATACAGACCCTGCTATTTATGATGAGAGTGCCCCTCCAGTCGATTTGGTGGCATCCAATTCCAAGAGCGAAGGTTACTGGGAGATTGCCCGTCCAATAGCACTTACAGACCGGGAGAAGGGCGCCTACCAACTCATTGACAGCGTGCAAGGAGTCGATGCCTTCAAAAAAGGACTTGATATCTCATTTATCCTGATCAGCGGCTATTTTACATCAGGCAATTGGGACATTGGGCCTGTTACTGCCTGGGGAGCTTACAATCCTATCGAAGGATTCAGGACCAGATTAGGGGGTATGACTAACCTGCACTTCAACAAGAGAATATTCCTCGATGGTTATTTGGCCTATGGTTTCAAGGACCAGAAGCTTAAATACATGGGTTCAGTCGGTTATTCATTCAATTCGAATTTCCTGCAAAATCCCAGACATTTCATTCAGGCCTCCTATCAGCATGATGTGATATTTCCAGGGCAAGTAACTGATTTCTATACTGAAGATGGGATAGTGATGTCATTTCGCAGAGGCAATCCAACTCAGATGTTGATGAATACCAGCGCCAAGCTGCAATATGTCAGTGAGTACAAAAATGGGTTTTCGTATCAGTTGCAAGTCGAAAACCGAAATCAATCCGCATTGGGTAGCCTTAGTTTCAGGACCAATGTTGGCAATTCCACAGAATATATCAGTGATATCAATACCTCTGAAGCCTCAGTAAGGTTGCGATTTGCACCACATGAACAGTATTATCAGGGTAAGATCATTCGCGCCAGAATCAATTCCGAGTACCCGGTATTTACACTAAAATACACGCAAGGCATTTCTGGAGTTTTTGGCAGTGGCTACGAGTATCAAAAGCTGAATCTGCAGATTTCCAAAAGGCTGCATATTTCCCCTTTGGGCTATACCATACTCAATCTGGAGGCGGGCAAGCTATGGGGCGAAGTTCCTTACCCGTTATTACTACTGCCAAGGGCCAATCAGAGTTATTTCTACCAATCGGGTGCTTACAACATGATGAATTTCCTCGAGTTTGCCAGCGATGCTTTTGTGGGCTTAAATGCGGAACACTATTTCAATGGACTGATATTTAATAAGATACCGCTGTTTAAGCAATTGAAATTGAGAGAAGTGTTGAGTTTCAAAATACTCTACGGCTCCTTGTCGGATGCCAATAATCCAAATATCAATAATAGCGAGCAGATCCAATTTCCTGAAGATACGGAGGGCAATCCAACGACATTTACACTACAGAATACTCCATATATGGAAGTTGGCTTTGGGATATCCAATATTTTCAAGGTTTTACGCATTGATCTTGTTCGTCGACTGACTTATGTCAACAATCCGGAAGTTCCCAGCTTATGGGGCGTTCAGGGGCTAGGCCTGAGAGGCACTTTGCAATTAGAATTTTAAGCGCGTACCTTTCGCGTATGCAACGACATCCCGCTTTATACTTTGCTGATAGTCCAATAGCTGGACGTGGGATCTTCTGTGCCGATACGATAGAGTCGGGCGAGCTCCTTGAAATCTGTCCTGTCATTGTCCTTTCTTCCTCAGATCGAATGTCGATCCATAGTACCCGTTTGCACGACTTCTACTTCTCATGGGACGCTAATGAACAAAAAGCGGCAATAGCGCTTGGCTTCGGCTCCTTGTTCAATCATTCCGCTAACCCCAATGTTGGATACGACATGGACTTTGACAATCAACTTATCCATTTCTACAGTCTGCGCTTGATCGAGGCCGGAGAGGAATTGTTGATAGATTATATGCAGGGGGAGAGGGAGGGGTTGTGGTTTTGAGGATTTCCTCAACTGATCTATGAAGATCATAAATATTCCGGCAACAAAAAACTAGTCTATCGCCTAAATTGTTTTGTTTTCAATCGTCTCTCTTTCATAATTTAAAAAAATATACCTATACCCTTAATACATATAGCAAGGGATTCAAATTATTATTTCCATTCCATCCACTATTTATCTTCAACCACAAAATTAAAAATCTCCTCTAGGATTCGATTAGCTGCGAAATGATTTTCAGTACTTATATGACCCGATACCCATTCAACAATGTTGTTGTTCGACAATAAGTTTCTAAACTTAGCTTTCAGATAATTTTTCAAATCCGTCCCCGCATTGTTCATTTCCTCCCAGATCGCTTTCCTGTTTTCTAAAACAAATATGATATCCTCAAAATCCTCACTGGTCCTTCCATCGTTCCTACCACGGCTTCCAAAAGCTTCAAATTTGGTGGCAACAAAGTATGGTGCATCCAAAATCTCTATAATATTTTGATCGTCAATGACATATTGTACAGAAAATTTAAACCCTTCCGAATACCAAATATTAGTAAATCCAATTGAAGGATCTTCCGTTGGCATTATATCCACAGTGATCCCTTCAATCAAGTAACGGCAAACTATGCCAGATTCCAAATCATGCGAAAAGCCCAATATGCGAAGTCTTTCTTCGATTTGTGTTCTTTCCTTATAATTTAAAATTTCTACCAGTAAATCGACATCGTCAGTAGGTCTCACTTCTAAACTTGGGCGATCAGAATAAAAAGAAACCGTTGACCCACCCACAAATACAACTTTGACATTCAATGCCTTTAAAGCGTTTGAAACAGCCTTAATTCTGGTTACATTAGTTTGATGGCTCATATAAGATTGCTTGCTTTAATTGATCACTCGCATACTTGATTTCGCGCACCTTTCCAATTCGAATCACATCAATCAAAGCCAATAATTTATAGTATTCCAGATCCGATTTTACCGCTTCTACTTGTTTGGGGTAAAATGGCTCAACCTTCAATCCCATTTCCCATCCATTGATATCGGGCCATACATAATTTATGTCGCTAATGAATTTCTGTTTCATCATTGGATGTGAATGGGCAGTTGGAATCCCCCGAACCAAACCTCCTGGTTGTTGAGGAAACACATAGCGAATGCCGTGCTGAACAAATTCCCAAAAATTTTGGCGAAATACTATCCTTTTAGATTTGTCAACCAGATTGGCATAATAACTTCTTTGTAGCGATTCAGAGATCTCTGAAATGCTAATCTTGATATCATTGGACATTCCAACAAGATTCCAATCCTTGCCGCGGTAGCTGAGGATCTTTATCAGGATGGCTATATCCTGGGGTCGCATGCCATTATGCTTTCTCATAAGTGCAAAGGTAAGGACTTTTCCGCATTTCGCGAAACGCGGAATGTGAAATGCTGTTAAAGATTACCTCACTCTAAAACCAATTAATGTCGCCACAAAAATGAACACCATTCATGCTGAAATACTTCAGCATTCAAAACTCAATCACCCAAACCTCCGCACCCTTCACTACCTCAAAATACACCAAATCCTCAGGACTGATCGCCCAAATCTCTGAAACCTCCATCGCAGTTGGAGTCATTGGTGATTCGGGATTAATGAGTTTCTTGAGCTCTTTTGGGATCTTGCCTTGCTCAAAGTGTTGGCCATCGGCATACCAGCGGCCGTAGATAAACTTGCCATCCTTGGCTTTGAAATATCCGTTGAGCTGCATAGAGCGATCGTAGTGCTCATAATAAGTTGCCTCGCCATATTGCTTGCTTAATTGGACCAACTGGTCTGTTAAGACCTCAAGACTCAAATCCTCTGAAGGCAAATTAGCACTTAATGCATTTACAAAATGGGGCAAATCAATCCCTGTGACAAATACGTATCCTTCGATTGAAGGGGTGATCATGCATGTACGACTATTATCGGATTGTGCTAATCCATCAGACCAGGCCACTTGACTGACTTTCTTCATGGATAGACTCTCCACAAATGACCTTGCATCTTTGATTGTCAGTGCCATCCATCTTGTACCCTCACCAAAGCTTTTGTCTTGCCAGGTCTTTTTCCTGTTGATTTTTACTTTTGGTTTGGGGAGGTGTTTCTCAGGGTCAAAGATTTCCTTTTTGTTGTAGTAGAGTTCGGCGCCGAGGTCTTGGGCAATGGATTGAAGGGCGGGGTACATTTCTTCGATGAATTTGCTTTCCATTTCTATTTTTACACCCTCAATACCCCACCATATCAGTCTTCCAACATACCTCTTTTTTGAAAAAAGTAATGCATATCCATAACTTATGATAGGAGACTTTTCAAATTCATGAATTGAAGTAATGTGAATACTGCCTTCTACTACATTTATCCATTCGTCTCGGGACAGGGCTCTGTCCAATCTTTTGATTTCCATTTCTATTCGATTTGGCTAAAGATAATTTTGATATTGCCACGGTCTGCAGGATCCAGAATTTTGCTTTTAATTGCCGTAATCCATGTGGCTTGGTTGATAGCCGAAAGGTCTTCTACGACAATGTGTAATTTAACCTCATCAACTTTTGTTATGCCCTTCAGTGCGTCGCAGCCAGAGCAACTTGGAAAAGTCGTCTGTATAAATCTATCATTTAAATCTTTTATATGTTGCGAGTTTGAATTTGCCCAATCAGATCCATTCGTCACTATTGTTGATTTCAAACTCACTACTTCGTATTTACCTGAAGGTTTCTTCTTGTAGAAATCAATCAGCCAGTAATTGTCGAGACCGTCACCAGGGAGGCCTAAGCCGGGTTTGCCGTCGTAATTTATGGATCAAAACTCCAACACCCAAACCTCCGCACCCTTCACTACCTCAAAATACACCAAATCCTCAGGATTGATCGCCCAAATCCCTGAAACCTCCATCGCAGTTGGAGTCATTGGTGATTCGGGATCAATGAGTTTCTTGAGCTCTTTTGGGATCTTGCCTTTTTCATAGTGTTGGCCATCAGCATACCAGCGGCCGTAGATGAACTTGCCATCCTTGGCTTTGAAATAACCGTTGAGCTGCATAGAGCGGTCATAATGCTCGTAATACGTTGCCTCTCCATATTGCTTGCTTACTTGGGCCAACTCGTATGTTAATGCCTCAAGACTCAGATCCTCTGACGGCAAATTAGTAGCCAATGCATTTACAAAATGGGGCAAATCAATCCCCGTGACAAATACGAATCCTTCGATTGAACGGGTGATCATACATGTACGACTATGATCGGATTGTGCTAATCCATCTGGCCAGGAGTCTGGACTGACTTTCTTCATGGATAAGCTCTCCACAAATGACCGTGCATCTTTGATTGATAGTGCCATCCATCTTGCACCTTGACCAAAGCTTTTTTCCTGCCAGGCTTTTTTCCGATTGATTTTAACAATTGGCTGGGTAGGTTATGGCTTAGGTAAAATTTCTTTGCTTCTTAATATAAAAGCCAGCCACTCTATTACAATTTCTTTAAAATCAATGCTGGGTAATTCCATAGGTTCATCTCCTATGTCACTTCCATCTATTGTTGTATTTGTATCTGTAATGAATGCAATCCCTGTTACGTCGCCTCCAATCCCTTCAAGCCAAAAGTCTAAGTCTTTAATATAATATCCCGTATAATCTTTAATTCGATCCCAAGATTCCTCAATATTAATATACTCTTCTAATCCTTTCAAATTTGATTCATACCATCTATCCTTCATTTTCTTTTCTATCCCCTCCACATCCCTATATTTACAATAACTGTCCTTTGTGCCGTATTTCAATCCAAAATTAATCTTAGGAATCATTGTATCAACTATTTCAATAGGGTTAACTCCCCAAAACATTAGATATTCTGCTAGAATATTTAGTTCTTTTGGCGCTTCAATTGTACAGTATTTAAACTCTGGCAGATATCCAAATTTAAGAAAATACTTATCAGATGTCATCATTCTACAATTGGAAATACAGTATTTGGAAATTCTTTACCCTAGTCCCAATACATTTGTAGTATTGTGCCATCACTCATTGTCCCTTCAAATTTGTACCACTTATCAATTTCTTATTTGACAAAGCTTGTGCAATTTCTTCAGTTACTATATTTTGATCCCAATCATCAGGGAGGTGTTAGCCGGGTTTGCCGGTGTAATTTATGAATCAAAACTCCAACACCCAAACCTCCGCACCCTTCAATACCTCAAAATACACCAAATCCTCAGGACTGATCGCCCAAATCTCTGAAACCTCCATCGCAGTTGGAGTCATTGGTGACTCGGGATCAATGAGTTTCTTGAGCTCTTTTGGGATCTTGCCTTGCTCAAAGTATTGGCCATCGGCATACCAGTGGCCGTAGATAAACTTGCCATCCTTGGCTTTGAAATATCCGTTGAGCTGCATAGAGCGATCGTAATGCTCGTAATACGTTGCCTCGCCATATTGCTTGCTTAATTGGGCCAACTGGTTTGTTAATACCTCAAGACTCAGATCCTCTGCCGGCAAATTAGTAGTCAATGCATTTACAAAATGGGGCAAATCAATTCCCGTGACAAATACGAACCCTTCGATTGAATGGGTGATCATACATGAACGACTATTATCGGATTGTGCTAATCCATCAGACCAGGAGACATGACTGACTTTCTTCATGGATAGAGTCTCCACAAATGACTTTGCATCTTTGATTGTCAGTGCCATCCATCTTGTGCCCTCACCAAAGCTTTTGTCTTGCCAGGCCGTTTTTCGGTTGATTTTTGCTTTTGGTTTGGGAAGGTGTTTTTCAGGATCAAAGATTTCTTTTTTGTTGCAATACAATTCTGCACCTAGTGCTTTTGCTATTGCTTGCAATTTTAAATAACCCTCCAATTCATCCTTTTTGACAATTTCGACTTTAATAGGTTCATCCTCAGCTCCCCATTGGCAAAGTCGTGCAAAAGCCAAGTCTTTCTCTTTACCTGCCACTATGAAGGCTGTATCATATACCTTTACATCATCCACCTTATAAAAAACATGACTTGGTACAATTAAATTTGGTTGGCTATCTATAGTAGATTGCCAATCATAATTTGAGATAAATCCAGTCTTACTTTTTATGAATAAAGTCATTTTTATTCTATTTGGCTAAAAATTATTTTAATGTTGTTTCTCTCGGCTGCATTTGTAATCTTTCCTTTGATAGCCGACTTCCAAGCTTCCTGATTGATCGCCGAAAGGTCTTCTACAACAATATGTAAATTCACTTCATCAACATTCTTTATTAGGTGAGAAGGATTACAAGATGTGCAATTTTGAAATCTTCCCAGTTTCTTTTGTGAATTCAAATCTCTTATATGTTGAGCATTTGAATTTGCCCAATCGGTGGCGTTAGTCACACTTGTCGATTTCAAACTCACTACTTCGTATTTCCCATTTGCTTTCTTTTTGTAGAAGTCGATGAGCCAGAGGCTTCTGTTTCCGTCACAAAGGCGGCCTAAGCCGGGTTTGCCGTTGTAATTTATGGATCAAAACTCAATCATCAAAACTCCTGCCCTTTCAACTCTTCAAGATACGCCAAATCCCAGGAATCAACAACCACGATCAAGCTATTCCAACGCTGTAGCAGTCTAGGATGCTCGGAAGACTATTATTCATTCCCATGACCCCAATGTCGGATACGACATGGACTTTGACAATCAACTTATCCATTTTTACAGTCTGCGCTTGATCGAGGCAGGAGAGGAAATGTTAATTGATTATATGCAGGGGGAGAGGGAGGGATTGTGGTTTTGAGGATGCTAAATCAAAGTTGGTTCTATTGCTTTAACCAAGCCGGTGCATTAGACACCCGTTGACGAAATACAATTTTATCACCATTCTTAGAAGCTTCATAAAAATCAGATTCACCCCTGGAAATATTAACTGTAGAAATCTTACGTTGCTGTTCGGAACCCGAAGTGTTTGCATCTGCAATTTTTACCAGCCGGTCAATGGTTTTGTCACCAACTTTCTCTTGCGTGACTTTGAAAACTTCCAACCATACAAGGGTAGAAAAACCGCATGGGCTATACAATACGACAGCTTTGGTTTTCTCCTTCTTTTCAATTTCCTGAACGATTTCCATTTCTTGTTTAAAACCAATCAAAGTGGCATCATACATCCCATCAAAATCCTTTTTCTTTTGGAATGAATAAAGAACTGTACCTGCAGCTACATCTGATATATCTACTGAATTTTCATTTTCAATAAAAATGTATTTACTTGAATTAGGACGCAATTCGAATTTCTGTCCTGCAAAATCACCTGATCTATATCTACTCTGGAAATATTCTACATCTTTTGCGTAAGTCTTATCCATGAGGCGCAGGAAATTATAACCCATAACCTGCATTTCAATAAGACGGGCAGTATGCTCTTTTAGACCAGTCACAGAAACTGGAATCAATTCAGCTTTATCTCCCATTTTCTCTGCAAACTCACCTGTATTTAAAGAACAATAAAGCGGCTTTCCAGCAATATGGGCAGCGGCAGCATCCTTTCCACTTGACATAAAACTATTAGACACTTTCCATCCACTGGACTCCAAGGAATCAATTTCATATGAACCCAGGTTCCCTGGGCTCATAATATAATTACCAATCGTATCGATGGTAAATACTTTTACATTTTGTCCTTTTGTAGCAACAAATCCTGAGGACCTCGGTATGATAAACTCTTTTAGTTTCTCCTTTTCCAATTCTAGCTTCTCCAACCTGACAATTCCTTTGTTAAATATTTGTGACTCTGCAAGACTTATAGCTCCCATAGCATTTTGCACCTTTGCTCTGTAATATTGGGTAAACCTGTCCCGATGTGCATTTCTCAAAGTCAGTAACAATTTGAAATACTTATCCTGATCATTCTTTCTCAATAACCTGGGATCCGTTCCAAAATGCTTGTTTGCATCCACAGGGTATGCACTGACTATTTTCTTATCAGGGTTATCCGCCAATGTGCCTCCACCTTGAATTACCTGTACTATTTCTGAGGTCTCCAGATCAATAATTTTGACATAATATGACCACTTATTACTTAACCGAAATAAAATAGTCTTTACAACTCCATTTGTGTCTTTGACATACTCAAGTTCCGGATAATAATCTTCGATGATATCTATCTCATACACCATCATATACCTGGAAACTTGCTCTGCTTTGGAATTTAAAAGAGAGTCAAACATAATCTTGTCGTTGCTTCTCCGATAAACCATATGATCTATTCCTTTGGAATTAAGCAAAGGAATTAACTGATTTGGCATTTCATAAGATGCCGTATGCTGAGGCACAAAATAAGGTAACACAACAGCTACAGTCCTTTCCTGTGCAAATAAGTTATTGCCGAAAAGCAAGCTAAAAATAGCTACAATTAACAAGTTGAATTTTTTCATTTACCGGATATTAACGTTTAATTTACAAAATAAAGGGGTGCTTGCCAATAAAGCTTTTTGAATGGCAACTTCCCCCTTCTTTACTTCTGCGAGCGAAAAATTATCATCTTCGACTTTTACAATTTCTATCAGTCCTATGGTCATGCTGCGTGAAGTCTTCTTTCCGTCAACTTCTTCATAAACCATTTGATAAACCTCCAAAAATTGAGCTCTTTTTACTTTTTGCCTGTTTCCAACAGCAATCAAAACTTCCTTCGCACTTTCACCTTTAAGTTTCGTTGCGCGAACGAGTGAATACTTAACATCGAAACACCTGTCATTCAATTGTTGAATTAGTACTCCGGTATAGAAACTTGTATGATTTGCGTTGACTTTATTGTCATCAATCGGAACAGAAGCTTCACAGGTCAATAAGCCCGTTTTTACATCAAATACCCTGATGACTATAGAATTATCAAGAACTAAATATTTAGGATACATCAAAAGGTCGGCTCCGCCGGCTTTGCCCTCTGCTATCAAATTGCTGTCAACATGCGCAGCAATCCCTTGCTTTTCCTGAATCTTTTTAATTGCTTCTGCGTTTCCTTTATTAATCACTAAAAAATCCGGATTACTGGAATATGTATTTACCAATTGACTTGAAATTGTATTCAGTGCATTAGGCTGTATAAATTTCCTTTTGTCTTCCTCACTGAGCCAATCCGATTTGTTTACTTTCTTTGAATACTCAGACAAATCCATTTCAAAAACAATCAATTTCCTTGGGGAATCCTGACTAATTAATGCAGTTTGGTTTAGTATAAAAATTGAAAAAAAGAGGATTAAGCCAAGCAATTGCTTTGTTGAAATAGGAGGTAACATAATTTAGACTATTAGTTATCGCAGAATTAGAATACGCAATAGGATTGACTATCAAAGAGTTACAGAAATATTTTTCTCAAAGTATCAATAAATACAAACGAATATAATCAAAACAACAGATTCCTGGTAATGACAAGCCTTACCTATCACTCCTCCTCTGTACCATCCCCCTCCTCCCGCAAACTCACCCAAAACTGATTCAAGCCCTCCCCCTGCGTAATATGTACTTCCTGGCGATTGAGCAACTCAAGCAATGCAAGGAAAGTAACAATAGCATGGATACGGTTGTCGCAGATGGTGAATAAGTCTTCAAAGGAGGATTTGCTGCGAGATGATAAGGTATTCAACACATAGGTCACCTGATCCTGGATCGAATACTCGTATCGCATGACCCGATGAACAGTCTTCTTGCCTGGATCTTCGAGCTTGCTCATGACCAGCTCAAATGTCCTTAGGAGTTTGAATAGGGTGACGGATTCCATTTCGACATCGACAAGTGCTCGGGTTGCAAGCTCTTTTAGTTCTCGGGCGGTGTTGCCACGCTCTTGGCGAAGGGCTTGATTTTCTTCGTACTCCCTCAATTCCTCGAGCACACTTTTGTATCGCTTGTACTCCAGGATGCGGTCGACAAGTTCCTGACGTGGATCGACCTCATTGCCAGCTTCATCCACTACCTTGCGGGGAATCAACATGCGGGATTTGATCCGCATCAATGTAGCAGCAACCAGTATGAATTCGCTGGCAAGGTCAATGTTGAGTTTTTCCGCCTGTTTGATATAGGCTAGAAATTCCTCAGTGATCGTAGCGATGGGAATATCATAGATGTCCAGTTCATCGCGTTCGATGAAAAAGAGGAGTAAATCGAAGGGTCCCTCAAATACGGGCAGTTGAATGATAAAGGTCATCTCCTGCAAAGTTATATTTTTACAGCAATTGCCTAACCAAGCTCATGAAAGGAAAAATTTACCTGCTACCCTGCCCCATCGCCGATGATGCACTGGATACAATCCCTCCTCGTACTGCAGAGATCACCCGATCACTTACTTATTTTGTCGCAGAGCGCGCCAGAACTGCCAGACGCTACCTAAAAATCCTGGGTATGCCGGTCGCAATTCAGGAATTGCAGGTCGAAGAAATGGAAGAAAATATTACTAAAAAACAGATTGAATCCTGGCTCGACCCTGTCTTGAAAGGCAAGGACCTGGGCATTCTGTCTGAAGCAGGTTGCCCAGGTGTCGCCGATCCGGGCGCTGATTTTGTAAAAATGGCGCACCAAAAAGGCATCCAGGTCATTTCCTTAGTCGGACCATCCTCCATCTTATTGGCCTTGATGTCATCTGGTATGAATGGTCAATCCTTTTGCTTTCATGGCTATTTGCCATCCAAACAAGAACTGATACAAGGAGCATTAAAGGAGATAGAAAAGGCCAGCTTAAGGGACAATCAGACGCAGGTATTCATCGAAACTCCTTACCGCAACAACCAGATCCTAGGAGCTTGCCTGAAATATCTTAGTCCTGACATGCGACTGTGCATAGCCATGAATCTGACCGCAACCGACGAATGGGTCCAGACAAAATCGATCAAGGATTGGAGCCAATATTCCAACCTGACACTTGACAAAAAACCTGCAATATTTCTGCTCGGAATGTGATTGCTTCAATAAACGTGCTGTCCACCGTTGATGGCATAATTTGCCCCAGTAATAAATCCTGCCAGGTCTGAAGCAAGGAAAGATACCAAGTGTGCAATTTCGCCGGTACCACCCATTCTACCTACGGGAATTCCCTCGATGATCTGATTGCGTACATTTTCGGCGACAGCCATGACCATGTCCGTTGCAATATAACCGGGTGATATAGTATTTACAGTGATCCCCTTACGCGCTACTTCGATGGCCAAAGTTTTGGTGAATCCATGCATACCAGATTTCGCGGCAGCGTAATTGACCTGACCAAACTGAGCGCGCTGACCATTAACTGATGATATATTGACAATGCGTCCATAATTCTGCTCGATCATGGGATTGATCACGTGCCGGCAGCAATTAAAGACGCTGTCAAGATTAGAATTCATCACTGCATCCCAATGTTCTTTGCTCATCTTGCGAAATGCTCCATCGCGGGTAATGCCAGCATTATTGACCAATACATCCACCACACCAAGGTCGCGATTGATCGACTCGATCATCGATCCTACCTCATCATAGTCGCCAACATCTGCTTTGTACAAATGCATCTTGAAGCCGTCGGCAGCCATCGCCGCTTCCCATTCGTCAGCTTTATTCTGTGTGCGATAATTGCCGATGACGATGAATCCATCTTCGTGCAATCTCTTGCACATATGTGTGCCCAATCCGCCTGTGGCACCAGTAACTAATGCAATTCGTTGATCTCCCTTATTATTCATATCTCAAAGCTTCTGTTTGTAAACTTAATTAAGGTAAACAATTTCGATATCTTGGCAAGACTCAAATGCTATTTTTGCATAGCTGAATCAATTCAAGGTCCATATTGCATGTTTTCAAAGTCCTATCCTGTCCTATATACTTCGATCCAATCACAATCCATCGCATATATCGATATTGGGCCCAAAGATGGACCTTGTTTGCTGTTTGTCCATGGGCTGGGAAGTAATGCCCTCTGTTGGTTGAAAAATATCGAGGCACTGTCACAACGTTATCGCTGCATCGCTCCTGATCTACCAGGCTATGGAGGCTCAGTTTCCGACAATAATATTAGCGGTATAGTGGAATATGCAGACCTGCTTATTCAGTTTATTAGCAATGTCAAAGCATCCGATACTGTATTAGTGGGACACTCTATGGGCGCTCAGATCGGAATTCACATGTATTTGCGGGATAAGGAATGTCTGCGGGGACTTGTGTTGATTGCGCCGGCGGGATTCGAGACTTTCAACGAGTCGGAGAAATTCATGTTACAAAGTATGAATCGACCAGATTTGGTGCAAAATCTAGGTTCTGAGCAAATAAATCAGGCCTTTCAGGCAAATTTCAAGAAATTGAGCCCCGACATGAAATTCATGATTCAGGACCGGATCGATTTGATGGCAGACTCAAAATCTTACAAGAAATATCTGGACCTCGTTAGTACTAATGTTCAATCGATGTTGAATAATCCGATATTCAAGGAACTCGATGAAATTGCAATTCCAACTTTGATCATTTTCGGAGCGGATGATTATTTGATTCCGAATCGAATGCTGCACCCAATGGATAGCACTTCGCAATTGGCTGAAAAAGGAAGGGCTAAGATTGCAAACTCTAGCTTGGAAATGATTGCCGATGCAGGCCATTTTGTTCAATGGGAACAGGCTGAAAAGGTCAACGTAGTTATCGAGTCTTGGGCTTCTAAATTCATCGCTTAAATTACTCGATCAGTCACTTTAGCTGAACTCAATCCTTAAGTAAACTGTTCAAATAGCACATTTATATTGGCAAAATATGGCTGAATCACTAGGCAGAGCAAAGGAATCACTCGAAAAGACAGGCTACCTGGATATTCCGGTTGATCCAACTATTGATCTTTTTGAGGAAATCGAAAAGCTCAAAAAGGAGAAAAACGCAGTTATTCTCGCACACTATTATCAAGATGGCGACATACAGGACATTGCCGATTTTGTCGGCGACAGCTTAGGTCTTTCGCAGGAGGCAGCGCGCACTGATGCTGATATTATCGTGTTTGCTGGCGTTCATTTCATGGCAGAAACTGCTAAAATCCTTTCGCCACAGAAGAAAGTCCTCCTTCCCGATCTGAAGGCTGGCTGCTCCTTAGCTGATTCATGCCCTGCACCAGTATTCAAGGAGTTTAAGAAGAAATATCCCAACCACGTGGTGGTTTCCTACATCAATTGTACTGCAGAGTTAAAGACATTGACCGATATCTGCTGCACTTCAACTAATGCTGTTCAGGTAATTGAAAGCATCCCCGCCGATCAGCCGATCATATTTGCCCCCGATATCAATCTGGGCAAATATTTGATCAAAAAGACTGGGAGAGATATGGTGCTTTGGAATGGCGCTTGCATGGTGCACGAGATATTCTCTCACGAGAAGATTGTGCGACTGATGAATCGGCACCCAAATGCCAAAATGATCGCACATCCTGAATGTGAGCCGCATATACTCGAGCTGGCCGATTATATTGGATCTACAAGCGGGCTGCTCAAGTACACCAAAGACAGTGATGCGCAGGAATTTATCGTCACCACCGAAGCTGGCATCATGCATCAGATGGTCAAGGCTAATCCTGGCAAGACATTTATCCCTGCTCCGCCAGAGAACACCTGTGCTTGCAACGAATGTCCTCATATGAAGCGCAATACACTTGAGAAGCTATACAATTGCCTCAAATATGAATTGCCTGAGATCATACTTCCTGATTGGGTGATCAAGGAAGGAAGAGCTTCGATTGATCGCATGTTGGAGATAAGTAAGAAGGCGGGTTTGGGCTAATTCCAAGCTCCATTTTGCTTCATTTTGTCTTATCGCGACCTCTTGCAGTACCGTTTACCCCTTTTTTGTCGTTTAGGTTGTACTTTTGAGCCATCTTTTATATTAGTATGATCCGTTTTCAATATTTCTTATTGCTATTCTTAGGTTTAAGTTCGGTTGTGACAGCACAACAGGGTCCTGAAGTGGGAGGCTGGATTGGTGTTGCACAGTATTTTGGCGACCTCAACAAAGACTTGCAGATACATCGTCCCGGCCTGTCGGGCGGGCTCAACGGCCGCTACAATTTCAACAACAGGATTGCTGCCAAAGTTAGTGTCAACTATATTCGCGTATCTGCTTTTGACTCCGATGCAGATCATTCATTTCAAAAAGCAAGAAATCTGAGCTTCAAATCGAGTATTCTTGATTTTGCAGGCCAGTTTGAATTCAATTTTCTGCCTTATGTTCATGGAAGCAAAGACAATTTCTACACACCATACCTTTTTGCTGGCTTCAATGTATTCAATTACAGTCCTAAGGCCAAATATGAGGGCAAATGGGTGGAGCTACAGCCTCTTGGCACTGAAGGACAGATCCAAGGTGATGAATACAAATTGCTCAAAATGGGTCTTGTATATGGAGCTGGTCTCAAGTTGGACCTCAACGATGTGTGGAGCCTGAATTTTGAATTGAGTGCGCGCAGACTAGGCACAGACTATCTTGATGATGTAAGTACTGTGTACGCTGACAAAAATGACATCGAAGCCATCAGAGGGCCGGTTGCGGCGGCTTTGAGCGACAGATCGATCGAGGGCATCTTTCCTTATCCGATAGGTGAAGTAGGTCGTCAACGTGGCGATAGTGAAGGAAATGACTCCTATGCCTACTTCGGAATCAGCATAATGTATTATTTTGCTTCTTTAAAATGTCCACCAATTTCGAGGCCACACTAGCATGATCCAACAGGTATCCTTTAGCATAAGACCCTTCCCAAGAGGCTTTCATGTCATTACGGATCTGGTTTTGAAAGCGGTCGGA
>JBDSUZ010000234.1:0-1919 GCA_039927395.1 Saprospiraceae bacterium | reverse complement strand
CCTTTGATTCTACCGTCTTTTACGAGACCGTCGTATTTACGCATCAACAAATAACTTTCAATTTGTTGCAAGGTGTCAAGCAATACGGCTACAAAGATCAAGATAGAGCTCCCACCAAAAAACCTAGAGAATGCTTGGTTAACACCCATTGCAGCTGCCACAGAAGGCAAGATCGCAATCAAACCAAGTATAATTGATCCAGGCAGTGTGATTCTGGTGGTAACTGCGTCGATGAAATCTTCAGTACTTTTGCCTGGTTTAACTCCAGGGATAAAGGCATTCTGCCTACGCAGATATTCTGAGTATTGCTGAGGATTTACGATCAAGGCTGTATATACATATGTGAAAATGACAATCAATAAGAAGAAGATCACATTGTGAGTCATTGACGTGTAATCGTTCAATTCCTGAAGCAAAGTGCCACCGCTATTTTGGCCAGCAACAAACTGATATGCAGTTGCTGGTAAAAACATCAATGCTTGCGCAAAGATGATAGGCATTACACCAGCTGCGTTTACCTTAATAGGAATATAATCTCTATTACCCGCTGATACTGCCTGGCGACCAACCATCTTTTTAGCAAACTGGATTGGAATCTTTCGAGTACCCTGAGTGATTAAAACAACTGCCATGATAACAAAGAACATAACAGCCAACTCCAATACTAACAATAACAAGTTAGTTTGGAACTGTGCCTGAACCTCAAAGACGAATGCTGAAGGCAGATCCGCAAGGATACCAGTGGCAATAATGAGGGACGTACCGTTTCCGACACCTTTGTCAGTTATACGCTCACCCATCCACATACAGAATACTGTACCGGCAGCAAGAATAATAATACCAGCCAACCAAAAGATACCCGTTGGGATATTTTGATCAACAGCACCCATTCTCTGAATGTAAGTCAGATAGCCACCACCTTGAACCAAAGTAATAGCAACAGTCAACAACCTTGTGATCTGGCTCAATTTCTTACGACCTGATTCTCCTTCCTTCTGTTGAAGTCTTTGGAAATAAGGCACAGCAAAACCAAGTAGCTGAACGATGATCGATGCTGTAATATATGGCATGATTCCCAAAGCAAAAATGGCCGCATTGTTAAATGCACCACCAGTAAAGGAATTGATCAAACCTAATAAGTCATTGGCTCCCTTTTGCTTAGAGGCGGTATCCAATACAGACGGGATAACACCTGGTAATACCACAAAAGAGCCCAAACGAAAAACAAATAATAGAGCTAAAGTATAGAGAATACGCGTACGCAATTCTTCAATGCTCCAAATGTTCTTCAGTGTAGTAATAAAATTCTTCATTAGTTCCTTTAAATAAGGGTAACAGAACCACCAATGCTTTCAATAGCTGCTTTAGCAGATGCTGATACAGCATGTGCCTGAACGGTGACAGCTTGTGTCAGCTCACCATAAGCCAATACTTTCAATTTGTCATTCTTGCGAACGATACCTAATTGAATCAAAGTATCAAAACCAAGATCAGTGATCTTGTTCTTGTCACAGATCTCCTGCAGTCTGGCCAAATTCAATGGAACGTATTCAAAACGATTAGGGCTTTTGAATCCGATCTTAGGCAATCGCATTTGAAGAGGCATTTGACCACCTTCAAAATTCCTTTTGTCCTTGTGACCTGAACGAGACTTATCTCCTTTGTGACCCTTGGTAGATGTTCCACCACGTCCACTTCCCTGGCCCCTCGCGATTCTTTTCGGCTTCTTGATCGATCCGCCGGCAGGTTTTAAGCTATGTAATTTCATTTCCTGGTATTTTCGAAATTCAGTTGACTGAATATCAGATTTTCTCGACGCTGATTAGATGGCTTACTTTCTTCACCATACCCATTATAGCTGGGTTAACTTCCTTGATCACCACCGAATGGGGGCGAGCTAAACCCAAAGCTTTGATCGT
>JBDSUZ010000233.1:0-6763 GCA_039927395.1 Saprospiraceae bacterium | reverse complement strand
TTCAAGAGTGCTACTGAGCCATTTCGCTACAACAAAATGAGTGATCAGAACAGATTGCAGTTGCATGAGTTCTTAGACAATCTATACTTGACCTTGCTAAATGATGTATCGGATTCCCGCAAGATATCTGTCGATAGCTTACGCGCTATCGCTTACCGCTACGACGGTCAGACTGCTGATGGTTCGGTGAAATCTGGCTTGATTGACGGTATTATGTATCCGGACGAGTTTTCGGATATGATCAAAAAGAAAGTGGGTCTCAAATCCAAAGATGATCTGGAGAAAATCACTTTAGGAGAATATGCTGGCGCTAAACCGATCGTGGGAGATTTTGGATCAAAAGATAAGATCGCACTTGTATATGCCGAAGGTGGAATTGAGGATGGTGATGGCAAAAATGGAACAATCGGAGGCGACAAATATGCCCAAATGATCAAGAAATTGAGGATGGACGAAAATGTCAAAGCAATCGTACTGAGGGTCAATTCTCCCGGTGGAAGCGCTTTGGCATCAGATCTGATCTGGAGAGAAATCGAAATGGCTAAAAAAGCCAAGATTCCAGTCATTGTCTCGATGGGAGATTATGCAGCTTCGGGAGGATACTATATCGCATGCAACGCTGACAGCATTTTGGCGGAGCCTAATACATTGACAGGTTCAATAGGAGTATTTGCGCTGTTGCCAAATGCCCGCAAACTGATGAATGAAAAACTGGGCATCACATTTGACACGGTTGCAACCGGACCAAATGCGATCGGAATATCCCCATTTGCTGCTACAAATCCAGATCAGGATCGCATGATCCAAAGCTGGATCGACAACACTTACGAGAGATTTCTCGACCATGTAAGTAAGGGTAGAAAAATGACCAGAGATCAAGTACACGAAATTGCTCAGGGACGCATTTGGACTGGCGATAAAGCTGTCCAATTGGGCCTGGTCGACAGGCTTGGAACATTAGACGATGCTATCAAGATCGCAGCGAAAATGGCTAAGGTCGATAAATATCGCGTCAGTGAATACCCTAGGCCTAAGAATCAAATCATGCAGATCATGGAAGAATTGATGGGTAAATCAGATGAGGAAGATGATGTTAAATCCAAGTTGATCCAATCTACATTCAAGGAATATGCTTCGATGTACAATTTCCTACGTGATGTACAGAAAATGCAGGGACCGCAAGCTCGTCTTCCATTCTACTTAGAGATCAAATAAGGAGGATTAGGTCTGCCTCATTTTTCGTGGAGTCTTAGCCTTCAAGATCAATCGCAATGATTGGTCGTAGGTGATGTAGTTCCACAACCAGTTGATAAATACAAAAACCTTGTTTTTGGTGCCAAGTATTGACATCAAATGGACAAATAGCCATATCAACCAGGCGATGAATCCTTTGAAGTGAATGCCCGGCAAATCAGCGACTGCTTTGTTGCGTCCTATTGTAGCCATGCTACCTCTGTCAGCGTATTCAAAGTTCTTAAGTTCCTTATTGCTTTGGAGGCGTTTTAGATTTTTGGCCAATAATGCTGCTTGTTGCATTGCAACTTGCGCAACTTGTGGATGTGCCTTCGGATACTTGTCAGTGTACATCGAAGCGATATCTCCTATTGCATAGCAGCCTGCTTGGTCCAAGATTTGATTGTACCGATCTACAGCTATTCGATTTCCCGGTCGGATGACCTCTTGTGGCAGTCCTTCGATCGTATTTCCTTTCACTCCTGCAGCCCAAATAACTTTGTGAGTATGAATTTGAGTTCCATCATTCATACTCAGCGTATTGCCATCGTATGAAGTCACCATAGTAGACAATTTGACCTTCACACCCAATTGTTGCAAATAATGCAAGGCTTCCGCGGATGATTTTTCACTCATTGTTCCAAGCAGCTTGGGACTACTGTCGATTAAGTGAATGACGATATTATCAGCTGATATTTCGGGATAGTCTTTTGGTATGATAAAATGACGCATTTCAGATAAAGCGCCGGCAACTTCCACTCCTGTAGGCCCGCCTCCAACTATGGCAATGTCCAGCAATCGCTGCCTATCCTGACCATCCATTTTGGTAACAGCCTGCTCAAGATCCTCCAGTATGACATTGCGAAATGCCATTGCTTCAGCCACCGATTTCATTGGCACGGCATGGTCAGCAATCTGCTGATTGCCGAAATAGTTTGTTTCAGCACCTATTGCAACTACCATATACTGAAACTCTAATTTGCCCATGTTTGTCAGGACGCATTTCGATGCAGTATCAACGGACAATACTTCGGCGTTGCGAATAAACATATTGGGAACTTTCTGAAAAGCCTTGCGCAAGGGAAAGCTGATCGAACTAGGCTCCAATCCTGCAGATGCGACCTGATACAATAGGGGCTGAAATTGGTGATAATTGTTTTTGTCAATCAACACCACTTGAAATAGCTTATGGTCCAATGCTTTGGCTAGTTTCAATCCAGCAAAGCCAGCGCCGATGATTACAATTCTTGGAAGATTACTTTGGGGAATATTTAGCGAATTCATTGTCCGATTTGAACTACAAACAATGCGCAGGATGGTTTTGATGCAGAATTTGGGGGAAATTTTTTGATTTTGATTTTGGCTGATCAAAAAGGTCTAAAAAGGGCGGTGATCGAGTCCCCTGCCTTTAGGCAGGGAGCGTCTTTTGACCTCCTACAGCAAGGTATTTTGAGGTTAAGTGAGCGCCCTTCGACTTCCTTTAGGGACCGTTCTATGACCTTCTACTTCTTAGCATAGTGAAGTAAAGTGATCACCCTTCGACTCCGCTCAAGGACCGTCCTATGACGTTCTACGGCACGATCTAGTGAGGTAAAGTGATCACCCTTCGACTCCGCTCAGGGACCGTTCTATCTTTTAAGTAGGGAGAAGCGCGTGGAAAATCAGCTGATTTTCCACGCGATTGTAATATGAATTAAGAAATTCGGTGGCTGAGGGAGTCGAAGCCTGTTGACAATTTATTTGAAAATTGCTTAGAATTTTGTATTTTTTCTATTCTTAAATGCATACTAAAGTGAATATTTCAATGAAGGGATGGGTATACATACTATTATGTCATGACGGATCCTATTATACAGGAAGTACTAATGACTTGTCAATCAGAATTTTGGAACACCAAGACGGCAAAGGAGCCAATTATACAAAGAATCGCCTGCCTGTTAGTTTAGTTTATTGGGAAGAATTTGATAGAATAGACTATGCCTTCAATAGGGAAAAACAATTACAAGGGTGGACTAGGAAAAAGAAAGAAGCTTTAATCAATAGGGAAAGTAGCTTATTAAAGAGGGACTCCCAATGTATAAATGATACCCATTCAAAGAATATGAAAGATATTTGAGCACATGGCTCCAAATTAAAGTTGTATTAAGCCGATTTACTCCGCTCAGAGACCGTTCTCGCTGCTCTATCTCAAGGAATATATTTGTAAAGTGATCACCCTTCGACTCCGCTCAGGGACCGTTCTATCTTTTAATTAGGGAGAAGCGCGTGGAAAATCAGCTGATTTTCCACGCGTTTGTAATATGAATTAAGAAATTCGGTGGCTGAGGGAGTCGAAGCCTGTTGACTTGATTCGGCTCTGAATCATTCTGATTCTAAAAAGACAGCGCATAGCAATGCACGGCTACTATATTTCTAAATCAATATTATCGCAGTATTTCCTAATCCTTCGACTCTCACACAAATCGTATGCCGTTCTTCGGTTTGGTTTAGTGAGGTAAAGTGATCACCCTTCGACTCCGCTCAGGGACCGTTTTATCTTTTCGGTGGTGGAGAAGCGCTTGGAAAATCAGCTGATTTTCCACGCCCTTCTAATATGAATTAAGAAATTCGGTGGCTGAGAGTCGAAGCCTGTTGAATCGATTCGGTAGCGCCTAAGGGACCGTTCTAAAACGCTATCCAAGTTATTGTTGAGGTAAAGTGATCACCCTTCGACTCTCAGGGAGTCGAAGCCTGTTGAATCGCTTCAGCTCTGAATTATTCTGAATCTAAAAAGACCGCGCATAGCATCAAGCTAATAATATCTGTCAAAATAGACGTTTTCTAAATCCACAAATTCTGAGGGTACTTTCCATCCGCGATCATCTGCTCGAAGGCAGCCATTACTGGATCTTTGTCTTCTGCATAGGTGACGCCATACCAGCGATCTTTGGAAGTCATTACTTCGAGTCTGATCGTTTCACTTTGGATCAAATCATCGACGATTAGAGGTATAAAAAACTCAGCTTTGGGTTTGTCGCGATTGTCATTTGCAAATTCGATAAAATAGCGCTTCAATTCAGGAAAGATATTAGGATGAAATCCCCAAAAATTCATTGAAACGACTGCATCTTCTTCTAATCTGATATTTTGATCAGAGTCAGATTCGAACAAGATATGTCCATCCATTCGTTGCACTTTGGTGCGTTCAACTACTTCTAGAAGAAATCCGTCGTCATCAACTTCACAAACTCCGCGTGATACAAAACCATGGTCAGATAGCGTATTGCTGAGCTGATAGCCCATCATGCTGTACAGATCAGTTGCCAATCGTTCGTTGAGAAATAGATGCATGTCGGCAAATGCGGATTTGCCATAATAGTCGTCAGCATTGATGACAGCAAAAGGCTCCTTGACCACATGTTGGGCCACCAACACTGCGTGGGCTGTTCCCCAAGGCTTTTCGCGGTCGGGAAAATCAGTCATTCCTTCTATCGGCGTATTTATTTCCTGATTGACATATACTAGCTCTGCTCTGTGGCCGTAATGGGGTTCGAAATGCGCTTTGAACGCCTCAGAAAAACTATCTCTAATGATAAATACAATCTTGTCAAAACCTGCCTCGATAGCGTCGTGGATGGAGTAGTCTATGATGGTTTCTCCATTGGGTCCTAGCGCATCCATTTGCTTTAGGCCTCCGTAGCGGCTGCCCATACCGGCAGCGAGGATTAATAGGGTGGTTTTCTGTGCCATATGATCGCCTTATTTGAAAATTTGAGTAATTCAGGGTACCTTGTTTTTCTCCCCGGCAAGCGTCCAAAGATATCCAATTCGTGATAAGAATGAAGGTTTTTAGAGCTGTAATGGGGTTGAATATTACATTTTAACCAAAACTTTATGCGCGAAATTAGTCGTCAATCTATTGGTCCTACCGTGATGATCGGAGCCCTGTTTTTTATTTTTGGCTTTGTCACTTGGCTTAATGGAACATTGATACCGTATCTGAGAATTGCCTGCGAGCTCAACAATTTTCAGTCGCTGATGGTTGCGTTTGCATTCTATATATCATACTTTGTGATGGCGCTTCCCTCCTCTTTTGTTTTGGAAAAAACCGGTTATAAAAAGGGAATGGTGCTTGGACTGCTTGTGATGTCTGTCGGTGCCCTTGTGTTCATTCCAGCTGCATATACTCGTACATACTCACTATTTCTGCTCGGGCTATTTATCATTGGAACAGGCCTTTCTTTGTTACAAACAGCTTCTAATCCTTACATCACTATCGTCGGTCCTATCGAAAGTGCTGCTAAAAGGATAAGCATCATGGGCATTTGCAATAAAGTGGCCGGTGTACTCGCGCCGCTTATTATGGGAGCGATTATTCTACACGATTCAGATCAATTGGTGGGGGAAATTGCTCGATTGGCACCTCTCGAAAAAATCGCAAAACTCGATGAGCTAGCCATGCGTGTTGTTGTTCCGTATATCGGAATTGCCATTGCATTGGTGCTGTTGTCGATTTTGGTTTTTTTCTCACCTCTGCCTGAAATCGAGATGGAGGCCGAGCAAACCTCTGATGGTTCGATTCAAAATATCAAAACCTCGATTCTGCAGTTTCCGCATCTTGTGTTGGGAGTTATAGCCTTATTTCTCTACGTAGGGGCCGAGGTCATCGCTGGAGACACTATTGGCACTTATGGTCAGTCGCAGGGAATTGCATTGTCTGAAGCCAAAAATTTTACCGCATACACCTTGAGTGCGATGGTGATAGGTTACATCATCGGCATTCTTACGATTCCAAAATATTTGAGTCAAGCCAAGGCTTTGAGCTATTCGGCTATCGTCGGCATAATCTTAACGGCATGCATTCTCTTGACTTCAGGTTACACCTCGGTACTCTGCATTGCACTTTTGGGCTTAGCAAATGCTCTTGTTTGGCCTGCGATCTGGCCACTTGCAATTCAAGGTTTAGGCAAATTTACAAAAATGGGTTCCGCACTCTTGATTATGGCAATCGCGGGAGGAGCAACTCTGCCGCTTGTTTATGGCAGTTTAGCTGACCAAGTAAGTATTGGACCCAAAATGGCCTATGCGATTTTAATTCCTTGTTACCTGTTTATCTATTACTACAGTGTAAGGGGACACAAGCAAAATCGTGTCTTTGTTGGTTCGTAAGTAGCTGCTGTTTGGCCTAAACAAAAAATGCGCCGCCAATCGGCAGCGCATTTTTTTCAATTTGTAACTATCCCTAATTACCTGATATCTCGAAAAGTATCGCCTTTGCTGATATCACCACTTTCAAATCCTTTCTTGAACCAAGCTACTCTTTGTGCTGAAGTGCCATGGGTGAAGGATTCTGGGACTACATATCCTTGTGTTCTTTTCTGTATCTGATCGTCTCCTACGGCAGAGGCCGCGCTCAGCGCTTCTTCAATATCACCTTCCTGGAGCACATTGTTCATCTTCTGATTGTAGTGGGCCCAAATGCCTGCATAGAAGTCCGCCTGGAGCTCAAGAGCTACTGACCATTGATTAGCGCCTTCGCCACCATTTTCCT
>JBDSUZ010000232.1:0-2023 GCA_039927395.1 Saprospiraceae bacterium | reverse complement strand
ATTGCCTCCAATCTTTATTTCCAGATCAGAAGTAGCCATAAAATAGGCTGGAAAAATGGCTGTGGAGATTACCAGCGAATAGGCTGAATTGGCCCAATCAAAAAATGTCCATCCGCGTATCACTTTCTTATTGTCAAATTGCGTTTGGGGGAGAGTGCCTGACATGCTGATAATTTGATGTAATGTAAGATATAATTACTTGAAATTTGAGGTCATCGGAAGAGTTGACACAGGATTAAATTAGAAATTAAACTTATCTTTCTAGCCTTTGTTAAAGCCCTTCATCAATCGCCATGTCGCCATGCAAATACTGATTCTCTCACGCAACATCAACCTCTATAGCACTCAAAGTCTGGTGAATGCATGTAAGATGCGAGGCCACACGGTGCATGTGATCGATCATCAATTGTGCGATCTAGTGATTCAACCAGGCAAGACCAGTATTCAGTACCAAGGAATGCAGCTCCTCAATATCGATGCAATCATTCCACGTATCGGAGCTACGGCGACGCAGTATGGTGCTTCGGTTATCCGCCAATTCGAATGTATGGGCGTCGTAACACTCACAAGAGCAGATGCTCTGCTTAGTGCAAGAGACAAACTTACCTGCCTGCAGATCTTGAGCAATCATGGCTTGCCTGTACCGAAAACGCTTGTTTCTAACCCGATCATGATGGATCCTGGCTTTATACAGGGCAATCTGACAGCTCCTCTAGTAGTTAAATTGCAGGAAAGCACGCACGGACTTGGAGTGATCCTCTCAGAGTCCTACGCAAACGCTGAATCGATCGTCGAGACGATGTATAAGCTCAGGGAGAGGGTGATAATCCAAGACTTCATCAAAGAGGCTAAGGGAGCCGATATCAGAGCCTTTGTAGTGGGAGATCAGGTTGTGGCTTCGATGAAACGACAATCAAAGCCAGGAGAATTCAGATCTAACCTCCATCGCGGCGCAACCGCTAGCATCGAAGCACTCACAGACCTTGAGACTGAAATCGTGCTCCAGGCAACAAAAGTGATCGGATTGGATGTGGCAGGAGTGGACATTCTGCGCTCCAATAGTGGACCATTGATCATGGAAGTAAATGCATCACCCGGGCTTGAGGGCATTGAAACAGTGACTGGGGTCAATATAGCTGATACAATCGTGTCAAGGCTCGAACAAAAATGCCAGAGCATTTAAGATGGCAAAAACAAAGAAAACAGCAGTTGACAAGGTAGCTGAACCTTCAGAGGAGATCAAACCGAAGGAAGGAACGGTGCTGCATATGAATGGTCAGGAAATATGGCCAGGAACTACAGAAAGTATTAGACTATATGTGGGACGATTGCCAATTGGGGCAAGAATTCACGTCAAGGCAAATGTATATAGAGCCATAAAGCCTGGGCCGACGATGTTAGTGATTGCGGGCATTCACGGCGATGAAATCACGGGAACAGAGATCGTCCGTCGAGCCATATCGGAAGGTATATTTGATCATCTGATATCAGGTTCCGTCATAGCGATTCCGCTACTAAATGTATTTGGCTTCCTCAATGATGCGAGGGATGTACCTGATGGTAAAGATGTGAATCGTAGCTTTCCGGGCAACACCAGAGGATCGCTAGCATCGCGGCTAGCAAGGGTGATTGGTCGCCATGTATTGCCGATTGTTGATTTTGGTATCGATTTTCACTCTGGCGGAGATAGTCGTTACAATCATCCTCAGATAAGATTTAGCCCTAAGGATCCTGCGGCAAGAGATCTAGCCATGATATTTGATGCGCCGGTACAATTGGCAAAGACTTTGGTCACTGGTTCGCTGCGCAAGACTGCTTTTGAACTTGGCATTCCGATGCTCATATTCGAAGGAGGAGAATCTAAGCGGCTCGACAATCTGTCAGTGTACAAAGGTCTGGAAGGTCTTAAGCGCGTCTTGAGGCATCATGGCATGCTAGAGGGTGAAGTAAAGCCAAATCCCAATCCGCTGGTATTTCGCAAGAGCAACTGGATGAGAGCTACTTTTCCTGGCATACTCAATCT
>JBDSUZ010000231.1:0-5201 GCA_039927395.1 Saprospiraceae bacterium | reverse complement strand
CTGCTTCCTCTGGCGTTTTATTTTCCTTCATCTGCTTAAATCTTGCTGACTTTCCTTCAATATATGGAGCTGTCATTTCTATTGAAGGTCCTGGTAATAGACCTTGATCAATATCTTGTTTGATCCTGATGTCTGAGTAGGGTTCAATACTACCGCAGGTTCTGATTGTAGTTGCCCCACATGCCAAATATAGACGTGGAAATGTAAAAGCCAATTGTTTTAAATTCGGATAACGGGGAGCGAAGGAGTTCGCTGAAATATACATGTGTTCATGCAACATCACCATGCCGGGCATCATTGCTTTGCCATTTAAGTCAACCGTGTTTGCACCTTTTGGAATAATAGCATTTGCATCATCTCCCACCCAATCAATTTTGCCCTTGCTGATAATGATAGTTTGATTTGCTTTGGCGGCATTGCCTTTCCCATCAATCAGCAATGCATTTTTAAAAACTGTGATACTGTCATTGTAGTCAATGTACTTTTTTGTTTCATCGCTAAATGTTATTTGGGAAAGAGCAGGGACGGCAAAAAGGAGGGTAAGAAGGATGACTATTGATACTTTATTTTGGTTCATACTTTTAATTTCGTTTTATGAGTGTTGAATGTAAGACTTTAATCTTCCATTTTTTGTTCTGTTTGACTGCAATCACCGTTTCCAACCATTGCACAGTTACTTGTTTGCCATTCCTTGTAACATCCGAATGAAGATTATAGGTTGCCCAAGCTGTGCTTCTATTAACTGTTGTGTTGATAAAATCAATGTTGTTAGTCCGTTTAAAATCGCTTGCAGTATTTAATGTAATTGCTTTGAGGATAAGTGTATCCACATTCCAAATACTTCCATTTTCGAATAATGCAATATCAGGACTGCAGTAATTCTTTAAACTTACCGAATCTCTGTTTGATAATGCTTCAAAAAGATTGACAACCGTTTGTTGTACTTCTCGCTGGTCTTTTGTAATTAGCTCTTGAGCCTGCAAAAATGTTGAAAGCGAGATTGTAAAGATTAGAAGAGTTATTTTTTTCAAAATCGTTGCTTTTTATTTCGTTTCGGTCAAAATTGTGAAGTGTCCGAATGCAAAGCAGCCAAGGTGTATATACCAGCACCAATTGCGTCTATCCCGCATATATCTGCTATGTTATACTGGTCTGTTGCTATCAAATGTAACATATTCGTACAAAGGATCCATAGGACTTTGAGGTGTCTTGTCGCTTATGCTCAGCAATCGGGTGTAGATTTCTATAGTTTTGCTGCTTACGTGACCCAGTGCGTTTTGGATATACCGGATATTCGCTCCTCTTGCCATCAGGTGGGTTGCAAAGCTGTGTAATAAGGTATGTGGAGTGCTCGAGGGGTTGATCCAAGTGGTAGTTACTGCAGCCGTACATATTTAGTGGATATGCTTAGCGCTATAGTAAGCACCATCTCGTTGCTCGAAGCGCAAGTATGCCGGCTTGTACTGCAGATATTTCCATGCAAGTGTGTGAAAATAGGCAGTATGGTTGTTCAAAAAGAGACGGTAAGTGCATAGCCTGGGACAGACAGGGATGTGTTCATGCAGGAATAGTCGCTGGGTCTTGCAGGCCGCTCATATTCCTAATTGTTGCGCAATGATTTTTTGATTTGTGAGATCGTTTTTATCAATATTATTTTTCAGTAATATATATTGGTAATTCTGATCTTTCTATGAGTTCTCCTATTGGTTCAGCATACAGGCCCTTAGTTCTTAGAATAGACTCCACCTGTTGAGAAGCTTCTTTTTTGACAGCAATTAGTAATCCCCCACTGGTCTGTGGATCACATAAGATATGTCTTTGCCTTTCGTCCTCGATATTAAGCTTATGGCCGTAGCTGTCCCAATTTCTTAGAGTTCCTCCGGGGATACAGTTTTTATCAAGATAGCCCTGAATTTCTTTGAAAATAGGCACTTTGCTATAATTAATATTCGCAGATACATTGCTTCCTTCACACATTTCTAATAAATGTCCCATGAGCCCAAATCCAGTTACATCTGTTAATGCTGTAACGGCATCCATCTCTGAGAGTTCCAAACCAACATCATTTAAAATGATCATCGAATTGACGCCAATGTCTTTATGTTTTTCTTCTAAAATACCTTTCTTTTGTGCGGTAGCTAAAATACCAATACCTAAAGGTTTGGTTAGATAAAGAATACTTCCCGATTGAGCGGTATCATTGCGCTTTAAATTAGCAATTACAACTGATCCTGTGACTGCAAGTCCAAAAATAGGTTCTGGATTATCAATACTATGCCCTCCGGCAAGTATAATATTTGCGTCAGAACAGGCTTTTCTGCCACCTTCCATTACCTGTGCAGCAACTTCAGGAGCTATTTTATTAATGGGCCACCCTAAGATAGCAATCGCCATTAATGGTTTTCCTCCCATAGCGTATATATCACTTATAGCATTAGTAGCGGCAATCCTTCCAAATGTGAAAGGGTCGTCTACTATGGGCATGAAAAAATCTGTTGTACTAATGACGGCTGTTCCATTTCCCATATCATATACAGCAGCATCATCTCTGGTTTCGTTCCCTACTAAAAGAAGAGGATCTTCAATTGCAGTTGAATAGGATTTTAGTATCGTTGTCAATACCTTTGGTGATATTTTGCAGCCACAACCCGCCCCGTGGCTAAAGCTCGTCATCTTTATTTGTTCATCCATTGTTCTGATTTATTAGGCTTATTAAGATATCCGCAATTTCTTCATGATTTGCGGTGGTGATTTCGAGTTCTTTTATTGAAGATTCTTGACGCTTTTGTAAACCATTTAAGTAGTATTTATCGTAATAGAAAAGGATAATCTCTACAACCTTATAATAATTTTTGCTTTCAAGCTCATCCAAAGCGAATTTGGCTTTATCGTATCCAAGCCTTTTACCTATTCGACCAATTGCCTCTGCCAATTTGTCCTGACTTAGATTAGCGTAAGTATCAACAAGGTGTTCTATTCTTTTCTCTAAAGGAACATTTAAGAAATACACAGGCATATCCCTCATTTTTAAATAAAATAGATTAGGAATTGAGACATTCCCAATTACTTTACTTTCATCCTCAACCCATATTGGTATGTTCGGACTTAAACTTCGTAATATTGAAAATAGATTATTTTCAAATTGCTCGGTTGTGGGCTGAGGCAGTAGATCAATTCCTCCAAAAGCTGATCCTCTATGGTTAGCCAATCCTTCCAAGTCAATAACTTGTTGCCCTTTCTTTTCTAAAAAATGCAGTATCTCAGTTTTGCCGGTACCTGTATATCCACCTAAAATTTTAAGATTAAATGGTTGTTCAAAAATTTGTAACACATGATTTCTAAAGGCTTTGTACCCTTTTTCAATAACGTAAACCTTTTTAAACCCATTCTCGATAAGATGATTGGCAAAAGCACTACTCCTCATCCCTCCCCGCCAACAATGCACTACAACTTCTTTATCAGGGGCAATCTCAATTGATTTAGTTATAAAATCATGAAGCTTGGAGTTTACAAATTCATACCCATGTTCAATAGCCCTTTCTTTTGACTCTTTTTTATAGGCAGTGCCAACAATTGCGCGTTCTTCATCAGTAAATAAAGCAATATTATTAGCATCTGGAATATGTCCTTGCGCAAACTCTCCCGGTGACCTCACATCAATAATTGGAATATGCTCTAAATTGTGCAAGTAGAAGTCAATGGTAATGATTTGTTGCATTTTAATGTCTATATAATTTTTCAACGGTAAACTCATTACCTAAGAGGATCTTCTATACTTAAAAGACTAAGCTCTCTAGTTTTGGTATTAATTGCAGTATTTGTATGCTTAGAATTATTGGTGGCTTCAATTCCAAATAGTAAAGCAAATAAAGAATTAATCCGTTAATTATATCATCTATAGCTGTTTAATTTCTGTAAAGAATGTACGACATCCTTATCAACGCCACTCACCACAAGTCTATATTCTATATATCTCCAATGTGGGTCGATCTGGCTCGGATTTCCAAATGTACGAGAATAATGTGGAATGTAAGAAGTGAGATGTAAAATGTGAGATGTGAAAGAGATAAAGGTGTGGATTGTGGCTATGAGCCACTAGTTGTTCTAAACTGAGAAAGGTTTCCCTCTTTTAGCTTTTAGGGCCATGGCGATAGGAGTGTCCGGTTGCTAAGATATGAGCGTACGTAGTCTTCAAGTGACAGGTAGCGATTTTCAGTAACAAATTCAACTAAATGAATTTCATGTGATTTGTCAATACTTGCATCGATAAACGTATTTTCAGTTGGTCTTAATCGTAATATAGGATGCCCCTCTTATTTTGAAATTGTCATAGGGGAAATGCTTTATAATTGATAGTTGGGTCATTCTTTCCTATAATTTTAAAAGATCTCCATCAATGATTAGTAGTTTGGTTCCATTAGTTGATATTGAACGATGAGAACTTTGTTTATGTGAAATTATATATGTCATTTGTCTGAAATGGTATTCTATTCATAATGTCGTTTTTTTTATGCATGCCACCAAAGTTCAGGTCTTGTTTGGCATTATCGGATATTTGCTCCTCTTTCCATCAGGTTCTGTTCCTAATTGGTCTGCCTCTTTTAATGATTATTCGCTTTTTTTGTTGTTCAACGTCTTCCTCTATGTCGTCTGTGGCACCATAAAAGTTACAATAAACTTCTGCTAAACAATCGTGAAAACCCCAACCCATTCCGCTAGTTTCGCTAACAACTTTGCGTGCTCGGCCTACAAATCTGTCTAGCACATTTTCTTTGTTCATGTTTGTCAAGGCAGCGAGGTAGGTTGTTTCCATACTCGAATAGAAGCCCTCTTCAAGGTCACCAAAGTCTTTGGTGTATTTTACACCTGTCTCGACGTAAAAGAGCATCAGATCTGCAACTAGGTCAGGAGGAGCTCCAAGCTTTTTGAAGTCGCTTATAGCTTGTTTGCCGTCTTTGAGTTTGTAGTTGATACCTCGTTTGGGATAGAATGCTTCAAATACTTTGTCACGATATTTTTTGAAGAGTTCTAACTCGTTTGGATTTACATGGGAGTCAAAAAACTCTTTAACTGATTTGTTCTTTTTATACAATTCAGCAAGCAATTCTATGAGTTTGTCTTTGTCGAGTTTTTGCAGCTCTTTTTTTAAGTCGCTTAGTCCCATAAGTTCTTGTTATTGACTTTGTTCCTCCTTTTTTGTA
>JBDSUZ010000230.1:0-5257 GCA_039927395.1 Saprospiraceae bacterium | reverse complement strand
AAATATTTCAATTCTTAGTGCGCTTTAGACTTTGACGAGATCTTGTCAACTAGGCAATTAGCGCTTGTTCGTCAGGTCAAAATTTGCAACTTCGTCAGGGTTTTAAACCACTGACGAAGTCCTCTCAACACGTAGATGGCGGTGCCTGACGAAGATCTTACATTGTGGAAATTGATTCCAAGTTTGTTGATCTTATTCGGCATTTCCCAACAGTCGCTTTGATCAACTGTCTTGATGGTCCTTCAGGTGCTTCAAAGCGGCCAAAAGTTTGATGAATTTTGGCAAGTAAAAACCCAGAAAAATGAATTTTGAGAAAGCTCCCTTTCAATCGCATGATGTCATGAAACAAAGCACGGGTAGGGCTGGCCCCTACCCATGTATCAACAAGATGCTTAGTCGAAGCAACCTTAATTCTTAGAAGTGGAAGGGTAGTATTAGTTGGGGAGGTCATACATCGCAGCTCTGTTTTCAGCGCAGGCTATTGGTTCAGCGCAGTTTAGTGTTGTAGCGGTAAGGCATGCCTTACCGCTACAACAGATTTGAGAAAATATTTCAATTCTTAGTGCGCTTTAGACTTTGACGAGATCTTGTCAACTAGGCAATTAGCGCTTGTTCGTCAGGTCAAAATTTGCAACTTCGTCAGGGTTTGAAACCACTGACGAAGTCCTCTCAACACTTAGATGGCGGTGCCTGACGAAGATCTTACATTGTGGAAATTGATTCTAAGTTTGTTGATCTTATTCGGCATTTCCCAGCAGTCGCTTTGATCAACAGTCTTGATGGTCCTTCAGGTCCTTAAAAGCGGCCAAAAGTTTGATGAATTTGGGGAAGTAAAAACCCAGAAAGATGAATGTTGAGAAAGCTCCCTTTCAATCGCATGATGTCATGAAACAAAGCACGGGTAGGGCTGGCCCCTACCCACGTATCAGCAGCATGCTTAGTCGAAGCAAACTTAATTCTTAGACGTGGAAGGGCGTCATACCACAGCCGTGGGCAGCGCCCACGGTCAGTGCCGCAGGATTCTTAGAGCCCTGTAAGTGGCGGGATAAAATGGGGGACTTCAGCGACGCAATGTATTGTGTTATCCATAAATTTTGGTTTCAGCTGTGAATGGCAGGCCGAATCAAGTCGACAGGCTTCGACTCCTTTCAGCCACCGGTTCTACTGTTTTTTAGTAAAAGCGCTTGAAAAATCACACCTGTAATTTTTCAAGAGCTTTACCCCCCTTTTTAGGAAATTGAACGGCCCCTAAAGGGAGTCGAAGGGCCTGGATTCAGAAACGGATAATTAAAACATGATATTGATCATTACTGTTGATTCTCGCAAACTCCCAAACCCGCAAACTCGCACGATTGGCAATTTTTAAGGTTGACCGAGCCCCCTGACCCTCATTCTCCCCATCGAGTCGTCGCATAATCCAAAGGAATCTCTTAGATTAGTCTTATAAAGCATCACCAATGCCCTCATATATCATCACCGGTTCCGGTTCGTTTATACCTGAACATCGAATTACGAACGCACATTTTTTTCAGCATGAGTTTTATCAGGCTGATCATCAACGGCTTACCGACTCCGGCGAGCGCATAGCTCAAAAATTTGAAAGTATCACTGGTATTCAGGAGCGGCGATACATTGCCGGCAATCATGTTTGTTCTGATATGGGCACAGATGCGGCGCGAAAAGCACTTTTAGACGCCAATATTTCAGGAGAATCGCTTGATTTGCTAATTGCAGCCCACAATTTTGGAGATGTAACTCTAGGCTCGGTGCAGACCGATGTATTGCCCGGTATAGGAGCTCGTATCAAACATAACCTCGGCATTCAAAATCCCAATTGCGTAGCATGGGATATCCTATTTGGTTGTCCAGGGTGGTTGCAGGGCATGATCCAGGCTTACGTGTACATGCGCGCTGGTGATGCCAATAAGGCGATGGTAGTGGGTACAGAGACGCTTTCACGGGTATTGGACCTCAGCGATAGGGATTCGATGATATTTGCTGACGGGGCCGCCGCTACTATACTCGAGCGCATTGAAGAAGATGGAAGGGGCATCTTGGCCTATTCTGTGCAAACACACACGACGACAGAGGCATTTTACCTCAATATGGGCTCGTCCAACAAGCCTGGCAAGGATCCTGGTATACATTATATCAAGATGAATGGGCGCAAGATCTACGAGTACGCCCTTCAGAATGTGCCACATGCTATGAAAATGTGCCTCGACAAGGCCGGAATTCCAATCACTGCAGTTGACAAGATCTTGATCCATCAGGCCAATGAAAAAATGGACGAGGCGATCGTAAATAGATTATACCAACTATTTGGAATCAGTCAAATGCCGGAGGGTATCATGCCCATGAGTATTCGCGAGTTGGGCAATAGTTCCGTGGCGACGATCCCGACATTGTACGACCTCATCCAACACAATAAAATGGAGGATCACAGTTTCAAATCCGGCGATATATTGCTTATGGCTTCAGTAGGAGGAGGCATGCATATCAATGCAATGGTCTACCGAGTTTGACCCTTATTCCAGGAGTTGCTTATACACTTCAGCGCCGTTGTTGTAGAATACAACTCTGTTGAAATGCACCTTATTTATCTTGCCAAAATAGCCCGGTATCGCGCCGATTTCACGAGTCATGCCGTTCTTGGAACTTAGCATGATCTTGAGCTCATTATTCTTCAGCGATATGTTTTCCAGCACGAATCTGGCTGGCTTCAAATCATTGCGATAGGCCCCGATCACCACCTCTTCTGCGAAGTTTACTGGCGTAGCCCTTCTTCCTTCCAGAGGCTTGATATAACTCTTAAATGTCTGTTCATCGTCGATCACAAAGTACTGTATACTATCGTGACCATTAGCTGCTTTGGCGTATTGGTAGCCGCGCAGGGCAGTCGCCGGTATGCTGTCAAGCACAGGCAATCCCTGTGGCTTTCTTGGTGACTCGGGCACAGGTTTTACCTCTGCTTGTTGTACAGGTTGCTTTGTGGTGCTGCAAGAGAGGATACTGATGGCAATCAACAGTGTATAGATGAATCTCATTGGACTTGATTTGGATTTGCGAAGATAACGAAAGGGGCTAAGCAATATTTCAACAATACGGACAAACTCTGCTTCCACACCTGATTTTCTCCTTTGGGCCTGCCCCCGCTGCGCGGGGTCGCGTCATCCGCTCTGATGCCTGCGGCATCCCGCTTCTACCGCTCAGGCGCTGGCGCTTGGGATGGTGATTGCTTCATCCCCAAAAAAAAGGAATCACCTCGCAGCAATTCCCTTCTTTATTCGAATATGTTCGGGGATATTATTCCTTCAAGCCCTGTACGAGTACAGAGATCTGATTTTGTAATACTTCAACGAAACCCTTTTCGATGGTCCAATGCAATTTTTCTTGAGCCTCTGTGGTCACCTCGATAGTACCTGCGATTAATGCAGACACGATGGCAGCGTGATTTTTGAGGATCTGAAATTGCCCGGCAGCTCCTGGTACTTTGACCGAGCTGACATGACCATGAAATATTTCCTTATCAGGAGAGAGTATGCTGATTTCCATAAACTAGGACGATTGTACGCTGAATTAATTTTCGGCTTCTGCCAGGATTTTCTTTCCTTTTGCGATAGCGTCATCGATCGATCCTACTAAGTTGAACGAAGCTTCAGGATACATATCGACTTCACCGTCAAGGATCATGTTGAATCCGCGGATGGTTTCTTCGATAGGTACTAGCACTCCTTTCAAACCTGTGAATTGCTCAGCTACGTGGAAGGGTTGAGACAAGAAACGCTGCACACGGCGAGCTCTGGATACTACCAGTTTGTCTTCCTCACTCAATTCCTCCATACCAAGGATCGCAATGATATCTTGCAATTCAGTATAGCGTTGCAAAATTCCTTTCACACGCTGAGCTGTATTGTAATGCTCGTTACCGATTACATTCGGGTCCAAGATTCTTGAAGTTGAGTCCAATGGATCCACAGCAGGGTATATACCTAGGGAAGCAATTTTTCTGCTCAATACAGTAGTTGCATCCAAATGCGCAAATGTTGTCGCAGGAGCAGGGTCAGTCAAGTCATCCGCAGGTACATATACTGCCTGAACAGAGGTGATTGATCCTCTCTTGGTCGAAGTGATACGCTCTTGCATGACACCCATCTCAGTAGCCAAAGTAGGTTGATATCCAACCGCTGATGGCATACGTCCCAACAATGCTGATACCTCTGATCCAGCTTGGGTGAAACGGAAGATATTGTCGATGAAGAACAAGATGTCCTTGCCTCCTTGTGGGTCATTCAAATCGCCGTCGCGGAAAAATTCTGCCAATGTAAGTCCAGACAAAGCCACACGAGCACGTGCTCCTGGAGGCTCATTCATCTGTCCAAATACGAATGTGGCTTGTGATTCGCTCAATTCTTTCAAATCAACTCTTGACAAATCCCATCCGCCTTGTTCCATAGACTCTTTGAAGTCTTCGCCGTATTTCACGATACCAGACTCGATCATCTCGCGCATCAGGTCATTTCCTTCACGTGTACGCTCGCCCACACCGGCAAATACCGACATACCGTCGTATCCTTTGGCAATATTGTTGATCAATTCTTGAATCAATACAGTCTTACCAACACCGGCTCCACCGAAAAGACCAATCTTTCCGCCTTTGGCGTATGGCTCGATCAAGTCGATGACTTTGATACCTGTAAATAGGATTTCCGTTTCAGTCGACAGCTCCTCATATGCGGGAGGCTTGCGGTGAATTGGGTAAGTTTTGGCTCTTGATACCGCAGGTAGACCATCAATGGCTTCTCCTACTACGTTGAACAAGCGACCTTTGATCCCTTCTCCAACTGGCATAGCGATTTGTTGGCCCATGTCGACAACTTCCATTCCGCGTTGAAGACCATCCGTAGCTTCCATCGAAATGGTACGTACTGAATCTTCACCTAAATGCTGCTGCACTTCCAAGATGAGTTTTGTTCCATCTTGACGAGTGATTGACAATGCATTTAAGATTTCGGGTAAGTTGGAGTCTTCAGAAAAACTAACATCGACTACCGGTCCGATTACTTGCTTGACGCGACCTATATTTGCCATGCCTATTTTAGATTATTGAGAATGATCAGATAGATTTGCTTAAAATCGCCACAAAGATACTTTGTCAAAAGCAGAAAACAAATAAAATTTGGCAAATTATCTGAGAAGAATCGTTCCGCATATCATTCTATTGTAAATTTCTCATTTCAAGCATGTTTTCGCAGTC
>JBDSUZ010000229.1:0-5993 GCA_039927395.1 Saprospiraceae bacterium | reverse complement strand
GACAACCAAATTTGGACTAAAGTCCAATTCCTTCTTCAATCATCAATGACCGGGCTAATGCCCAGCCCTATTGATACCTCCATTTTTATTGAATGGAATAAATTAAATTGCCTCTAGCTTTAGCTGGGGTCTACAATTTTGATTGTATTTGGGGCTTTAGCCCAAACATTCCCGTACAAGGTTGGACTAAAGTCCACTTCCATTATTACTCCAATGACGGGGCTGAAGCCCCGTCCTATTGAAGCATAACATGTATGAATGATTGGAAAACGATCAATCGTTGAATGGATGAGATCAATTGCCTCCAGCTTTAGCTGGAGGACCAGGATTTAGTTTGATTTTCGGGCTTTGGCCCAACCTTTTTGAAAAGATCATTGAAAAGATCAATTGCATCCAGCTTTAGGAATAGGACTATGCCCGGCCCTATTGATACCTCCATTTTCATTAAATAGAATAAATTCAATTTTGATTTTGGCGCCTTGCCCAATTGTTGCAATTCATTTTGCACTCATGTTCGAAAGCCTTCAATTGCCTCCAGCTTTAGCTGGAGGACCACGATTTTTATTGATTCTCGGGCTTTAGCCCAACCTTCTTGAATAGATCATTATGTTTCCACGCTCTGTGGTGCTATTCCAAAGAATCCAAATACTGTATTCGATTCTTTGTACTCCAAACTAAATGTAAATGCTCTCTTAAAAACGGCATATCATTTCCATTTCACATTAATTATTTCGCCTATTCTTTTACAAATTTCGAACACCATTGTGATGCTCCATTCTTTATTATAATAAAATAGATTCCAGCACTAAACTGCGAAATATCAACCCTATTTTCAGCAAATTTGCTCAACAACAATTGTCCCATTGAATTGAAAATTTCAAAAGTAGATCCTGCAACAAAAGGCATATCTACATACAAAAAGTCATGCGCAGGGTTCGGATAAATCTTGAAATCCTGAACTGGATTGTTCTGAACATCTGAAATGATACAAAATTCATAAGCTCCAATATCCAGAAACCCAGTTTGGCATCGGATCAGCGAATCAGATGGATGCATATACTCAAGCACTGGAGATAAACTAAAACCGCCATCTGACCCAGGATTTGAACCCTGATCTATGGCGAGCTGACTATTTGCCGTCAGGTGAAAGTCATAGCTGTCTGGATCAGCGAACTCAAAAACGCCAATATCAGTGCTCATAATATTGGACGCAGTATCGACATTCGATGGATAATTTCCTTGGACAAATACTCCAGGACCCGCTATGATATTATTAAAGGCCTTAAAAAATGTCGTACCATTCTGGAAACTGAAAAAGCTACCATTCGAGCGATTGTTGATGATAGTATTGTTAATGGCAAATAACTCATGCGGGCTCGGATTGTTGAGACCCTCAAGTCCATAGCCGATGATATTTGAATTCTCCGACTCTGGACCTTGCTCGATTAGATTGCCTATGAGATAGGTAGTTCCACCATTCGGCAAATCGATGCTGCGGCTTGAAGTAGTTCCAGCTTCATCAGAGATACGATTGTAGAGGATGTAATTGACATGCGCCCTGCTTTTGAGTTCATGCCCGACCGAGGTGTGATGCGAGTAATTGAAACGGAATATCAGCGTATCGATGTTGTTGATGTACAGATTGTGTGACTGCCCGTCACCATAGCCATTGTATCCAAACTCGCAGAACTCAATAATAATATTGCTTGGATTCATGGTTCCGGCAAGGATGCCGTCATCGTTGTGGTGAAAATGGCAGTAACGAACAGTAAGATTCTTGCCTTCTTGTCGAATGCCTGCTCCATTTTGATCTGGAACTGTGCACAGTGAGAATTCAATATTTTCAATTCTGGTGTTGTCACCAGCGATCACCCAAATGGCCTTTTGGCCATAGCTATTCCCATTGGCCTTAAGATGAGCTTTGCCGCCCACACCAGTTATAAAAAGATCATTGGCCGCCCACCTAGCCACATCGCTTTCATACACACCAGCATCTATAGCTACAGTGTCGCCATCTTCAACTAGACTGGATACCTGGCTTGGCGCCGTATAAGTTTTGCCTGGTCCTACTTGCCAATAATTTGCGAAGCCTGCCTGTACGACTGCGAGGGCAATAATAGCGATGTATAAGATTCTCATGTTTCTGCTCTTTTGCTAAAATTAGGTATTTAGCGCTGGGGAGAAAAATTTGAGTCGTAGAACTTAACGCTTAAAAAAGGCCTGAGCCGTTTCCTTTTGATTATCCAATTGTAAGAAATAAATGCCACTGTCCAGATCGGAAATCTCAATCCTTGCCGGCGGAATATCAATGTGACCAGTTTTGCATATAATTCCCAGAGGATTGACAATGATATATTGACCGTTGACCAACGCGATTTCTGTTTTAAGGGAAATAAAATCCTGCGCAGGATTGGGATAAACAACAATACTCGCAGGTTTTGGATCCCTGGAGCCAAGAACGGCGGTGAATAGCAAATCAATCTTGTGGTAGTATAGCGTAGTCGTCGCCTCAAATCCGGAATCGGTCCCAATGATCACCCATACTTCACCCTTTTCATCGGTAGAGATTTCAAAGAGATGATCATCATTATTGCGGTGAATCAAGGTAAAAACGGTAGTAGTATCACTCACTCCGACATGTCCAATCGTATCCATATCATCGCCGGCAAGCGATTGATTGCCCTTGTCGATGTTCATGATATATGAACCGAGTTCCAAAATTTTTTGAGGTTTGACTTGAGTAGCCCCCGCCTTCATAATGACCCCTTCACCTGGAGGGCCTCCAACCCCCACTGCATTGGTAGGCGCAATGGAGGCAAATTCAATATCAAAATTCAATTGGTAGGTAGTATTCGGCTGAAGTCCTACAATTTTCCTGCGGATAAACATGAACAGGTCATCGCTGTGGTTGTTGCCTGAAATTTTGAACCCATAGAGTGTTGTATCTAAAGGAATAGGAAGCTTAGTCCTACTCGATTCAAGTTCATAAAAAATTGAATCCTGCTCAGGATAATCCGCAAAATCGGCGTCCCAGCCATCATATCCTGTTGAAAAATCAAAGGAAAATGACTGCGCGATTGCAGAATTTGCAAATGCAAGGGAAACCCAAATAATTACTGACACTAGGTGATTCATTTCTTTTTCTGGTTAGAATTGACTTATGCTGGCAATTGGATTAGACGTAAGAATTGAGCCGCAAGGGTGGGGTTGGGCCTGAAATTAGATGGAAATTCGGAAATTAATTGGCCGAGAAAAACTCACGTACTTTGGCAATTAATTGCTTGTCAGACATCTGTTTTGCGCTGTCGATCGAGATTTTTTTGCTCTTAAAATGTGAATCATCCACCAAGAAATTCACCAATTCTTCTTGCGCTTTGCCAGGTCCAAAAATGTAGATCTCATCAAAATGAACTAACAATCTGGACATAGATTTGAAGTATTTCAAGCTATTGGAGCGGTCGGCATTGTTCTTCGTATGCTCGCCTTTCTCACCTTGATATACATCAGCTTCCAATTTTTCCTTGATGAAAAACTCAAGACCTTTGGCAGCAGTATCGTGGGTTACAATAGTCGCGTGATGATTGTCAAACCAAACGCCTGCATATTGTTTAGGGGTGCCTTCTGTCATAATAATCAATATATTAAAGTTGGAAAAATGGTAATCCTTTTAAAACACTTTTTCACCTCAATTAGTTTCAGGTCGGTATAAGTGCTAGAATTTCAGTACCAATTCTGTAAAAAAAGAGCTAGAATTCTGCTTGAGAATTATTTGATTTTGAATGCCTTTTTTACCTCAGCAATAGCGTTTAGATCTTCCCAAGGAAATAAGCGAACCTTCATACTTAGTTCATTCTTTTTCCCTTTGTTGAATGTTTTTGAAACCTCTTTGCTTTCACGACCCATATGTCCATATGCGGCAGTCTCGAGATAGATCGGGGTGCGTAAGTTGAATCTCTTCTCGATGAAGTAAGGGCGCATATCGAACTCCTTCATCTTTTGGATCTTATCAGCTATCTCACCATCATTCATATTGACTTTGGAAGTGCCGTAGGTATTGACATAAAGACCCACTGGTTTGGCGACGCCGATAGCGTAAGCAACCTGCACCAGCACTTCTTCACAAACTCCAGCCGCTACCAAATGTTTGGCAATATGCCTTGTGGCATATGCTGCTGAGCGATCGACTTTGGATGGATCCTTACCTGAAAATGCCCCTCCGCCGTGAGCTCCTTTTCCACCATAAGTGTCGACGATGATCTTGCGACCTGTCAGTCCAGTATCACCATGAGGTCCACCTATCACGAATTTGCCTGTCGGATTGACGTGATATTTGATCTTATCGTTGAATAGATTTTGAACTCTTTTTGGCAACTTCTTCATTACTCTTGGAATCAGAATTTCTCTGACATCCTTGTCTATTTGCTTTAGCATCACCCCTTCCTTGGCAAAATCATCATGTTGTGTCGACACGACGATGGCTTCGATGGACATTGGTTTGTGATCATCACTATATTCGATAGTAACTTGGCTCTTAGCGTCTGGGCGCAAGTAAGTCATTTGCTTACCCCCTCTTCTGATAGCGGCAAGTTCCTCCAGAAGCTTATGCGCCAACTCCAATGGAAGCGGCATATAGTTATCAGTTTCACTACAAGCATAGCCAAACATCATTCCTTGATCGCCTGCTCCCTGATCTTCAGGATTCTTGCGCTCTACTCCTTGATTGATATCAGGTGATTGCTCATGGATAGCTGATATGATACCGCAAGAATTTGCTTCGAACATATACTCGCTCTTGGTATATCCAATCTTGCGAATGACCTCGCGAGCAATTTCTTGTACATCGAGATAGGCGTCAGTTTTGACCTCACCAGCCAGAACGACCTGACCTGTAGTGACCAATGTCTCGCATGCTACTTTCGATGTGGGATCATAAGCCAAGAAATGATCGATGAGCGCATCGGAGATTTGATCGGCGACCTTGTCAGGATGACCTTCTGAAACAGACTCGGAGGTGAAAAAGTAAGGCATGTATTCGAATATTTTGGAGTAGATTAAAAAGTGCTGCAAAGGTAATAATTACAACTTGCATCCACACCCTTGTATTTATTTTATCGCGCAATGCAGTTTTGACACTCCTTCGATGAAACCTTCCAGTGTGTCACCAACTGCCACAGGACCAACTCCTGCTGGTGTACCAGTATAGATCAGATCACCTTGTTGGAGCCTGAAAAACTTGGAAATGTAACAAATGATAGCTTCGATGGGAAACAACATATCACCCGTATTGCCAGTCTGAACTGTCGTACCATTCTTGCTTAGGGTAAATGAAATATTATCCGCTCTATCGGGTATCGGCATGAATTCACCTAATGCAGCAGAGCCATCAAAGCCTTTGGCGATTTCCCATGGTAGCCCCTTGTCCTTTGCTTTTTGTTGCAAATCTCTGGCGGTAAAATCAATCCCTATGGCTATTTCAGAAATGTACTCTCTGGCAAATTTTGCTTCTACATGTCGTCCGTTCTTGCTCACTTTGAATACGATCTCAGCTTCATAGTGAAGATCTTTGGTGAACTCGGGATAATAGAGTGCTTCGTCGTTGATTAACAGGGCCGTTGGCGGCTTCATGAACACCACTGGGCTTTCAGGAATTGCATTGTTGAGCTCCTTAGCATGCTCTGCGTAATTGCGCCCGATACAGAATATCTTCATTTATCGTGAAATTGTGTCTATCTCAATGATGGCAAGCCGGTCAATTCGCGTACATCGCGCATAGTCTCCTGAGCGCGTTTGCGGATGATCGCTGAAGAATCCAATATCTGGTTTGTGACATTTTCTTGATCTGCCTTGATTTCCGCAAGTTTAAGCTTGAATGGGGCGCTCATTTCAATAATGCCTTCAGCAACGGCTTCCTTCAACATGCTGTATTTGAGTTGGCCTGATTCGTAATCAGCAAGTAAAGACCTATGATCCTCAAGTTTGTTTGACGCTTTAAG
>JBDSUZ010000228.1:0-13048 GCA_039927395.1 Saprospiraceae bacterium | reverse complement strand
ACTCAGGCTAAAACGGAAATTGGCCGAGGAGAGAACTGCTGCTGAGGAGAAGGGAATTTCTATGACAAAGACAACAAGGCCCGAAACTTCAATTGCTCCCAACGAAGTGAAGGCCACTCGTTCAACTATTGCCGAGCAAATTGTCAAAGCTGATTCTGCATCGAGTCTTGACCAAAGGGAAGGAAAGGAAAAAAGTGTATTCAAAGTCCTTGACTATTATCCATCAGGACGGCACTTCATGATACTGGATCAAACTAGGGCAGAAGTACGTAATATCATCAGTAGGGCGCAAATCAGCACTCGTTATCTCGAAAGTGAATCAATTGTAAGGGCAAAGCATTTGTACGAACTGCATCAGAAATTCAGTCTCGCATTTATTTGCATCATATTTCTCTTTATAGGAGCTCCCATGGGCGCGATTGTTCGCAAAGGAGGTTTTGGCTATCCGTTACTTGTCGCGATTATCTTTTTTGTATTTTTCATTTTCCTAACCATTTTTTGCAAAAAACTTACAGGAACACTTACCATTCCCGCTATACTCGGAGCATGGATGCCATGCCTGATCATGTTCCCGATTGGACTGTTCCTCACCACAAAAGCGATGAATGATTCAAGTCTATTGCAAACAGACCAATGGCTGATTAAATTCAGAAAAATCTTCCAACGGAAACCAAAGATTGCCTGATGGTTCTATTGACTCGCTTAGGCTTCTTCGTTTTGTTATTCCCACTAGATCTATCTGCACAGGAGCTTGTTGATACCAGCATACAATTGCCGCAGTTTACAGTCATTGAATCACAGATTGGGGCTAGTGATCCTTCAGTCTATTTTGGTAGTTCAAATCAGACAGAACCAAAATTATTAAGTACAAATCTGGGTCAAGCCATGCAATCCGAAGCTGGGTTAACGGTCCTTCAATATAGCTTAGGCGGATTATCGACCCTTACCTTTGAAGGATTGCCTGCCAGATATACTCCGGTCAAATGGAATGGACTCAACCTATTGAGCGCCATGAATGGTGTTGCTGATCTTTCCCTGATCCCCGGGATCATGCTAGACTCTTTTACTTTTTCACCTAGAACAAATAATGGCTTGTTGATGAACAACAGCCTGGCCGGCGATCTATCAATTTATTCTGTTCCAGAGACTTCTAAAGGTTTCCATACCAAAGCAATGTTGGGATTTGGGAGTTTTGGGCAGCAAAATTATGCGCTAAAGCTAAATCACAATTCAAATAATATTGGCATAGGTCTGAAGATATATGGGCACAAGGCAAAGAATGATTTCAAATTTCGTGACATCAAGCAAGCGACTGGCCCATATGTGCGCATGCCAAATAATGAAAGCTATTCCTATGGTTCGGCATTGGATCTAAATGGCAAATTGGGCAGGGGACAGTGGTCGCTGAATCAGTGGATTCAATTTGCTGACAGAGAGATTCCCCCCACCATCACGGAATCAAATTCGATAGCAAGCCAGGAAGATTTGCAATACAGAGCCTCCTTGAATTATCAAATTAGGTTGAGACAAGGTATTGGAATTCAATTCGTGTCAGGTTACACGCATGAAGAAATCAATTTTAAGAATCCTGAGGCAGATCGCTCCACTTGGCAGTCTTCCCAAAGTGCTGTATTGTTTGAATTTCCGATGAACGGTTGGCAGTTGTCAACGGGCCTGCAGTACCAATTTAACAAGGGCGAAACTAGATTTTATTCAAATCCAAAGACTAGGCATTTGATCGCGGCTTCTGCTCAAGTCGAAAGGAGCTTGAAACCCGCCCTTGAATATGGCGCTTCCGTCAAGTTGGACTATGTTGATCAACAAATTCAAAGTCCAAATCTAGACTTACATATCCGTTCGAAGTTATCTTCTTGGTTGTTGTCTGCCAGCACTCAATACATTTATTTACTACCGGGGCTCAATGATTTGTATTGGAATACCTTAGGAAATCCCGATCTAAAAGCTGAGTCTGGCTTTCACCTGAGAGGCACTGCTGAATGGAAATCACAGGGTGAACTAAAACTTGAGTTTGTAGCATTCAGCCGATGGATTGACAATTGGATTCAATGGACTCCCGACGCGATGACTGGATTATTTCGTCCTTCAAATATTAAGTCAGTCTGGTCTCGAGGCTTCGAATTAGGTCTTTCGGATGAATGGAAGTTGGGAAAATTGCAGGTCAACTATAGCTTGCGTTATACTTTCAATCCAAGTACCAATCGTGAGATATACAACGATCAGCCTCAAGGTATCAAAGGAGATCAATTGATCTACACACCATTGCACAAATTGAATGGGCAACTCAAATTTGGGTTTAAAGACGCTTCACTACAAATAATTGATAACTATTATGGCAAGCGATATATACAAGCTGACAATAGTAACGCTTCATCCCTGCCTGGTTTTCATTTGCTAGATCTAGTGGCAGGATATCATTTTGATATTCACAATTATGGCTTTGATTGTGTCTTTAAATGGAATAATGTACTCAATCAAGAATACCATTGGATACAATACAGGGCAATGCCTCTAAGCAATTTTCAATTTTCGTTGATTGTAGAGATATAGTAATTCAAACTATATTAATATTTTCTATATTTAGCTCGCTATTTGGTTTTCCATTTGGAAATTAATAGGGAATCAGGTGATCCTCAAGAGGAAATTCCTGAACAGTCCCGCTGCTGTAAGCTCTAGCAACTGATTCGACAATTTGCCACTGGTTCATATGAATTGGGAAGGCGTCAGATCGGGGAGTAAGTCAGAAGACCTGCCAGATACATTTTCGATTCCTGCTTTCGGGTAAAAAGCAAGGTAGTCTGGCATGATTCCCTCTCGAGGTCAATGGTCATTGTTAATACTGCTTTGTAGCATCTATTTTTAACAAAACAATGAACCAAAATGACTAAGTCAACACTTCATTTTCTATTTTTCATTCTTCTATTTGGCGGTCTATTTTCATGCACCGATGATGACAGTAAAGGCAAGGAGGACTACAGTCACGGCACGCTCGTGCTGCATGAAGGTTTATTCCAGACAGGTACAGGTACAGTATCATTTGTAGGAGATACAGGAGCTGTAAGCAATAGGATATTTGAGCTTGAGAATAATGGACAAATTCTCGGAAATATTTTACAATCGGCCACCGTGGTTGGTGATTTAGCTTATTTGGTAGTCAATAATGCCAACAAGATCGTAATTGTGAATAGGTATTCATTCAAATACGAAGGTGAAATAACTGGATTGAAACAACCACAATATGCATATGCAAAAGGCAATAAACTCTATGTATCGCAATGGGGAATCGGAGGCGATGGGTCAGGCGTTGCAATTGTCAATCTGAGTACAAAATTAATAGAGAAGACAATATTGATAGCCGGAGGACCGCAGCATATGATTGCTTTCAACAACGAACTATTTATTGGGCTAAGTGGCGGATTTTCAAAAGACAATCAAGTTGTAGAACTAGATCTAAACGCAGATACTATACTTAGATCACAAACAGTAGATGATGTGCCCAATCAGATGCAGATTGTCGATGGTAAGATTTGGCTGCTTTGCAGTGGCTATTATGATTTTGTCAATCCGGATCAGAGTAGCAAAGGAGGAATATATGTTTACCAGAATGGCATTTGGACTAAGAAACTTGCATTGGAGCAAGGTGGAAAATCACTCGAAGCTGATGCTATCAATCGTGAACTGTTTACTGTTGGTTCGCTTGGGCTTGTCAAATATTCGATTGACAATAATTCCATCACACAGTTGATGCCTGGATATTTCTATGGTGTAGGATTCAATGTCCTGACTCAGCAAATTTGGGTGGCTGACGCCAAAAATTTCAGTAGCCCTGGATATGTGCTCGTACTCAATAGGCAAGGGGACCTACTTGATACGCATCAAGTGGATATCATCCCAAATGGATTCATCTTCAATTGACTTCAGTCATGTTGATGTCGTCAGGAAATAATTCGTCGAGAGCCTCTGATGTAGCCCTCAGTTTTTGCTTGCAATAATTGAGTAGTTCAGAGGCTCTTTTGGCTTGCTTGATCAGATCATCGATGGGGATCTCACCTCTTTGCAGTTGAAGTAGTATCTGTTCGAGCTCTGCCGAAGCAGCCTGATATGTCATTGTATTTTCGCTCTTATTTTTCATCGTTTATTTGTTTGACCTCGCTGGTAAATGATCCTTTGGCGAGATAGGTTTTTATGAGATCACCTGATTTTAGTACGCTTGTATCATGAATTTTCTGCTGATTCAAAGTTGCAATTGAATAGCCTTTTTTGAGGATGCTAGATGGATCAAGTGCCTCAATCAACAATTGCTTATGTTCTAAATTCCTCGAGCTATTTTGGCAATTATTGTGCAATTCCTGAATCAGCATTTTCCTTTGGAAGGGGAGTAGTTGAACAAATTTGTTTGTAGCTACCATGAGCTGCAGTTTGATCTCATTTCTTACTTGATGCTGCAAATTTCTTTCGCCGTGTTGCAGGCGCTCAAGCATTTGCTTCAATTGCAAATTGCTTTGAGCTAGTTTGTGAGATTGTCGTTCAAGTGTACGACTTACGGTTTGAGTGAGTTCTTTGGACTTATTCTTTTCAAACTCCAGCGCTTTGCTTGCAAATATTCGGCAGTATAGTGAAATGCTTTTGGACCTCACGTCCATTTTATTTTCTTCTTTGGCTACCGTTGAAAGTACAATTTCTGCTATGTACTGGTAATTGTCGATCAGCTTATCCTCAAACTCGCTATTGTGTTGTATGATGAACTGTGCAAGCGCGGTCGGTGTCTTTAAGGCCATTTTAGCTAGTAAGTCAGCTATTGATTCGTCGTAGTCGTGGCCAATCCCGGTCAACACGGGTATAGGCGACATTGCTATGGCATGCGCTAATTCATATTGATCGAATGCAAGCAAATCTAATTTAGAGCCACCACCTCTTGTAAGGGCGATACAGTCAAATTTGCCCTGCCTAGCGATCTGTTCAATTTGCCGAGCGATCGATCTGGCGGCCTGATCACCCTGCATTGAAGCTTCAAAAAAGACCAGTTCAAAGCTGTAATTGCGATGATTGTCAATCAACTGACGCTCAAAATCTTGATATCCTGCAGCCGTCTTTGAAGTGACGACTGCTATTCTTTGTATTACAGCAGGAAGCAGTTTAGACTTATTACTTTGCAATAGCCCTTCAGTTTGCAATCGGGCAAGAATATCACGTTTTTGCTGAGCAAGAACACCTTCGGTAAATCTAGGGTCCAAGTCTTTGATGATCAATTTGAGGCCAAATCTCTCGTGAAATTGAACTTCAACAGCCATCAATACTTGAATACCTGATCTTAATAAGGCTTCAAACTCAGCGCCGTATTTTGAGACTAATTTTGAATAGTCATTAGCCCATATAACTCCGGAAGCCTGAGCAGTGATCTCAAGTTCCTTTTCCTTCTTATCGACAAGATCAATGTAATAGTGGCCGCGTGACATCTTGACGGATGCAATCTCGCATCGTATCCACATTTGCTGCGCAAAATTTGCATTCAATACCTGCTTGATGTAAGTATTTAGTTCAAGTAGTGAATAGCTTTGGTTCATGCGAAGGGATCTTTGAGCGCGCTCGTAGAGAATCAACTCCCACAGTCAAAAAAAAGTTCTACAAGCCTTTCATTTGTAATAGGTGGCGTTCTCTGTGAGAGGGTATCCATTCGAGCCACTGATAGACGCTTATAATGCCTAGAGCGGCATTGTGCATGGTGTAGTTCCTCAAATCCTCGCCATATGAGGCCAAAAGCTCTTGTGCTGCATATGTATTGCTTCGTATTTGTTCCATAGCATGGGCAGTTTCACGATATCGACCTTTCGGCACAACTGATTCTGGTGCAACAATTTTCCTCTGATCAGTGGCTAGATTATTTACTAGGAAACTGGTGATGTTTGACTTTTCTTCGAAGTCTAGGGTCTTTCCGGCCGGAATTATAGTTTGCACAAAATGGCGTAGTACTTTACTTTCTGCCACAGCCAAGTGTTCGAGTATTTCATGAACTGACCAAATGTCTTGATTTGGCTTGTCGGCGATTTTAGAATCGCTCATTTGAGCCACATATTGAGCTATATGTGCACCGGAATCACTCAGGCGCTTATGTAGTGTTTCAGTGGACATGATTTAGTTGCCTTGAACTGCTTTTTGAACTAATGCAGCAGCTTCGCTCAAAAGGATTGCGGATTGTACTTTTAGTCCAGATTCATCGATGATCTTCTTGGCCAACTCGGCATTAGTGCCTTGCAGCCTTACGATGATTGGAACTTGGATATTGCCGATACTCTTATACGCTTCAACAATACCGGTAGCGACTCTGTCGCACCTTACAATGCCTCCAAATATATTGACAAGGATTGCCTTAACATTTGGATCGCGAAGGATGATGTTAAACGCTTTTTCAACTCTCGCAGCATCCGCGGTTCCTCCTACATCTAGGAAGTTGGCAGGCTCTCCACCTGACAATTTGATGATATCCATAGTAGCCATCGCAAGTCCTGCTCCATTGACCATGCAACCGACATTACCATCGAGTTTTACATAGTTAAGGTCATTAGCCCTTGCTTCAACCTCAGTTGGATCTTCTTCGTCTGTATCTCTCAATGCTGCCAAATCTGGATGACGGTACAAGGCATTTTCGTCTAGAGACACTTTGCAATCGACAGCAATGATTCTGTCGTCATTGGTCTTAAGGCAGGGATTGATTTCAAACATACTAGCGTCAGAGCCGATAAAAGCGTTGTAAAGCTTGGTGATGAAATTCACCATTTCCTTGTATGCTTTGCCAGAGAGCCCAAGTTTAAATGCAATTTCTCTTGCTTGATATGCTTGTAAGCCAAGTGTTGGATGCACAAATTCTTTAAAGACCAGATGAGGTGTATCGTGAGCTACAGTTTCGATGTCCATTCCACCCTCCGTGGAGTAGACGATCACATTGCGTTTGCTTTCGCGATCCATCAGGACTGAAACGTAGAATTCCTTGTTTGCTTCAAAAACCGGAGCATAACAATCCTCGGCGATCAATATCTTCCTGACCAATTTACCAGGACCTTCCATGCCGCCTGGCGTCTGGGGAGTCTTGAGCATCACGCCCAGTATGTTACTGGCATACGTCTTTAGGTCTTCTTGATTTTTGGCTATTTTGACTCCGCCGCCCTTTCCACGGCCGCCTGCATGAATTTGAGCTTTAACAACTCCGAATTGTGTTCCGGTGTCTTTTTGTAACTGGGCAAATGCTTCAATAGCTTCGGGAACTGAATGAGCTAAAATGCCTTCCTGAATGGCAACACCGTAGCTTTTCAATAAGGCTTTGCCTTGATATTCGTGCAAATTCATACTTACGAGGATTAAGCCTCAAAAGTAATCCATCCTTTGTAAAACAAAAATTAATTAGGAAACTACGACCACTTTAAAAACCTTGCGGACATTGGAAGCTGTGATTTCGAGGAAATATACCCCTGGTTTCCATTGTTGAACTTGAATATCGTGCGTGGTCGAGTTGTTTGAACTATCATCAGTCGTCTGTATGAGTTCACCAAATAAAGTGTACACGCGACATTTCAGTGCGCTTGCTTCTGGCAATTCTACTCTAATCGTGTTACTTGAATTGATCAAAGTTGGACTAACAGACCAATTCTGCTCGATCAGGTCGTTGGTTGCAGACAATGTGGCAACAGTCAATGTGTGAGTTTCTGTAAAAGGATTGCAGAATGACCATGCATTGCGAGCTCGTACCCTCCAGAAATATTTCTTGCCAGATTTTAGATTCTCCACGTCCACAGTAGCAGCAGATGTGACTTGATATACTTCTGAAACAGCAAAGTTCGGGAACCTTGACAGCTGGAATATATAGCTTGTAGCATATGGTACTGGGTCCCAACTAAATGTAGTATTTACTGGCATATCAACAGAATTGGTCAATGGAAGCAGACCTGTTACTACATTTTGATCTATGTCAACTTCAGGCGATTTTTGGTTGAGTAGATTTGCCTTCTCCTGCACCAAATTTGATTGGATGGCCTCAATTTGTTCTGCAGAGAATGTTGATTCGCATTGATCCATGGCATATGACATGAAGTACTTCCCATCTGATTGGAAAACATTGGCCAATGGATCTTTTTGCGAAACTGTAGAGAAATTATCGTTGTTGCATGTCCATCTATAGCTCAGATAATCTGAAGGTGTATCACAAAAGCCGTCGCCAGCACTATTGCAATTCGTGCCATCTTTCCTTTCAACTTCATTGCCATTGATATATTCCGGAGCCTGCTCTAGGCTCTGGTAGGTTGTTCCTTCCCAACCTGAGAACGTATGAGGAAGAGAGAAAGCATGCCCCATTTCATGTGCCCAAGTATGTGAATTTTCCTGTATGCAGGACATCTTCAGTACTATGCCTTGTCCGTATACTGAATATCCACAATTGCCTGCAGGATCAGCCACTGTAAAGCAATTGATTGATTTTGGCACTTTATTTTGTCCAAGCAACTCATAACCTGGTTCAAAATCCTGATGACTAAACCAACTTGAATTGTTGATATAGTCGATATCCCCTTTTATATAAAATTGAAATCCGACTTGGACATAATCTTCATTTAATTGACAAATCGCAGCGTCAAGTTTATGCAGGTCAAAGTATCCTACTCCTTCATCGTTGCCAACTATATGAATACTCAATGGAATGTACTGAACTGCACCTCTTTGTGCTCCAGTAGTATGAGGTTCTAATTGGTATTGCTTTAGCCAGGCTACTTTTTCGGGGGTTGTTCCACAAAATTTTTCAACAGGTCCAGACTGAGCTAGCAAATTGAGAGTTGTAATAAGAAATAAAGCGCAAAGCGCAGCAAATTGTCGAAGCATAAGTTGAGAGTTGCGAATGATCACTATTCAGTGATATATAATGGTAATGATTGAATGCCTTCATCTGTGATGATTTGCACATAATAAAGGCCAGTCTGCATATCGCTAAGGCTTAGTGATACACTATTGATGGTAGGTAAAATACTTGCACTTTGAATTTGGCCGATTACCTGTCCATTCATCCCAACGAATCTAAATTCAGCATTGAAAGTCTTGTTGGTACTAAACCTCACATTAAGTAATTGCCCAATACCTATGGGATTTGGCCCGATGGTGATACCGCTAAGTGTTGGGTTGCCAAAATCTGGCACGCTTGACGTAGTCCCTGTACTAAATTTGAAATTGGCAGAGCCTGTAGAACAAGTGGCGTATTCATTGTAGCTCAACACCCTCCATTGGAATGTATATGATTTGTTGAGATTGGTCAGCAACAGCTGATTGGTATTGGTAAAGTAGGTAACCGACGGCTGAAGCACAGTGTTGCCTACCATTCGATTCATAATGACTACAAATCTATCTGCGCCTATTGGGGCATCCCATGTGAGCATCACGGAATCAAAAGTTTCAACTGTCGATTCGTTTGACGGAGAAAGGAGATGGGCCTCGCCCGTCACTGTCAGTGAAGGTGGCACATGTGTGGTACGGATATAGTTCCTGTTGGTTGCGGTAGTATAGTTGGCGAATACCTGATCTTCCTGCATCGGAGTGAATTGATATTCAGTACAACTGATAAAGTATCCCATCATGTTGGTTTCCATCGGATGCACTGTGATGCCTTTGTAGTCTTTGACTACGTCAGTGAAATCACAATCGCCCTGTGGCCATCCAAATCCGAAATTGTAATCTGGTGGTGTATCGCAAATTAGGTCACCCGCATTGGCACAATTGGATCCATCTTGAAGCTCATTCTCTACTGCAGGATATGGGGGAGCCAAGCTACTGCATGGCGCATATTTTCCCACTTGTATTCCATGTATCGCTGCATCATACGGCTGGCATTCCCAACCGTCAAAAGTATGGAGTAGGCTAAAGAAGTGACCTAACTCATGTGCAAGGGTACTTGTATTCTTTTTGCTTACCTGATTTTTCAATATTACTAACCAATCTGACTGTGGGTCGAAATACCCCAATGTGGTACCCTGATCCGCAGAAATGGTATTGACAATGTATATATTTATTGCCTTAAAATCTCTTTGACCTTCCATCTTGACTCCAGCGCCTCCACTCTTTGGATTGTCATAAGTCGCATCATGATTGAAGTAGTTGAATCCTTCTTTGACGTAGAACTGCATGTTGAAATCTTTGTAGATCGCATTGAGTTCGCAAAGCATTTCAAACACCTTATCTTCTGTTACTCTGCCAACACCTGCTGCGTTTGCTACCAAGTGAAATTTAATTGGAATGTATTTGATCACATTGCGCGTAGCCAAATGGCCGGCATTTTCGTTTCTGGTCCTGATCAAGGCTTCCTTGACCAACTCCAAATGCTCAGTACCGCAGTATCCGCTAGCTTTCTGTCCATATGTTGTAGGAACTAATACTAGTAATAGAAAAGCAATCGTAAGGCAAAAAGTGGCGTTCTTCATAATCTATCGTCAAATACGTATGATTGGTAGATTGCGTTGGGGGTCTGGGCAATGTTTTGCAAAGGTACGAATACGCCAAATATTCTGTCGATATTTTAAGATTTTAGAATTGCCACTCAAATCCTTTTGAAAACTATTACTTTTGTGACTTAATTCAAATATTCCATTCGTAAATCGACCGTATGAGTAAAATAACTGTTGTTGGTGCCGGAAACGTAGGAGCTACGGTAGCAAATGTGCTAGCGCACGAAGGCGTGGTCAATGATATCGTATTGATTGATATCAAAGGCGATATGGCTAAAGGTAAAGCATTGGACACTTGGCAACAAGCGCCAATTGGCAATTACAGCACCCGTTTGATGGGAACTGATGATTATAAAGACACCGCTGGATCTGATATTATCATCATCACTGCAGGTCTACCTCGTAAACCGGGAATGAGCCGCGATGATCTAATTTCAACCAACGCCAATATTGTCAATTCAGTAACTCGCAGCTTGTTGGAGCATTCACCTGATCCAATTATCATCGTAGTCTCTAATCCTCTGGATGTGATGACCTACGCTGCTTTGAAGACTTCAGGTTTATCCTCCAAGAAAGTATTTGGAATGGCGGGTATCTTAGATACTGCTAGGTATCGAGCATTCCTTTCAACTGCACTTAATGTTTCTCCTAAGGATATTCAGGCAGTGATCATGGGCGGACACGGCGATACGATGGTTCCACTGCCTCGCTATACTACTGTTGCTGGTATACCGGTTACGGAATTGATAGGTAAAGCTGAACTTGATGCAATAGTTGAACGCACAAAAGTTGGTGGGGGAGAGCTTGTCACTTTGATGGGTACTTCAGCATGGTACGCCCCAGGAGCTGCCGCTGCGCAAATGGTTGCCGCAATTATTCGCGATGAACAACGAATATTTCCTTGTTGCGTCAAGTTGGACGGTCAATATGGCTTAGATGGTATATTTGTTGGCGTTCCAGTCAAATTAGGCAAAAACGGTATCGAACAAATCATAGAGTTGAAATTGAATGCAGAAGAGAAAGCTTTGCTTGACGCCTCCGCAGACTCAGTAAGACAGGTGATGAAAGTATATGACGATATGGGACTCTGATCCATATCAAGAAATAGGGAAGGCTGGAATTTTTCCGGCCTTTTTTGTTTCTATAACATTGGAGAAGTTAAATGGGGAGTGACTTTTTACAACATTCTACCCTTTTTTTTGCTTTACATAGGGCAAATTAGTTTGATGATATGATAGGTTGGCGATTTGAAGAATGGACAGGGCAAGATGGAGACAACAAGAGTCCCTTTGATCGGCTATTTCCAGTATTTCAGGAATTGTTGTTGCACGCCTCAGGTGATGTCGCTGAGACCCTTAGTTGGCTCACTGAACTGGACAAGGAATATAATATCACTGATGACAAATACGGCATTGGTGATTTCATCGAGGACTTGATTGAGCAAGGCTTTATTTCTGGCAATGATGATATGGAAAATTTTCGCCCTACGGCCAAAATGGAACAATCATTCAGAAAATCTGCCCTCAAAGAAATATTTGGCTCAGTTCAAAAAGCAAAAAAGGGCGACCACAATACCAAGAAGCAAGGCAAAGGCGATGAATTTACCGATGAGATCCGGCCTTACAATTTTGGCGATTCATTTGACCAAATTGCGCTTACCGAGTCATTCAAGAATGCACAGATCAATCATGGGCTGGAAAATTTCCGCCTAGAACAAGATGATCTTGCAATCAGAGAAACGTTCTTTCAAAGCCAGATGTCGACTGTTTTGATGATCGATATTTCGCATTCGATGATACTATATGGCGAGGATAGAATAACGCCAGCCAAACAAGTTGCACTTGCGCTTTCTGAATATATCATGACTCGTTTTCCAAAGGATACTTTAGATATACTGGTATTTGGTGATGAGGCTTGGCAAGTGTCGATCAGAGATCTGCCATATCTTCAGGTAGGGCCATATCACACTAATACAGTCGCGGGACTCGAATTAGCGCTGGAATTACTGCGTAAGCGTCGCAATCCCAACAAGCAGGTATTCATGATTACGGATGGTAAACCTACTTGTATCAAGGTTGGGAAGCAACTGTATAAAAACAGCTTTGGGCTAGATCAGAAGATTATCAATAGGACCCTTAATCTAGGTGCGAAATTTAAGAAATTGGGGATACCTGTGACAACATTCATGATTGCAAGAGATCCTTATCTGATGCGCTTTGTCGAAGCATTTACTGCAGCTAATGCGGGTAAGGCATTTTATAGCTCACTTGATGGCCTAGGTGATTTCATATTCAAAGATTATAAGTCCAGCCGTAAATCAAGAAAATAGATCGCTTTTTATAGCGTTTCAACCTTATGCGTTTACTTTTCCAATCTATCCTATTCTTATTTGTATTTGGCCTTGGCTCGAATGTGAGTGCACAGACATTCGATTTCAAAAAAGCTGAAGAGCACATTATCGCCCTCAGTACTTTGATTTTGACAGATCAAGACGAGACCGCACGTGTGCAAGCCTGTGATTCAATTAAAGTCTTACTTCAATCAACTTTGAGCGCGCC
>JBDSUZ010000227.1:0-2722 GCA_039927395.1 Saprospiraceae bacterium | reverse complement strand
GTCGCTTCCATACTCTTAAATACCTTCTTGTCGACCGTCTGAGTTCTAGGCGACACGACAGTGATCGTGGCATTTATCTCTTGTGAAACTGCTGTTCCAGACGAAAGAAAACATATCAGGAAGAGCCCAAAATAGACAAGCTTTGCCGAGCTCAATTTCAGCATTGTCTGTATGTTCATCTTCGTTTTGAAGCCTATGATAGCAGGTATTTTAGAGAAATAATTCATCAATTAGATTTGTTTTTCTGTTCGATTAATTCGCTACAAAGATTGACCAATTTGCGGGCGATTTCGGATTTAGATTCTAACTCCAATTCGACCAACTTATTGTCAGCAGTGATCCAGGTGACCTGATTGGTATCGTGCCCAAAGGTCGAATTCGGATTATTTGGTGAATTCAGAACTATCGCATCAAGATTTTTACGGGAGAGTTTGTCCTTTGCATGCTCCATCTCCTTTTCAGTTTCCAGCGCAAATCCCACCAAAATCTGATTGGGCTTCTTATTGAGACCCGCCCATTTGGCGATATCATCTGTCTTCTCAAGCGCAAGCTCAAATGTGGAGTCTGATTTTTTGATTTTCTGTACCTGAACTTCCTTCGGCCTGTAATCGGCCACTGCGGCACAAAAAACAGCCAAATCGGCGTTATCAAATTCTACCTGAACTGCGTGCAACATTTCCTCCGCGGTGTGAATATGTTGAATGCTGATATTTGGATGATTGGCGATTTCATGTGTCGGCCCGGTGATCAATTGCACCTGTGCGCCTTGGTCGGCAAATGCTTTAGCGAGGGCAAATCCCATTTTACCACTAGAATAATTGCCAATAAATCGGACTGGATCGATCGGCTCATAAGTGGGACCAGCAGTCACAATTACTTTCTTGCCGCTGAAGTTCTGTGTACCTGCCAAATGCAAATTCAGGAGTTCGATGATAGATTCTGGCTCTGCCATACGCCCGATCCCGGTCAAGCCGCTGGCTAATTCTCCATTTGCAGGATCGATCAGATGCACGCCATCCTTTTGGATAGCTGCGATATTTCTTTGAGTCGATGGATGTTGCCACATGTCAAGATCCATGGCAGGAGCTACCCAAACTGGGCAGCGGGCTGAGAGATAGACAGCTGAGATGATATCGTCGCAGATGCCGTGGGCCATTTTAGCCATGGTATTGGCTGTTGCTGGCGCGATCAGCATCATATCGGCCCATAATCCCAGTTCCACGTGATTATTCCAGGCTGCTTCGGAGGAAATTTCCGTGAGCACAGGATTTTTGGACAGGGTGGCTAATGTAAGTGGAGTGATGAATGTCGATGCAGCCGGACTCATCAAGACCTTAACCTCTGCACCGGCTTTGACGAGCAATCTGGTGAGCGTAGCTGCCTTGTAAGCAGCTATACTGCCGGTGATTCCCAGCAGGATCTTCTTGTTGTGCAAATGGTTTGCCTGCATCATATTTCAAGCAAAATAGAAAAGGCCTCTTGCAAGGCCTTTCATTTCTTAAACTTCCTCGTTGTTTTCACCGCGATATTCCCATTGGATCTCGTTGCGGATAAATTCGTTAGTTGCGATGATTGCCGGATTTGGCAGCCTTTCGTAGAACTTCGAAATTTCGATTTGTTCCTTGTTTTCGTGGATTTCCTCGATAGTCTCGCTTGACACAGCGAAATCATTCAATTTGTCCTCCAACTCGTGGCGAATCTGATTGTTGAGTTCTCTCGAACGACGAGCGATGACAACCAATGATTCATAAATATTTCCTGTAGCCGCTGCTAAAGCTGTTACATTGCGCGCTTGTACATTAGGATCCACCCCTTGTACTTTCGATTTGATGTCGTTCATTTTTCAAGTCTTTTATACGATTACGGGAATCTTTCCCTAGTTCACCCAAGTCCTTGAGGTATTTACTCTTCGGATATTTGAGTTTGAATTCTTCTATTTTATTCAGGGTCTCCTGATAGCGTTCTTCTTGTTTTTCGTAGATCGAATTTTCTGCCAATAGGTAATCTGATTCGCAGATCAAGTAGCGGATTCGTTCAGCATCATTTGTTTCTGGGTAGTCTTTGAGCAAATTCTCAAATGACGTCACCGCCGATTGATAGTTCTGCAAGTCAAAATACAAATTTGCTTCGCCAAATGCCTTTCGCTCCAACTTATATCTACATGCATCGATCAATGTGTTGGCTGAATCCACACGTGTGCTCTCAGGAAACATATTGACAAAACTCTGTAATTCGTCGATGGCCTTGGTCGTGTAAGATTGATCCAATCGATAAGTTGGCGACAATTGATAGTTGCACACAGCCGACATATACATCGCTTCTTCTCTCCATTGAGAGTTGTAGAATGTATTTGCGAAGTTTTTGAAGTAGTAGGAAGCCAATATGAAATTGTTCATCTTGTAATGCGTGTACGCATAGGTGTAGTACAATTTTTCGGCTCCTTCCTTGCCTCGATACTTGTTGATGATCTGCTCAAACAAGGTCTGCGCTTTGAAATACTCTTGTTTGTCGTAGTATTCAAATGCTTTCTTGTAGATAAGGTCGTCATTGCCGGAGGCCCGCACCTTTTCAAATTCAGGCTTGCAGGAGCTCAAAGTCACTAGGACAGCTAACAATAATAGACAATGATTCAATACCCGTTTAAGCATAAGAGCGCAAAATTACAATTTTTCTACTGGCTACACAAACGTTTGTTGTGCCTCTGATCGTATAAATGTGTTTT
>JBDSUZ010000226.1:0-2047 GCA_039927395.1 Saprospiraceae bacterium | reverse complement strand
ATCGATATCATAGTAGCGCAGGGAAGAGCGAGCACCTGGAGCTGCACCTGTAGGCGGTCCTTTCATAAACATGATCTTGCCAGGTATTGCGCTCAAAGCGAAATAACTTGCAGCTCTAATTGGCAACAAAACCATGCGATTTTCGATATTGACCAGATCAATATTCACAGGTTTCTTATCGACTTTTGCTTCATCAGATTTTTTATCGCCCTTCTTGGCATCGTCTTTTTTGCTGTCATCCTTTTTGGCTGTGGTATCTGCTTTTACTTCAACCTTGTCATTTTTTGGAGCAGTCAATGAAGGAATGCTATCGAGCAAACTAATTGCTGCAATTTGATTGGTATTGGTGTAAATGAAGGTGTTGTCGATGTCGCTATACGTAGGTTGGAACGATTGATTAGTGACGACATAGATGTATTTTCCTTCAGGGTCAAATATTGGATTGGAACAGTCGTAGTATCCAGAAGTTATTTGGGTTGTTTTGCTGCTTTTAGTATCGTAGATAAATGCTGCGTTGTGCTGGTTTGGCATATCGCGATGATAGGCGAGCCAACGATCGTCTGGTGACCATGAGCAAGTAAATCCCTGGAGATTGCCATGAGTCCAGCTCAGCGCTTGATCTACATCAACTGTCTTGCTTGTGGCGATTTCAATGATTCGGATCTTTGCTGCTTTATCGATAAATGCAAGTTTTTTGCTGTCATGCGACCAGTAGAGGTGATACCTAAATCCCGGGCCATAATTGCTAAGCTTTTTGTCCGGTTCAACTTTGTCGAGGGATTTTAGCCACAATTCATATTCGCCGCTGCGGTCGCTCCAGAATGCTACATATTTGCCGTCAGGCGACCAAGCGGGATCACGCTCCGCAAATTCAGAACTTTGGCTAAGATTTTTGACGAATCCAAATTCCGCTGGAATGGTAAATATATCGCCACGTGCTTCGACGATTACCCTATTTCCGTCAGGGCTAATCGTCACATTTTCCAGATTTTTATCTGCAAGTTCGATACGTGGCTTGAGCGTAATCTGATCAGAAATTAGCTGCACGGGCACCTCTTTTGATTGCTCTGTTTTGAGCGAAAGGAGGTAGAGTTTGCCACCATTTTCATACACGATCTCATCCTTGCTCAATGAAGGAAAATGAACGTCTGTATCCTTGTATTGAGTGATTTGCTTGCGCTGTTTTGTAGTTACGTCATATTTCCATAGGTTCATTCGCTTTTCGGCGCCTTGGTCTGACAGGAAATAAATGAAATTGCCTGACCACATAGGGAATTCCTCACCAGCATCCACTTTGCCCGAAATATTTTCAGAAGATTGCTTTTCGAAATCATAGATATAAATGTCTGCAACATCCCCACCGCGATACCTTTTCCAGGTGCGAAATGCTTCAGAGCGAAACACCAAAGCCATTTTTTTGCCATCAGCTGAATAGCTTGCAAATTCGCCATAAGCCAAAGGAAGCTTTGTGGCTTGGCCACCTTTCGGTGAAATGGTGTATAGTTGGCTATACCTTTCCTTTTCGCTTTCTCTGCCCGAGGCAAATAGGATTTGATCCCCGTTTGGCAACCAATTTGTTACCCTATCCGGCCAACTGTGAAATGTCAATCTCTTGGGAATTCCACCTTTAGCAGGTATCAAATACACATCAGCATTGCCGTCATAATTTCCGGTGAATGCAATCTGAGATCCATCAGGCGAGAATTTTGGAAATGCTTCCACACCCGTCGCCGCGCTCATTCTGATCGCTGTTCCGCCCGTCTTTGGCACCAGCCACAGGTCATTGGCATACGTAAATACGATCTGCGTCGTCGACACATCGGGGAACCTAAACAATGCGGCATTTACTTGCGCATTGACGCTCATTGAGACGACACAAAAGAGAAGGAAAGGGAACAAAGATTTCATGCAAATAGATTGTGGAGGAAAGGTAATAAAGATTGGTAAATAAGAAGAATCTGGAGTTAAGGGAAAATCAGAAGAATTGGGAGGTTTGGGATTTCCTAGGGGAAGGTCGCGACCTTCCCTTGTTGACGTGACGAAAAAG
>JBDSUZ010000225.1:0-4457 GCA_039927395.1 Saprospiraceae bacterium | reverse complement strand
CGATAGTTGAATAATCCAAGACCACATTGTACAGCGTATCGCGTTCGACTGGAATCCTGTTGACTTGTTTGATCATTTTGACTAGATCCATAGTGCTCATCGAGGGATGCTGCTCTTCGCTACCAGCCATCGAATATATCTTAGTTGTATCATCGATAGTGCCGTCGAGATCGTCGACGCCAAATGATAATGCAATCTGCGCAGTATTTCTTCCTATCATCGGCCAGTAGGCTTTGATATGGTCAAAATTGTCGAGGTAGATTCGGCTGATTGCGTAATTGCGCAAATCTTCAATCACTGATACTTCTTTCAGATGAGATAAGGCATTGCCTTGGTTGCGAAATTTCAGCGGAATGAAAGTTTGAAATCCTCCAGTCTTATCCTGCAAATTTCTCAATTGATCGAGGTGATCTACTCTGTGAAAATAGTTTTCGATATGTCCATAGAGCATCGTAGCATTTGACCTGCCGCCGAGCTCATGCCAGACTTCATGTATTCTCAACCATTCGTCGCCTGAGCATTTGCCACCGGCTATCTGATCTCTTATTTCCGGATGGAATATTTCTGCTCCTCCACCTGGCATACTGTCCAGACCTGCTTCCTTCATCAGCGCCATCCCTTCCTCATAGGAGATTTTGGCTTTCTTGAAGATGTAGTGATATTCAACTGGTGTCAAGGCCTTGACATGGAGGTCTGGGCGATGCGCTTTGATCTGCCTGAACAGTTGCTGGTAAAATGCAACATCATATTGAGGCAAAACGCCTCCAACGATGTGCACTTCGGTGACAGCTTGTTCGTCGTATGACTTGACTATGTTCATGATGTCATCGAGGCTGTATTCCCAACCTTCTGAGCGCTGTTTGATTAGTCTTGAATATGAACAAAAGGAACAAGTGTACAAACAGACATTGGTCGGTTCGATATGGAAGTTGCGGTTGAAATAGGTCTTATCACCGTGCTTTTGCTCACGAATGAAATTTGCCATATATCCTAACATTCCTAATTCAGCCTGCTCAAATAGGATCAAACCATCAGCTGGGCTGATTCGCTGATTTGACATCACTTTTTTGCAAACTTGATCTAATTCAGGGCTGATGCTCTTGCTAGTGCTTAATATTTCGGTATAAACCTGGGGATTCGACATAGATATAGTTCAATCGGGCAAAGATACGTTGCAATAACAGCAAATAGAAACCATATGTTTAGTGGATTTAAGAGAAGTAATCTGCCATGGACCACATTTGAAATCAACTCAAATCGACCAAGCAAAAAGATAAGCCCGAAAACTATTAGTTTTGTCGCCAAATTGAGCGCATCGAATTGATGAATATATTGGAATACATATTTTGGTTTGGAGTGTTAGCCGTGGGTTACACCTATCTAGGGTATGGATTGATTGGATGGGCTATAATTAACCTTAGAGGGCCATATAAGCACAAAAGAAGTCCAGATCCTAATGTTGAACTTCCCAATCTAGCTCTTGTGATTCCCTGTTTCAATGAAGCTGAAGGCATCTTACTCAAAGTTGCAGATTGTCGGCAGCTCAACTATCCTAAGGAGAGGCTTCGACTTATATTTGTTGCTGATGGATCCACTGATGGCACGGAACAAATCTTAGAGGCTGTGTCTGGTATTGAAGTCCTATTCAAATCTGAGCGCAAGGGCAAAGCAGCCGCGATGAATCATGCGATGGAAATAGTGAATGAGCCGCTTGTGGTTTTTTCAGATGCCAATACACAGATTTCCCCAGATTCCCTGATGCATATCGTTAGACATTATCAATATCCACAAACGGGTGGCGTAGCATGCGAAAAGAGAATTATTCGCAAGTCATCAGAGTCTGCCAGCTCGGCAGGTGAAGGAATCTATTGGCAATACGAATCATTTCTCAAACGCTGCGATGCTGGACTTAAGACCATTATTGGTGCTGCAGGAGAGTTGATGAGCGTAAGAAGCAGTTTGTATCAGCCTATTCCTGAGGATACTATTCTTGACGACTTCATGCTATCGATGAAGATCGTGGAACAGGGCTATATCATGGCATATGAGCCAAATGCATTTGCCGAGGAATACGCTTCAGCAAATATTCAGGAAGAGCTAAAAAGAAAGATTAGAATCAGCGCTGGTGGATGGCAAGCCTTGTTTCGATTAAAGCATTTGCTCAATCCATTTCGGGATTTCTGGGTAAGTTTTATTTTCTGGTCTCACAGAGTCATGCGTTGGTCATTAGGACCCTTCTTCTTCTTTGCGCTGATCCCATTGAATATTCTCCTATTTAGGGAAGCTAACATCTACATGATCTTTGCTTTACTATTTCTCATTTATTTCATACTTGTGCTATTAGGCAGACTTTTGGCCAATACTTCTCTAAGAATACAGTGGCTATTTGTCCCCTACTATTTTTTTATTATGAATTTTGCGGTGATTGCGGGCTTTTTGCGATTCCTCAACAAGAAACAATCAGTAAATTGGGAAAAATCCATCCGCAGTGTTCAATCCTGATCTCACATGCTGTCCATCTTAATTCCCCTATATCGATACGATCTACGCCCATTGATCGATGTATTATCGAAGGAAATTTCGGGCCTGGGTCAAACTGTGGAAATATTGGTATTCGATGATGGTTCAGGCAAGGAATGGGATGAAAGCAATGCTGAAATAAAGCAGAACCCCCTTATCAGATGGATCGATTCCCCTACAAATATTGGTAGGGCCGCTGCGCGAAATGCTTTAGCAGCTGAGGCTAAAATGGATTGGTTGTTATTTATGGATTGTGATGGTATGCCTGAAGATCCTCATTTTATCAAAATGCATATTAGCAGCATCATCATGACCGAAGCGGAGGTCATCGTGGGAGGCCGAAGTTATGCTCCACAAATTCCTGCAGATCCGTTTATCCTTCATTGGAAATATGGCAGTTCCCGCGAGGTAATTCCCGCAAAAAAGAGAGCTGAGCATCCCTTCCGATCATTTATGACGAACAACTTCGTAATCCGCAAGAGTAGATTCGAAGAGATTCTCTTTGATCCCACTATTCGACTATACGGCCATGAGGACACCCTGTTTGGACTCGAACTAAAAAACCGACAAATCCACACGTTGCATATCGAAAATCCTATGCGCCACATCGGACTCGACGAGAAGACGGCCTTTCTCCATAAATCCGAACTTGCTCTACACAATCTCATTGATCTACATAAAAAGGGCTATGAACTTGATGTGAAGATTTTGAAATATGCCCTTCTTTTCCGCAAATTTGGCCTACATCTTTTATTGCGACCATTCGCAAAACTAAAGCTGAGAATATTAAAATGGAATTTGCTGTCGCGGAGGCCCAGTTTGTTTTTGTTTGATTGCTATCGCTTGGTTTACCTGTTGACTGTTAAGAGTAGGGAGTTCAGGGTTTAGCCAAAATTCTTCAGTAGGGGTTATCCTTTAGCTCGGAGTCAAAAGAATATGAATTACGTATATTTACCAACATTTCAATCGAAATCCCCCTGATACAATGATCAGAATTGTCCTTTTTATTTTGATTTCATTTTCCGTCAAAGCACAGACGGTCTACAAAACACCCAAAGGTGCAAAATATCATTTAGCGACTTGCAGGATGGTTAATAATGTGTCAGAGGCGCTTTCGATTACAAAAGCCCATCAAATGAGATTGGAAGCATGCAAAATTTGCAAACCACCTCTTAATGCAAATGCCAGTTATAATTTGACAAAAAATGCTGCAGGTCAAAAACTAACTACCACTCAATGCAGAGGAATGACAAAGGCTGGCAACAGATGCCTACATAAGACTTCCATCTCAAATGGCTATTGTTTTCAACACGATCCTTCGAAGCGCAAACCCTAATTCGAGGTTATCATATCTCATCAAATCATCAAAAATGTAAGGGCATAAGGCTTATTGCGTAAGGAAGTTTGCGAGTTTGCAAGTTTGCGAGTTTGCATCGGACCGGGAAAGGGCGTTGGGCTTTCGGCGTTAGGCGTTCGGAAACAGCCAAATTCGGTTGTTTCGACTAAACCAAAAAAGGCGCTGGGTCCTGGGAAAATCTTTTTCCTTTTTCATTTTTCTTTCAAATAAACGACTAAGCGACTCAGCGACTAAACAGAGCGTAGCGACTTTCATCAAATCAACAAATCAACAAATCATCAAATCATCGCAGCGAAGCGACTTTTAAGAATTGGTGTGTGGTGTGAGGTGTGAGGTGCGCGAAAATTTGGTGCTGGGTGTTGGGCGTTCGGAAAGGAATGTCAAAATTTATCAATTCGATTTTACAAATGTCTTTCGGGTCCTTCAAAGTGTAAATTAGGAGATTGGTGCTTAGTACCTTACAAACTTCGTCAGGGTTTGAAACCACTGACGAAGTCGCTTCTTCGACTAATAACAAAAAAGATGCTTGTTGCTTGGTTCTGGGTCCTCTGTCCTAGGTGCTGGAAAAACCTTTTTCCTT
>JBDSUZ010000224.1:0-2202 GCA_039927395.1 Saprospiraceae bacterium | reverse complement strand
ATATTGCAATATTACGATAATAATTCAATTTGGCAAGCTTAAATAGATCGCTATTTCATTATTAGATAAAATTTCCTGAGGTCGACAGTTTTTCAGAAGCCAAATCACCTATCGCGACTTTAGCCAGATTCCCGCTACTCATGATCAAAGTAACTTCTCCTTTGAATGGAAGTTCCAGCAGATATTCCTTGAAAAGCTCGGATTGATTGATAACCATAAGCTCCTCATTACGGAAGCAAGATTTTACAAATTGCGGATCTAAATCCGCCATTTGTTTCATCTTGAGCGTGTGAGCATCGTAAAATACTACAGCGGAATCAAGCGCATCTAGGGAGTGCGCATATTGAACTAAGAAATCGGGATTGAGACTACTAAAAGTATGTAGTTCAAGTATTCCTCTGATAAAGGCATTGGGATATTGCTCTCGTACTGCTGCCACCGTAGCTTTGACTTTTGACGGAGCATGTGCGAAATCGAGGTAGGCTACCGAGTTATCCATGCGGGCAAGGACCTGCAGCCGTTTGGCCGCTCCCTGGAAGGTCGCCAAATGCCTAGAAATCTCCGTATCAGTGATTCCCACTTCTCTAAGTACCATCCTGGCCGCCTGCATATTCTGCAAATTGTGCATTCCAAATACTTCGGCTGGGTGAGGATTCCCATCTTGATCTATTAGTGAGATCCCATTTTCATTTTGCTCAAAAGAATGATGGTCGTAAGCAATACAATCAATTGTTGTTGGCGCCGTCGAAATGATCTTAGCTAAATTAGGGGCCTCGGCTTGATAAAATACTTTACCACGAGACTCGATCGTTTGCAAAAACTTAGAGAATTGATCTAAATATGATTGATTTGTTGGGAATACATTCATGTGATCCCATTCAACACCGGTGATTACCGCAAGGTGAGGATGATAGTAGAGCATTTTGGGATGCAAATCGATCGGAGAGGCAAGATACTCATCGCCTTCGATGACCATCCATGGAGCATCAGACAGATGAACCATTAAATCAAAACCGGCTAATTGGGCACCAACCAGATAGTCAAATGAAATATCACAACATTTCATGACATGCATGATCATGGAGGTAGTAGTTGTCTTGCCATGACTACCAGCCACCACTATTCTCTTTTTGTCTTTTGCATGATCAAATATGAATGCTGGATAACTCTTGATCTCCAAACCCAGTGATTGAGCAGCTGCTAACTCTGGATTATCTTTACGGGCATGCATACCAAGTATTACCAAATCTATGGTACCATCAAGTTTGTCGGGATACCAGCCGTACTCTGCAGGAAGGATACCGGCATTTGCCAGGCGATCTCGCGCAGGATTGTAAATCTCATCATCTGAGCCACTGATCTGATGACCATTGCGATGTAGTTCCAATGCCAAATTATGCATCACTGCACCACCTATCGCTATTATATGTATTCGCATAAACTCTTTATTGCAACAAAGGTAAATTATAAATGGTGATAATATTTAATATGAATTTTGAATATTTATCTACTTATGATGTACAACTATTTATACTAGACATCGTTATACCTTCAACAACCAATTATTTTTACCTTCGCAAAAGAATTCAAATCTTATGAAAAAAAGCAAAAATTTGATCGCCTTGGCGATTGTAGCAACAGTCTTATTAAGCTCTTGCAACCGCGGTTATGGCTGCCCTAGCAATTTTTCAATATCTGACTCAGTTGGCAACATTCTTGAGTTAGTGCAAGGAATCGCTTTGATGATATGGTAAATAGTGCACTATGGCTCGATCTATCCAGTAAGGAGGATCTTCAAGAGCTCTTATCTCATTCGCAAAATATACCCTGTCTCATATTCAAACACAGCACGCAATGTAGCATCAGCGCCATGGCATTGCTTAGGTTGGAATCAAGATTGAAATCTAGTTCAATAGCATTCAGTCCATACAAACTGCTTCTTCTCGAACACCGCGCAATTTCTAATGAGATCGCGCAAATGTTCAATGTACAACACGAGTCTCCTCAAGTATTACTTATCTACCAAGGTGTCTGCATTTATGATGAGGACCACCTCGATATTTCTTTCGACGAAATTGAAGAATATGTTGCCTCCCTTAATATAGTGGCAGAAGGCATTGTCTGACCCGCAAATCTTTATAACGGCCGATGGATCGCATTCATTGGTATCGGATCAATTTGCTGAGACATATCACTCACGTC
>JBDSUZ010000223.1:0-3711 GCA_039927395.1 Saprospiraceae bacterium | reverse complement strand
AAATAAGAAAACTAAGGGCCATATATAGGCAGGAGAGTCAGAAAATTGATGGATGAACAATGCAAATTTGAAGGAAAGAATAACCATGATACTATATCCTCTTAACTTCATCCACCATTTGCTCATTATATTACCTGCTTAAAGGCATCTAATGAAACAGTATCTACTTTCAGCATTATTCACTGCAATCATTATATCAAAATGCCTTGCAATAGATTTCTATGTTTCGCCCACAGCCACCGGATCAGGTGGTGGTAGCTTTGCAAGCCCCTGGAAACTTCAACAAGCGCTCAATTCTCCAGCTGCAATTACATCCCAGACCGACACTATTTGGGTTTGGCTGAGAGCTGGCATTTATACAAATACTTTTGATGCCCAAACATCATTTAGTTGTCACACAAATGGCTCAGCGAATGCACCTATTATTTTCAGAAATTACCAAAATGAAAGAGCATCAATTGACGGTCAACTAAGCTACACTTTGCTATGTGGACTAGGCAATTGCAGTTTCACTTGGTTTTCGGGAATAGAGGTATTCAATTCGGACAATTCCGATCGCGACCACTCCAATATCGATAGGTTAGGAAATATCTATTGCACAGCAAAGAATATGAAATTCATCAACATGATTGTTCATGATATGGGCAGTGGGCTAGATTCTTGGAAGACTGCCACTAATTCGGAGACCTATGGCTGCATCATTTACAATATTGGCAACAATCTACTCAATGGACTAAACTGGGAAGGACATGGCCATGGCATGTATTTGCAAAATGATACTTTGGGTATCAAGAACATTCAAGACAATATAATCTTTAGCACCTATGGCTATGGGATGAAGGTATGGCAAACAACAAATACCGATGCGCTTGGAAATTTCGATATTCAGAGAAATATAATTTTCAATGGAGGTGCTGCATCCGAAAATCTTGGCGGCGCGGGCAACAATTCCAGAACACACAACTTCTTTGTGGTTTCAAATGGCATAAATAACCCAATACGCAATACAGTAATCAAGCACAATTACACTTACGCTGGGACAAATACTCCAAGACCACCCGTCAATGCCTTCGGGCTAAATTATGGGGTAGATAATATGACCCTTAACAGCAATTATCTGACCTGTCAAACACGTTTGGGCTTCAATAATACGCCACTCTTCAATGCCTCTGTTTCTGGTAATAAAATAATTGCAGGCATACCAGCAGCCTATGGCTATTTCCTCTGGGGATTTACCAACTCTGACTTTCCTCAAAACACTTATTTGGATGAGCAGCCGAGCTCTGGCCTGGAGTATTTCGTGTTGCCAAACAAGTACGAACAAGGTCGCGCTCACATTGCTATCTATAATTGGGATGCCGCTGAGTCTGTACAAATCGATGCATCGAACTCAGGCTTGAAAGCAGGTGATATCTATGAATTAGTAAATGTGATGGACTACTACGATGATATCATAACTGATACTTTGGATGCCGGCGGAATCATCAGTATATCAATGACCGGACATACATTTGCAGCAGTCATCGGCTCTACTAAAGCTCCCGTGTCACAATTCCCAACATTTGGGGCCTTCCTGATCAGAAAAGTTGGCGGCTCGATCATTTCCAGCAGCTCCCAAATTGCAATCAATCATTCACTAGCTATATTCCCCAATCCGGCGAGAGCTATTCTTAATGTCAGTTTCACAATAAATCACCCTGGATATTGCAAACTAACAGTAACTGATATTCTAGGAAATACCAAGCTACTCCACAATGCAATCTATTGTATGCAAGGAAAACAGGAAATACAAATTGATATGAATCAATTTGCAAATGGCATTTATCTGCTACAGCTAAGAAATGACCGCGAATCAATGACAAGGACAATTATCCTAAGCAAATGAGATTGCATCTCTTTGAATTTGAACATCAAAGCTGGTAGCCCGATACTGTCAGAACTGGGTGGACTGATTATTTACGATACTTTCTGATCAAGACAGAGCTACTGAATCAGGGATAATACAAATCAACATCGGAATCAAAGCCTCACATCACATTGGATACCCCAAAGGGGAAAACAAAGCTTGTACCCTTCAAAATTGAACAAATGCGCCTATAACTGCTTAAATGTTGTCCCAGCAGCAAGCGCTAAAAACCCAATAAGCAATAGGACAAAACTATATTCGGTCAAAAACTGTACCTGAGCGTAATGGCCAATAATACCCAGTATGCCACAGGCCAATCCTATAATCCAAGTTAGTCTTGTAGGTGCAGATGGATTTGTCATAATAATCAGAATTTCAAGTTGTTAAAAAAATGTGAATTCAAGAACAAGCTTATGCTTGAGTAGAAAGTTACACAATTTCTATAACAAAATACTTTATTGATGTTCGCCAATGTCATACATATATAGAATACTTCACATTTGAATTCAAAATAGGCTAACAAACAGAAGCTATTCTAACATTTATATCTGAAAAATAATATATTTACCTCAAGTCCCATTTGCTGATGCCAAAAGGGGTATGCGCATTCCAAATTGAATTAGGGATACGGATCAATACCAAAAACTGCCGTGCTCCAACCCGATTTTGACATCAGTACATAAAATGATATATCAATGACCACCTCTCTATTTTACTTCTCAACATGCAGCAGACAGATCATATTTGTTTAACCGTGCAATGCCAATCCACCAATCTAACGCACCATGCAATCACACATACAATTAGTTTAATCAAATAATAGAAAACAAAAATGACAGACAATACGGGCGAAGAAATATCGGAAAAAGAGGCAAATCTAGAGCCAGAAAATACTCCAGTACAAATTACTAACACTGACGAAAACGACACAACAATCATTGAGGAACAAGCTGAAAATATGGAAGTACATAAACACCCTCATCATGTAATGCACACAAAGAAATGGAAAGAATACCTCTTGGAATTCTTCATGCTGTTTCTTGCTGTATTCCTTGGCTTTCTTGCCGAGAACTGGAGAGAACAATTGGTGGAACGAAATAAAGCGAAGGAATACATGCACGCATTGGTGCTTGACCTAAAAACCGATACTAGCATCATTAATGCAACAGTGCAGTATAATGCAAACGTTTTCAAATCTGATTCAACGCTTCTCACACTCTCGACAGTCTCCCTTAGGGATTCACAAACTTTACGCAAGATTTACCAGCTTTGTCGCGCCACTCAAAATTTTGATTTTCAAACCAACGATTCCAAAACACACGATCAACTGAAAAGCACAGGTGATTACCGCCTTATAAAAAACAGGGTAGTTCTAGATAGTATGTCAAAATACTATCAACAAATCAATTTAGTAACTTTTTATAGAGATGAAATACAGCAAAATCTTCAGCTCACGTACAATCTTTCATTTAAGATCTTTGATCGTTATACTTTCGAAAACAGTCACGATTCAATTTCGCCTTTTATCTCCAATGATCCAGCAGTACTAAAAGAATATAACAATAAGCTATATAATTGCATGGAATCCTATAAATCATTTAATGGCTTTCTACTCGACATTAAGAGTAGGGCCGTAGATCTAATATCAATAATAAACAAAGAATATCCAGATGACGAATAACAAAAAGCACCTGCGACTCATGTCGACTAAAAGAGGAACCTAAACAAGAAATATCACAAGAGATGACTCAAGAAGAACAAGCGGCACTAACACCTGATTCAATTTGGCAACAATTTTTGGAAGG
>JBDSUZ010000222.1:0-10940 GCA_039927395.1 Saprospiraceae bacterium | reverse complement strand
CCTGCGGAAATATCGGATTTTAATATATAAGTGAATTCCGTAACTTGTCGGCAATTAGCGCTGTATCCGTCCCTGTATGAAACAAAAATTATTTGTAGTTCTCCCCGCTTACAATGAAGCATTGAGTATTGGCAAGCTCCTCTCTCATATTGCTGAAGCGATGGATGATGCGGGTATTGATAAGTTTGCCATAGTGATCGTCAATGATGGCAGCCAGGACAACACCCTTGAGGTGATCAATAGCTGCGCTACCAAAATGCCGATTCACGTATTTTCGCACGAAGTAAATCAAGGTCTGGGCGCTACTATCCGCGACGGATTGTTTGAAGCTTCCAAAATGGCTGATCCAAAAGACATTATCGTCACCATGGACGCCGACGATACGCATACTCCCGGTCTGATCTTGCGCATGGTGCGCATGATACGCGAAGGACACGATGTGGTGATAGCGAGCCGCTACCGTCAAGGCTCACGCATATTTGGACTATCCCGCTGGCGCAAATTCCTCAGCTACGGAGCTTCCTGGCTATTTCGCATTCTATTTCCCATCGAAGGGGTACGAGATTTCACTTGTGGATTCAGAGCATACCGTGCCAATGTGATACAAGATGCCATCCAGCAATACGGCGACAAATTTGTCGATCAGGAAGGATTCCAGTGTATGGTCGATATTTTGCTCAAATTGCGGGCAATGAAAATCATATTTGGTGAGGTCCCATTCATATTGAGATATGATCAAAAGGAAGGTGTTAGCAAAATGAAGGTCATGAAAACGACTACTAATTCATTTAAGCTTATTTTTACCCGCCTCTTCATCGATCCTGCGAAACCTGTACCCAAATAGTGTTCGCCAACATTACCTAATTCAGCTATTTCACCACCACCCACATGGCTAAACCTGTTAATCGTCCGGTAGCTAAGAAAGCGACAGCCCCCAAGCCCGATTTTACCTCCAAGAAAAGCAAGATGTCAGAAACGCTCTTGCTGGAACCGGGACTTTCAAAGCGGGCATTGATGATCTTACTAATCACATTCACCTGCCTTGCATTCCTGCTTCGCATTCCTCATCTCGATGGTGTTTCGCTTTGGGTCGATGAGTTTGTCCATGTCATCAGGGCCAAGAATTTCGCCGCAGGCAATGGTCCTCTATTCGACGCCGATAACAATGGTATCCTCTATACCATGTTGATGATTCCATTTTACAAATTATTTGGCAGCACGGCCTTCTGGGGCAGACTACCTGCTGTACTTTGCGGCACTGCTTGTATTCCATTGGTATTCTACCTCGGACGACGCATGTTCAATAACTGGACAGGGCTGATAGCAGCATTTCTGACTGCCTGCTCGCTTTATTGCATCAATTGGTCTCGCCTGGCGAGGAATTATTCGATATTCGAATGCTTCTTTTTGCTTCTGCTGCTTTGCTTCCTCCTTGCATTTGACAATCCGCGGCAGGAGGCGTCGAACAAACTCAAATCATGGGGAATAAATCCCCGATACCTTTTGATTTTGCCATTTGCCTTGATCCTTGCACTTATTTCTCATCAATTATCATTCTTCTTCGTGTTCATTGCCGGCTTCTATTTTGCCTTCAATGGCATCGCTGAGGGCATCATTGAGAAACGTTGGAATACCTTGTTCATTTGGCTGGGACTCCCCTTCTTACTTGTGATATTCTTCTTGTTTACTCCCTCTTCCGCAGCATTGATCAAGACTGCGATCGCTCCATTTGTTGAGGCGCGCAATTTGAACTGGTTTATGCCGGATTGGACCCGCCTTGGAACACTTTGGAAGAATCCTGAGAAAAAATTTGAGGCATGGACCATTTACAAGGACGTGATGACCTATGATTTCAAAGGATTGACAATTATTGCCATCATTGGGTTTATACTCGCATTCAGAGTCAACAGACGCTCCGCCATTTTGCTGATCGCGGGTCTGGCGATTCCTGTATTGCTGATGAGTTTCGTATTTAGAGAGCCAAGTTTGCCCCGTTATCTCATTTACATTTATCCTCTATTCTTGATAGCTGTAGCTATTGGAATCCAGCAGATCCTGGCCATTCTGGCCCGGTATGTGTTCAAGACGCAAACCAGAGGGGGGGTCATGGCGCTCTATATATTGCCATTCATCCTGTTATTGACCACATTTCGCTATACCGAGATCAAGGATTTGCTGATGGTAAAGCAGAAATCAGGCTTCATAGTGGACAAGAAACTATCACAATGGTCCTTCACAAATTGGAAAGATCCCGTCGAGTGGGTAAAGAACACCATCAAGGCTGGTGATGTCGTGATTTCAACTGTACCGATCGCTACGAGCTACTACGTTGGACTATCTCCTGATAGTGTGGCATGGTTCCGCCAACGCCAGTACGATGGCACCAAGAAGGAATATGTGCCCTTCACGTTCAAAGGCGACGGTCACAATGCTAATACCCTGGAAGATCTAAAATTGACCATGGAAAAAAATGCACGTGGTTGGTTGATTGCAGATTACTATCTCTACAATGTGATGACCGATCCACGGGCGAGGGATTTTGTGTTTAGCAACATGCATTTTCACCCGGAGGCCTGCAAAGATGGCAGTGTACAGGTTTTTAGCTGGGACAAGGCGGAGGGCCCTCCACAAAATCAAAACACTATCCTCGAAATAGGAAAGGTTGAAGCGAGAAGTGCTTCCGACGAACTCACTTTCAATGTCAACCAGGATTTCCTAAGGCCCGGCCTCAAGATAGCCCTTAGAGCTGCTGATATCAATTACAACAACGAGGCGTATGTGATCATCAACAAGACCTATACCATCCCTATCACAGCCAATGTTGGCAATGGCATTGAAGACATCCAGGTTCCACTCGACATCAGCAAGCTAAAGATGGGAGCCAACACCATCCAATTTGCCTACAATCCCGATCTCAAATACGATCCTGCGAAGGGATTTGTGATTTACAATGTGCAGTTTGGATTTTAGGGCGAAAAAAATATTGGTAAAGAAAGGCGTAGAGACACAATGCATTGCGTCTCTACCTTATCGCAACAAGGAATTCCAATGGAATTGGGATTGACGCACCTTTGCTACCATGCAAGCCCATGTTTACGATGGCAAGGACAGTTCGTGAAAATTTGAGTCAAGCATCCTGCTGAAAACTGGGTAAGGGCAAGCCTTACCCATACCTTGTTTCAATACACTTATTGAGATGATAGGAGGCATTTTGATGATCCGTCTCTCTGGGTTTGTAACGACCCTGCATGGAGACGCAATGCATTGCGTCTCTACCGTATCGCAACAAGGAATTCCATTTCGAACTAGAATTAACCACGCGATCTAACTTTTCCAAAGTTTGAAACTTTGGAAAAGTTTCTCTTGATTTCTGGCATGCGATCTACGTATCCCTAATAGCCATCCCCTCCCTTTTCTCTATCACAGCCAACGTTGGCACTGGCATTGAAGTCATCCAGCTTCCACTCGACATTAGCAAACTAAAGATGGGAGCCAACACCATCCTATACGTGGGTAAGGGCAAGCCTTCCCGTAGCTTGTTTCATTTCAATTAACTACATTAAAGGAAGCAAGTGCAAGTTGCGTCTCTGCGGGTTTTCGCTCTAGAACCGTCTCAAGATTTTCGAGTTGGCATTTTTTTGAAAATTGTTTTTGTTGGTTTTCGAAAGTTCTAAAATTTGGCATACTATTTGTTTTTGATAATTTATTTATATTGAAAATATTATAGATGCAAAGAATAATTTATTTGTTTATATTGTTATGGACAGTACAAAAAACAGGTGCTCAGCAAATAGAGCAAAGAGTTTCAAGCACCCACGAAACAAAGAATCTGACCTTATTGCCTTATGACCTTATGTCTGTTGGCGATCCTATCATTCCCAATTTTGAATTGATCCAGGAACCCAGTGGAAAGAAATTCAAAGTATTGCCACCTAGCGGTAAAGTCGCTCTCAGTTCAGGTGTCCAGATCGATCTTGGTGCTGCTATTCCGGACGTTTTGGTGTCGCTTGAACGCTTTTACAATATCCGCACTTCCATTACCTGTGATGCTGACCAAATTGTTGAAATATACGGTTATGACGACTCCGGCCAACGCATCGAACCTGAGATCCTGCTGAGTCCTGATGCGGGGAAAGGATTTAAACTTGAACAGGGCAACCTGAGAATAACCCGGAATACCAATGACGACGCATTGGTGTATTTTAAAAAACCGGTACATAAAATACTGATTTTCAACAACAAGAGTGTCGTTTGTGATGCGTTTAAACCCTACTTGCTGGCAGGTGCTGTCTCGAAGCTTTCATCGCCGAGCGGTGCCAAAGAGACTATTGAACTCAATCCCTGTATTGCCGGCAGCTTAAATTTTGCATTGGATGCTTCGGGTTCTATGCATACCGTTCAGCGAAAGCAAGCGCTTTCTTTTCTGGATAGTTTGCTCGAAACTGCCATGGAAGTAACAGGCCCGCTTCTACTCAATGTGAGCCTGTTCAATGCGACTGCAGAATCGCTAGTCAAGGATCGAGTTTTATTGGATAAAAAAGACTGTCAAAATATCCTCAAGTTGCTGGAAACGGCTTATCTGGCGCATTCTTGTGGCGAAAAGTGCTGGACAAATATTGCAGCCGCCCTTGATATGCCGCGAGCGACACCTTATGATCCGCTCATAGTCATTACCGATGGACTTTCCAATGGTAACAGCGAAGGCAGGCAACTGATGATTGATGCTTTACCTGCCATGCTTTCGACGGGAGAGAATTATTTCCTGTATGTAGATCAGGTTGGAGAACAGACAGAATCACTCAGATCCGGAACACCGATTGACACACTTTTGGAAAATATTCGTGCAGTGCCATGTGAAAGATCGCAAAGTCCGGGGCAGTATAGGGCCTATCCCAATCCTTTTGCCGACGAGATCTTTATATCGTCTACGAAAGGCGTAAGTCCCGAAGATCTGCCGAATATCGGACTTTACAATTCTACCGGAATTCAGATAGCATGCGATATTCAACTGGCCGACGGCCGTTTTCATATAATGACTCCCACATTGCCTCCAGGCTTATATTTTATCCTGATCCATCATCAAGCTATTAAAATAATTAAAGGCTAATCGCCTGTATTTACCTATATCAATTATGAAATAGTTACTTGTTCTTCTGTTTGCGGCAATTGCATTGACCACCTCCGGCCAGTATAGTGCCCAGATGCAGAGCTTTATTCCACAATCGCCGGAAGCTGCCGCCATTACCAATTCCGTCAACCTGGATATGGATAAGCATGGGGGATTGCCATCGATTGGGTATCCGTTTGAATCGGTGCAGTATAAGGATATTACGCTTAGTATGGGGCTGAATTACCAGAGTGGAGGGATAAAAGTTGCGGATGTAGCATCTAGTGTCGGCTTGGGATGGAGTCTCAACGCTGGTGGTAGCATTGTCCGGGAGATCAGAGGCTCAATGGATGAAAAGTATGTAGGCGGCTTTTATCAGCATAATGGAATAAATTATGTGGCCAATATCAGGGCACTTTGGCTGAATGGTGAGCTTGAGAAAGTATATTACGCCAATAATGGTAGGCAGGATACCCAAAGTGATATTTACAGTTATTCGTTCAATGGGTATTCAGGGAAGTTCTTCTTTGATCAGAGCGGGGCTATTTTCCAGTATGACAAGACAAATGATCTTAAGATAGAGGTCGTCAATCATGGAATTCTTTCTGCCTACTATAATCTTGAGTATATATTCACTACACCTAATGGAATAAAATACTATTTCGGGGTAAACGCGGATGGCAGCGAGTGTAAGGACTTTGAGCGTCATTCGAGTGTCGGCTCGAATCCACAGGTAACGCAGGATTTATTTCCTGTTACATGGCATTTGACAAAAATAGTTTCCAATGCAACTGGGGCTGTTGTCAATTTTAATTACGAAGACGAACATTATTATAACTACTATGAAAGCCCAGGCACAAAATATAACAGAGCCGGTCAGCAGATTGCGCCTTACTTAATAAATGGGCAATTCGAGGTGAAATACTGTCAAGAAGTAGCCCAGGGGAATGGATATGTTATGCACATTCAGCATAAACGTTTGTCTGGCATTAGTTGGCAATATGGACAAGTAGCATTTTCTTATCAGAACGTTCGGCAAGATCTGACAAGTAATGCACAATCTTCGATGCTGCCCAAGTCACTAAATACTCTGGCCTACCAGTTGGGTGGGCAGAGCATGATGAGTTATATCCTGAACCTTGATTATTCTTCTTCAGGCTCAACCGGTGTCGAAGCTAAGAGACTGATGCTGAGATCTGTTACCAAGACAGCAGCAGATGCAACAGCTGAGGTTACATCCTTTAAGTACTACCTGCAGGGAGAAACTGATCTGCCAGTTTCATTTTCTAAAAGCTTGCCTTCCAGGAATTCTTATTCTACTGATCTATTTGGATTTTATAATGAAGCCAGTAATGCCAGAAACAAATTCTTTCCCAAAGAAGATTTTGGAGGGAGTATTGTCAATGCAGGGCTTGCTGATCGGAAGATTAAACCTGAATGCGTAGCAGCCGGCTCGCTGGCAAAAGTCATTTTCCCTACCGGTGGCAGCATCTCCTACATTTATGAAAGCAACGAAGTTTACGGAGAAGTCCGGAAGAGCAATATCAAGCATGCCCTCGATCCATATGTATGTTTTGTGAACGATTGCAGTTATAGCAATGAGTTCCTAGATAAGAACCTCGATGTAATTGTCAATGATCCCGATCGATTTTTCAATATCTATGTAAAATTTAATGAGCCTGTGACGGATGTAGGCGCTGATCCCAAATTGATTGTGCATGGATATATTAACAGTAATACACCCTTTAGCAAGTCATTTCCGATTGTAGTTGGCAGCACAGAGTTTACCTTTGCGGGTCTTCTGAGTGAGTTGGGAATTTCCACAATTTCTATGGGTGATGATTTTGACTTTTACTTCGATTTTGTCGATGTATACAAGCTTGAATTCAACCAAATCCAATGTGATATTTACTCAGAGCAGAACTATACCGTGCAGGAGAATAGACCCTTCGGAGGTTTGCGGCTGAAGGAACAAATCATTAACTCCAACCCCGGCTTGATCCATAAGAAATATTCATATAACGATAACGCCGGGAAGTCTACAGGAAAAACCGTACTATATCCTTCCATTTTTCTTTCTTATCCTGCTGAAATAAATAATGGTAATGTTGACTTGGTCCTTTGGGGGCTTTGGGTTGTACTTGGGCCCGATATAATTTGTACCCACCCAATAGCAATAGCAACCAGGGAATACCAAGCTAACTCAACTGTTCCGTTTATCAACGTAAATGGTAATTATCTTGGATATACAGAGATAAAAGAGGTTACCGAAGGAGTTGCGGGGTTTGTTCTTTACAAGTATCTTGCCCCTGGAAAAATAACGACTCTCGAAAATCCTTATGTTTTTCCTGCATTGCCAGGTTATCAACCTGCTGGTCTCAATGGGAAACTTAATGCGGTGGAATATTACTCCGGAACTGGTGAATTAGTTGAATCGGAAGTGTATACTTACAACTGGGGCAGTATTCAGAAATCCTTCAACCAGGTAGTTGGTGAGTTTCCAAGTTTGCACACTGTGCTTAACAGATACAGTTTATGTCCGGAATCCCCTAACGCCTTTCCCTACAATAAAGAGGATTTTTTCTTAAAGGAGTATCATCTAAGTGAATCTTATTGTCTTCTGCAATCCGTTACCCACAAAGAGGACGGCATTACTACTACAGAAACCTATACATATGGCGGCTTGCCTAATCTTCATAAACCGACAGCTATCGCTACATCTGACGGCACAAGCAACCTGACCCAAAATTTTCGATACCCCTTTCAGACAGGTCCACAGGCTTTGGTTGATGCACATATGATCGGGATAGCGACTGAAGAATACGAATCGGGAATCATGGGGGGCGGATCCAAAGTAGAATTTGCGGTCTCACCAGCTGGTTGTACTGGTTGTATGCTACCAGTTAAGTACTCATCCCGCAACTGGAAAACCGGTGCCTGGGAAACAGAGGCAGAGATTAAACAGTATAATACCGATGCATTGCCACTTCAAATCATTAAAAAAGGTTATGACTACGGAGCTGCCCAATACGAACAATATACTTGGAGCAATGGCTTGCTGCAGTATATGTCTTTCCTGGGGCGGACTACAGAGTTCAGTTGGTTCCCGAATCGCCAGCTTCAAGAAATTACAGCCCCGGATGGCGTAAAAGTTGAGTTTGAATACGATGGATTTCTGCGACTTAAGAAAACGAAGACCAAAGGTGGTGGTGCTGTTAGTTCATACACGTATAACTATGCTGCACAAAGTGGTGAAAACTCAGTTTCTACTCAAAGAACTTTTTCGGATGCCACATATAGTTTGAATGATAAGGTCCAATTCGATGGCCTGGGCAGGGAAATAGGCACTTTGGTCAGGGGTCATCTTCAATCTTCAACGGTTTTTGATCCCATAGGCCGCATTAAAGAGGCATCAAAAGAGGGAGAGTCTTTTTCAGAAGAGTACACTTATGAAAATTCTCCACGTGATCGACTTGAGAAATCCTGGATCATAGGCTGGCCTAAGGATAAGTTTCATAGCACAACCTCAGAAGGCAAACTACTAGTCAAAACCACCTTTGATGAGAACGGCCAGAAGAAATTAATGTATCATGATATATTCGGTCGCCTGATGAAAGAGAAGCGCTACATGGGCAGCACGGAAGCATTAACAGAATACGAATATGATGGCGGTGGAAATGTGAGTCTGATCAAAGCGCCAGAAAATACAATTTATACGTTTGCCTATAACGGCCGCAACCAGCTTGAAGGCAAATCAATACCGATCAAGGGCAGTTATGCCTATTCATATAATGGTCGCGACCTGATGGAGACCATGACTGTTCCGGGTGCCGGATCCTATGCTTATTCCTATAATGACTTTGGTGAGCCCGACCTGGTAAAAATCGACGGTTTAGACGCTATTGACTATGTTGTAGGTAGCTTGGGGCAGGAAACAGGAAAAGTAATAGATAAATATGTCAAACTATATGGCAGTTCAGGCGGTACGGTGCACTATCATTATGATTACGATCTCTATGGCCGGGTCGGCGCCGAGACGGTCACACATCCCTGGGGTAGTGAGTCCTATACTTATGACCTGGATAATGCAGATATCCTCCGTCAATCTATTCGAAGTCACACCGGCACTGGCGGCGCAATGTCAGTATATGACGAGATCATTCCGGATGCATTCGGACAGCCAAAGACCCATAATCAGCGCTTTAGCAAATTTGATCCATGGTACCATGTAAGTACAGCCAATCTCAATTCCATCGACCAGGTTAAACTCCTGAAATTGGGCGACAACGGCAGCGCTACACCCATCCGGGAAGTCAGCTATGACTACAATATGCGCGACTGGATCATCAGGATCAATAATGCATTCGGCAATTGTATCGAAGGCGAGACAGGACCCGGCCCGGGGCCGGGTGATGCTTCACCCAGGCAGCACACTGCTGTCCAGGTATCATACAATGAACCCGATTTAATCCAGCAAGAGCCAACAACCATTAGCATTATCTACCAGATGAGCTGGTACAATGATACTGTGTTGATTGCCTCTTCCAGTTTGACGGATCAGATCTATATCAACGGTGCGGATAGCAGCGCCACAAGCAACACTGATCAGTTTACGGTCAACCTGGAAGGCATTGTCGATGCACCTGCAACTGCCCAAGCGATCGTTGAGGTGATCGCTTCCCGACTTCCTCCCGGACAAGAAATTCCCAACTTGGGTATAACCTTAGGTTCTGAGTTTGTTACACCTATAAAAGAGCAGATCGAAATAAGTATCAGAACCAAAATTCCAAAGACTCCATGTGTTGTGGCTGATGCTTTATTCGGAGAAGAGATCAACTACATTGAAGAAGATGCTACACTGGTAGGTGCCAAAAAACAGTATACTGGTAATATCAACCAAATGCATTGGAAAATATATGGCAAACCAGCTGCTAGTGCATATTCCTTTACATACGATGATTTTGATCGAATGCGAATTTCAAAGTTCTCGGGTACAGTTTCAGGAATTAGTAATGCATTTGCTGAAGAAATATCCTATGCAGATCTTTTGGGAAATATTCAGTCGATTACACGAAAAGGAGTAATTGGATATAATGCTAACAATACCCCTATAATTGGCAGTATGGATAATCTCCTTTTTAGCTATAACCCTGTTAACCATCAACTCACAGATGTATCAGAGTATGGCAATACAGCCTATGGATTTAAGGGTCCGGGATCTACTTTTCCCTTTGGAGCTGGTAAATTAATGTCAGCTCCTGGTCGTGGTATTCAATCTGTTGATTACAATCCCGTAGAGATGCCGGAAGCTGTAACTACTGATTTGGGCAAGATTGACTTTATCTATGATGCCGAAGGTACCAAATGGTATCAAAAAACGACTATTTTTAATCCTGTTGGTTTTCAATTGCCAGTTGAGGAAAAAGTCTATATTAGGGGCTTAGAAATTGTCAACGGACAATTGCAATCCCTGTATAATGCGCAAGGGCGGGCTCTATTAGCCAATGGTAAAGCGGACCGCTATGAATTCAGCATCCGGGATCATTTGGGTAATTCAAGGGTAAGCTTCACTGATGCCAATCATAATGGCAAGATAGATGAAAGTCCAGCCTTGCATGAAGTTTTGCAGACTCTGTCATATTATCCTTTTGGTCTGGAGATCGATGGATTCGGATCGATAGACATCAGCAATCCGCAGCAGAAGTTTAAGTACGGAGGTAAGGAACAGTTGTTATCAGGTATATATGACTTTGGTGCGCGGATGTATGATCCGGTATTGGGTAGGTGGAGTGCTGTGGATCTGATGGCGGATCACTCCCAACAAGTTCCTTGG
>JBDSUZ010000221.1:0-2058 GCA_039927395.1 Saprospiraceae bacterium | reverse complement strand
ATGCCAAATGCATCATCGCGTGCATTTCCAGATATGAAATGGCCGCCTAGCACATCTAGGTATTAAAGTAAACTGTAAGGAAATGAATGAACTATGGAGTTACAACCATTAGACGCTTAGTTGCGATCACTTGATTGCTTTCATCCAACAAAGTATAGATGTAAGTGCCTTTGGCAAATGCACTCAAATCTGCGAGTATCACACCATTTCCATGCACAAAATCCGAAACTGCCAAAATCTCCTTGCCAACAATGTTGAAAATCTTGATTGTATACCGACCAGCTGTTAATCCTGTGAGATTGAAATTAACCTCTCCGTATGATGGATTTGGGAAAATACTTATCGCAGATTTGCCTTTTGGCAAATTGTTGGTAGCTGAGATAACATCATTAGCGTAGTAAGTAGTCCGTAATGCAGTAGTTCCAGCTGAATCAGATGTTATTTCGGCGATCGGCGATTTAATTCCATTTGTTTGATAAAGATAACTTGTTGAGTGCGTCGTGCCTGCAAGTCCTGGAATGGGAATTAATGCGGAAACATCAAACCATGGGAAAACACCAACTTTTACTTCTAAACCAGTCGTGCTAATAGTTTTGCGCGTAGTACGCAGTACGTCAAAAGTACCTGAAGGGGTTGTCATTTGGCCCCAAGCATCCACTACGTCGCTGATGTCGGTTTGCAATTTGAGACGAATTGAATCAAATTGAATAGGTATTAGCGCAACCAAAGTATCTGGCAATTGGTCATAACCAAATGGAAGAACTAATTTGCTTGAGTAAGCTAATTCTGAGCCATAAGTAAGCGGAGTCTTGATCTCCTGTAAAGCTGGATTGTATACAGCCTTTATTTGTAGTCCTAATCCTGCAGGATCAATACCGGAATATCCAAGATTGAACAGTCTGCCATTCTCAACTTTGTAATAGGTCTCATTTGCACCTGCGATAGTCAACAAAGTTGCTCCTGGAAAGGCGGCAACCTGAGTTCCTTCAGTAGGGCTTAGGAAAATTGTTTGTTGGACTGATCCTACAATTAGATTGCTAAGATCCCAGGACTGATTTTCGCCTGCAGCGGTAATTCCGGCGGCACCAGCATTATTTTGAGAGATGACTTTAGTCGTATCTCCTATCGTTGGCAGCACACTAGAATTGATTGTAATCTGAGCGTTCAAATTCAATCCACAGAAAATCAGCGCAATTATGTATAGGTTTTTTTTCATGCCGTTCATTTGATGGATATTATCCATATGTTCAAACAGTAATATAAACATAATTGCGAGATTGCGACTCGGCAACGAATCTCTTTAACAAAATATTATTATCCTGACTATTTTGTCTGCAAGCTCACGAGGTGCCGATACAAACCATTGTGTTCGATAAGAGATTCATGTGTCCCAGATTCCACAATTTGTCCTTGATCCAACACCAATATCTTATCTGCAGCCTGTACAGTTGTCAGTCGATGCGCGATGACCAAGGAACTTCTGTTCTGCAGCACTCTATCAAGTGCTTCTTGCACTAGTTTCTCAGATACTGTATCAAGTGCTGAAGTAGCTTCATCGAGTATGAGGATTGCTGGGTTGCGAAGTACTGCACGTGCAATAGTCAGTCGTTGCCTTTGACCCCCACTCAGCTTGGATCCTCTATCGCCAATATTGCTTTGGAGGCCTTGCGGCAGTATCTGGATGAATTCCCATGCATTGGCAATCTTGGCTGCCTCTGTAATATTAATGCTATTACTGTCCTTCCATCCAAATGAAATGTTGTTGAAAATCGAATCATTGAAAAGCACTGGATCCTGCGAGACCATACTGATCAGATTGCGCAGATCCGTGATGGGAATATTGCGGATATCAATGCCATCAATCAGAATTTCGCCCTGTGTGACATCGTAAAATCTAGCAATAAGATCAGCAATAGTTGTCTTACCTGCGCCTGATGATCCTACTAGTGCAAACATCTGCCCTTTTGGCAATACGAAATTGATATCCTTGAGTACCCAATCTTCTTGATTTGGATACCTAAACCACACGTGCCTGAATTCAATATCGCGATCAAAATG
>JBDSUZ010000220.1:0-23505 GCA_039927395.1 Saprospiraceae bacterium | reverse complement strand
TAAACTAAAGGCTTTGAGCCTGATGTTCTGATATATTCCAACTTATACTGAAACATTTCCGCCATCTTCTGGGCGCGAAGTTTAGCTTCTTCAGCTTTTGCTCCAGAAAACTCCTTGTCGACAGTTTCAAAAAACAGAGATAGCCATTGATCAAAATGCTCTTTACCAACGGGCAATTGAGCGTGTTTCATAAATGGGCTCCCCGAATATGTATGTTCATCCAACAATACTGTTTGCCAAAATCTCACCATACGGTCTAAATGCTCTGGCCAGCGATCTTCGATAATGCTATTAAAAATTGGCCCAAGCATAGCATCCAGCCTGATCTTATCATAGAAGCTATGAACAAGCAATTGGACATCTTCAACTCTTAATATCTCCTTGGTCATTTAACTAATCTATTTGTCAAAATGAACGACACCCGTACTTGTATCGTAAAATGCCGGAATCAAGTCTAAATCACCTTCCTCTAATTTGGATCTTAGATATTCGCTTTGAGCCAGGATATCGCGAATAGAAATGCCAACATTGTGCCTCACTATTTGATCATAATCTTTGTCCTCAAGCTTGACTTTATTTGCGCAACCACAGGCCTCTATGGATTGGTTCACCTTATTGTATATCGAATTGTCGTAACCTTTACCATAGGCCTCCACAGCCGTACTGATAGCTCCGCAATTAGAGTGGCCCATCACTACGATCAATTTGATGCCGATCTTTGTAAATGCCAGTTCAAGGCTCTCGATGATCTCACGGTTGATGACGTTGCCAGCAATCCTTATTGACAACAAGTCTCCTATACCTAGATCAAATACAAACTCTGGACTGGTCCGCGAATCAATACAGCTGATGATGGCCACCATGGGATTCTGGCCAAATGAGGTCGCATTGACTTGATGCTTGAAATACTTTTCTGTCCATTTTCCCTTCACAAACCTCTCGTTACCAGCCTTCAGCAATTCTAGTACTTCATCAGGTTTCAGGGCCTGTTGACGTTCTTTGTCCATCACGTTGACAAACTGTATATGGTCGTCAAGCTGATATTTGTCCTTAAGGCCCATTACATTCAGCTGAATATTGCGGTCCACGGATACTACCTCCTTAAAATCGGTGATCAACTCAAGTATATCGTTGTCGACAAAATCACTGTACGTGGCGTCTATTATGACGTTTGAATTCTCGGGAATGCCCCAGAGGGTTTCCTTGATAGTACCCTTGTTGAGAAATGATACTTGATTGGAGAGCTCAAGGCGGATTGTTTCACCGACATGTAGATCTTCCTTTTCTAAGATAAATGGATTGTGGAAATTGCTTTTCAACAAATAGAATATACTGACACAAAGTCCGATCAGAATACCTACCAACAAATCGGTAAATAGGATGGCTAGGATGGTGGCTACAAAAGGTATAAACTGATTTAACCCAGACTTATAAACCTTCTTGAATAGCGATATTTTAGTCAATTTATAACCTGTAAACAACAATATTGCCGCCAAAGATGCAAGGGGAATCAAATTCAATAGAGGACTAATCAACACCACACTCAACAGCAAAAACACTCCATGCAAAATTGCTGAGAGTTTGGATTGACTACCTGAGTTGATATTGACTGAACTCCTAACAATCACTGAGGTGATAGGCAGTCCACCCACTAGACCGGAAGCAATATTTCCAATTCCCTGAGCAATCAGCTCTCTGTCAGGTGAAGCTTTGCGCTTATGCGGATCGATATTTTCAACCGCTTCCAGATTCAACAAAGTTTCCAGGGACGCAATGATCGCGACTGAAAAGGCTACTGTCCAAACTTCAAAATTTGCAATTTCTCCAAATGCAGGAGTGACGATAAATGAGGACAGGCCGGTGAGGGGCGGGATTTGAACCAAATGCGTTGGATTGATATAGAACTGTGGAAGATATTGACCGAAGATAAAATTTAAGAAGACCCCCAACAATACCACAAATAGAGAGGATGGAAAGAAAGAGACTTTCCTCATAGGTGTCTTATCCCAATAGATCAAAGCAATAAGCGAAAGCGCAGAGATAATCAAAGCTCCCACATTGAAAAACGAGAATATGTTGAATAACTCGGAAAATGTATTTTTTCCATCAGCCTGTATAAATGAAAAATCTCCTTCAATATCACTGTCAAGGCCTAAAGCGTGAGGTATCTGCTTGAGAATTAAGATAATACCTATCGCTGCAAGCAATCCCTTGATAACAACTGAGGGTATGAAATCAGCAACAAAGCCTGTCTTGGCAAATCCAGCAATAACTTGAATTATACCGGCTAGCATGACCGCCAATAGGAATATTTCAAAACTACCTAATTGAGTAATCGCAGCCAATACAACTGCAGCTAAACCTGCTGCCGGACCACTTACACTTGCGTGTGAGCCCGACAAAAATCCCACCACTATACCACCAATGATGCCGGATACTATGCCTGACAGAAGGGGGGCTCCACTTGCCAACGCTATACCGAGACAAAGTGGTAAAGCGACTAGAAAAACAACGATACTTGCAGGTAAATCCTTGGTCAACTTACTTATCATATATTTATATTGAAGTGCAAACATCAATAAAAACAGGCAAATAAGCCCTATTGTAAAAAGGTTTAATGCTTTCTTAACTGAAAATCTCTGGCTTTTTGGAATTAAAAAAAGGTCGGCTTCCCCAAACCGACCTTTGATATGCATGAGATTAATCGGGTAAGCCGAGCGGCTTGTAACCCATAGTGATTAATTCGAAACTACTATATCAATTGCAGAAACCTTGCCAGAAATGCCAAAAAGATATATTTATTAAAAAAAACATATAAACTAAATTATATTTAATTATCTCATTATATATCACTTTGAAATATGCCCCTTTATATATTTTGTTTTTACCCCCTTGTCCACCGATAGGGTAGAAGGCAACCGTAGGCACCTCACTGAAAAAACAAGAATTAACCCCTTATGAGATCAACGACAATTTGACAGTCTACCCTTGATTGGCACAGCATTTGAACTGCAGCTTTCGAAACTAAATATATCACTATGCAAAAAGGCAATATATCCGTCCAAACGGAAAACATCTTCCCCATCATCAAGAAGTTCCTCTATTCAGATCAAGAGATCTTCCTGCGTGAATTGATATCAAATGCAGTCGATGCTACTACCAAATTAAAGACCCTATCCTCAAGAGGTGAAGTCGAAGGCGAACTAGGCGATCTGAGTATTCAGATCATGCTCGACAAAGAAGCAAAGACTATTACCATCCGAGACCATGGGATTGGTTTGACCGAAGATGAAATGAACAAGTATCTCAATCAGGTAGCATTTTCGTCCGCACAAGAATTCCTCGATAAATATCAAAACGAAGCAAGTATCATTGGGCATTTTGGTCTAGGATTCTACTCTGCATTCATGGTAGCTAATCAGGTGGAAGTAAATTCGCTTTCATACCAAAAAGGTGCCACAGCTGCCAAATGGACATGCGACGGCAATCCTCAATATACTATAGAGCCAATTGAAAAGGCTGAGCGAGGAACTGACATCGTATTGCATATCGGAGAAGATGCTGAGGAGTTTCTCGAAACAAGCAGAATTCAACAATTACTTGATAAGTATGCAAAGTTTCTCCCGGTGCCGATACAATTTGGCACCAAAACAGAATACAATACAGTAGGAGAAGGCGAGGAGGCTAAGGAAGTGCAGACAAAAGTTCCAAACTTCGTCAATGATACACATCCAGCATGGAAAAAGAATCCAAATGAATTGACAGATGAAGATTACAAGGCATTCTATCAACAGCTGTATCCATATTCTGCAGCTCCATCATTTTGGATTCACCTCAATATCGAATATCCATTCAACCTGACGGGAATCCTGTATTTTCCAAAATTGAATAACTCTTTGGAAATACAGAAAAACAAGATTCAACTCTATTCCAATCAAGTCTATGTAACTGATGAAGTCAAAGAGATCGTTCCTGAATTTCTGACCTTGCTACATGGGGTCATCGACTCGCCGGATATTCCACTGAATGTATCTAGAAGCTATTTGCAAAGCGATGCAAATGTGCGTAAGATCAATGCCTACATCACCAAGAAAGTGGCTGAAAAACTACAGGATCTATTCAATAAAGATCGGCAGGACTTTGAAAACAAGTGGCCCGAGATCGGCACATTTGTCAAATACGGAATGCTTTCAGATGACAAATTTCAAGAGAAAGCTGCGCCATTTGTATTGCTCAAAAACACTGATGGTCAGTATTTTACAATCGAGGAATACAAGGAGAAGGTAAAAGAGAATCAAACCGATAAGAATCAAAAGATCACTTGCATCTATACTCATCCGATGACTGAACAAAGTCATTTGGTCGAAGGCGCCAAAAAGCGTGGCTACGATGTACTCGAATTCGATACGATGATCGACAACCATTTCATACAGCATATGGAGCATAAGATGGAAGGCCTTCATTTCGTAAGGATCGATGCTGAAACCCTTGACAAATTGGTCGAAAAGGATGAAAAAGCAGAATCTGTATTGTCAGAGGCAGAAGTGACCAAAGTCAAGACTTTGTTTGAACAACAGAAAAAGGACTCAATGACTCATGTGCTCGTGGAGCCGATGAATCCCGATGATATGCCAGTAGTGATCACTCGTCCCGAGTTTATGCGAAGGATGAAAGAAATGCAAGCCTTGCAAGGGATGAAATTTGACGGATTCCCAGATTCTTATCAAATAGTGGTCAACTCAAATCACCCACTAATTGCCCAAAAACTGTTGAATGCTAAAGGAGAAAAACAAAATGCACTGGCAAGACATTTGGTGGACCTTGCTTTGATCAATCAAGGAATGTTGAAAGGTGCTGACTTGGCCAATTTCGTCGAAAGAAGCCTGCAGTTGATGAAGTAAGCCGGCAGATCAGGGTTGTACTTGAAGTATGACCCATATCAGACCTAAGGCTATCAATATACATATGATAGCTACAAACACCCATGGGAATCCAGTGATTTTCGTGGGTGTTTCATTTTGATCAACATAGAACTTTGAAGCCAACTCCAGTTTGAGGTCATCGAGTTGAGGATCTAACCCAAATTGGTAGAAATCTTTGTATCCCTCCACTGCTTCTGCACATAACGGACATTCCATGATATGAGTCTCCACTCGCCTCAATTCCTCAGGATTTAGTTTCTGATTGAGATAATCCTGAATTTCGATCTCTTGCAGGCAATTAGATGTCTGTATCTCTCTATTCATCATATGCTTCTGATGCTTTTTTCAGTTTTATCTGCAAATTTCTCCTGGCATTCTGTAGCATGGATTTTACATGACTCATGCTGAAGCCTGTAATATCAATAATTTCAGCATAACTCTTTGAGTCAAAGTAAAAAAGCTTGAGGCAAGTCTGTTGCTCGGGACTTAATGTCAGTATGGCTTCGTTCAATTCCTTTAGTTGGAAATCCTTTAAGCTCGGGCCCTCCATGTCCCAGTGCCGATCATCTGCCACTGAGTGGTAACTTTCATCAAATGGCTTGATCATCTTCTTGCTTTTTTGCAATCGCAAGATTACTTGTCCCAGCTCTCTTCGCAAGATCGTCATCAGCCAACTCTTAAAAAATCGAATTTCTGTATGCGCAGCATTGCTGATAACTCTCTCCAATACGATCATGGCTGTATCTTTTGCAAACTCTCTATCCTGCAATTGATTGAGACAAAAACCAAATACCAGGTGCTGATAGCGCTCCACCAGGCAGGCAATAGCTTCCTGCCGTTGCTCCTCGCGATAAACTGCAAGAAGCTGCTCGTCGCTAAGTGCAACTAATTGTGATGAGAGGGCATAATCAGATCTGAATTCCATAATCTGCTAGATGAGCAGACCTAATTTACAGCAATTAAGGCAAAGCAGAAAGTCAAAAGCTAATTCCTAAAAAAGACTGGCGATGATTGACTCTTCAGATACTCCTTCAGCTTCAGCTTTGTAATTGCGTACGATTCGATGACGCAACACATAAGGAGCTATTGCTTGCACATCATCGATATCTGGTGAATATTTGCCTCTGATACCTGCATGGCATTTAGCACCTAACACAAGGTATTGAGAAGCACGTGGACCAGCACCCCATGAAATGAATTCATTGACTTTTGACCCTGCACTGGCTGTATTAGGACGAGTTTTGGTTGCCAGACTCACTGCATATTCCAATACATTATCAGCGATTGGTATTTTCCTCACCAACTGTTGGAAATAAAGTATTTGTTCAGCGCTGAGTATATTATTCAGTTCATTGACCCTATCAGAGGTCGTATTTCTTACCACCATCAGCTCCTCCTCATATGATGGATAATCCAATGGAATATTGAACATAAAGCGGTCCAATTGCGCTTCTGGCAATGGATAAGTTCCTTCCTGCTCGATTGGATTCTGAGTTGCCAATACGAAGAATGGCTTTGGCAACATATAGCGATGACCACCTACGGTGACCGACCTTTCTTGCATCGCTTCTAAAAGCGCTGCTTGTGTCTTGGGAGGTGTACGGTTGATCTCATCCGCTAAAAGGATATTGGAAAATATCGGGCCCTGGATAAAACGAAACTGCCTGTTCTCATCGAGGATTTCGGACCCTGTGATGTCAGAAGGCATCAAATCGGGTGTAAATTGAATCCTTTTGAAATTCAGATCCAATACATCGGCTATCGTGCTGACCAAAAGTGTTTTTGCTAAACCGGGCACACCAACCAACAAACTATGGCCATTGCTGAATAAGGAAATGATGACAGATTCTATCACTTTTTCCTGCCCTACGATGACTTTAGCGATTTCGGATTTGAGGTCTTTATAAGATTGTGCCATGGCATCCATGGCTTGCACGTCAGAACTATACATAATATCAATTGCTTCCTCGAAGAAACTGCAATATTAAGGATTTTATTTTGTGAATACGCAAATGATCGCTTGCCAGCATCAGATGGTCGACCAAGAGAGGAATCGTTCAACCTGATAATAAAAACAACGGCCAATTTCCTTCCTAGAACCGCCTTGAGGTGCTCGAGCAATTACCCAATTTTCTCAATAAACTGATCCTCAGTCAGTATTTCGACGGTGCCAAGACTCTGAGCTTTGGACAATTTTGAACCGGCCTTGGCTCCCACCACTAATATATTCAGGTTTTTGCTGACTGCTGTCAACAAGATCGCTCCCGCTGCCTCAGCTTTTGCCTCGGCTTCATTTCGATTCATCTTTTCAAGTGTACCAGTAAAAAGTATGGTCTTGCCACCAAATGGACTGTCAGCAGAAATGGTCCTTGGCTTGTCTTCAGCACTTTGCTTCATATTGACTCCAAAATGCTCCAAAGTCTCCAAAAGCTCAACATTTCCCGGCTTCTCGAAGAAATGGGTCATATTGGATGCTACTGTCGGCCCAATGTCCTTGAGTTCGGTATACCGCTCAAATGACCAGTCTTTCAGATCTAGGACATTGTCGACGGCACCAGCCAATATCTTTGATGCCTTCTGGCCAAGGTGGTGAATACTCAGACTGTAAAGCAATCGGTTGATTGGCTGTTTCTTTGCACTCTCGACTGAAGACCTCAATTTGTCGGCTGAGCGCTGACCAAAGCCAGGGAGCTCTTCAATAGCCCCATAATCCAATCTATAAAGGTCAGCGATCGTGTGAATCAATCCCAATTCATGAAAACGTATGATGGTAGATCCACCCATGCCTTCGATGTCCATGGCATCCTTAGATGCATGATGAATCATTCTTTGCAGAACTTGTGCCGGACAAGCGTGATTTTCACAACGCCAGATTGCCTCATCGACGGGTTTGACTAGTACTGATTGGCAAGAAGGACAAAGCGTTGGAAACACAATAGGTCTTTCTGAGCCATCTCTCAACTCGGGCATTGACTTCACGATATATGGAATCACATCACCGGCCCTTTCAACCAACACCTGATCTCCGATTCGAATATCCTTGCTTTGGATAAATTTCTCATTATGTAAGCTAATGGAGGAAATAGTCACGCCGGCAAGAGGGACAGGTTCGATTTTGGCAATGGGCGTTACTGCTCCGACCTTACCGACCTGAAAGTCGACCTGCAGTAGCTTGGAACTTGCTTGTTTCGCTTTGAATTTGAAAGCAATCGCCCAGCGTGGATGATGGCTTGTCGAGCCGCATTTCTGTTGAAGGTCCAGTCGATTCACTTTGACGACCATGCCATCGATTTCATAAGGATATGATTCCCGTTTTTCCTGCCATTCAAGGCAAAAATCACTGACCTCTTGGATTCCTTTGCAAACCTTGTGTGCGTCTCCAGGAATATTGAATCCTAGTTCGCCAAGCACACGAATACTAGCGTCATGTGTCTTAAACTTGGATATCATCTGCCCTCCGTCAGCATTTACAGCATATCCCATTTGATAGACAAATGCATCCAGTTTCCGTTTTTCAGTGTCTTGGGGGTCTTTCATGCGCAGACCTCCAGTGGCGGCATTTCTTGGATTGGCAAAGAGCGGTAGCCCTTCTTCGGCCCTTTTATCATTCAATTTGCCAAAAACGTCTTTGCGAATAAGCGCTTCTCCACGCAATTCTGCACTTTGAATGCCCTGTTTTGAAAATGCTGCCTTATGCGGAATGCCCTTGATAAATTTGGCATTTTCAGTCATTTCCTCTCCTTGTACACCATCTCCGCGCGTAGCACCTCGCACCAATTTATCATTTTCATAAAGGAGCACGATGGTTCCCCCATCAAATTTTGGTTCGACACAATAATCTATGTCTCCTGTTTCACCGGTGATCTTTTTTATTTGCGCATCAAATTCCTCCAAGTCTGCTGCATCATATGAATTGGCCAGCGACAACATCGGAGTCTTATGCTGTATGGCTATAGCATCGGAACTGAGGTCTTGAGATACTCTTCGTGTAGGTGAATCTTCTGCCAGTAGTTCAGGGAAAAGCGTTTCGATAGCCTCCAGTTTTTTGTACAACTGGTCAAATTCGTAGTCGCTGACGCTGGGGTCATTGAGTATATAATATCGCCATTCGTGATAGCGAATTACATCTGCCAACTGTTTGCTCTGCATTTCCAATACGCCAAAATCCTCGCCCAACTCCATTTCAATCAGCTGTTTAGACAAGTCGACAAGTTCTTTTTGTTCCGTATCTGAATACATTGGAAATATTTTTGTGAAAACTATTAAAAAGTTCAGATTAATTCACAAAAAAGCCTCCTATAGAACTAACACATTTGTTATCTCTATAGGAGGCTTTGTATTGTTCTCTATATCGAATTTCTAGAGACGAACCACTCTTTTGGTGAAATTGCCTGATTCGCTTTGATATCTTATGAGGTACAAACCAGTGCAAAATTGGCTCATGTCAAGCGTAAATTCTTTGGTCCCTGCCACGATAGTTTGACCATTACTGGCAATGATCTGCCCGTTCATATTAAGGATTTGCAAACTGCCGTTGGCTTTAGTTGCTTCAGGAAAAATCAATTGTGTGCTGCTGATTACCGGATTTGGAAAGGCATCGAAACTCAGATTGCTATGCAACTCTTTGCTTCCCAGCACTGCACCTTCTGTAACCGTGATTTTGGTTTTAGTGCCCCCATCGCCTGTATTATGCATGTCCAAGTTGACTCCATTCCCCCCTGCATAGAATGTAATAGATCCTGTACCTACTTCCGGAGCAGTCCATTGTACAGTAAATTCATTTGAATTGCCTGGACCTATATGCTCAGCATATTGTCGGCCAGTATTTAGGCTTGTCAATTGTACGTTGTTGCCCGGTTTGCTCCATGCATTATAAGGCAAGTTGCCTGCATCCTTAAGAGTTACGCATTGAAATCCCCAGGCTAAAGGATTGCCTTTGGCGGTATTGATCGTCACCGTAAGATCATAGATCTGAGTGGGAGCATATGCAGTGACTACATTGCCAAATGTATCGCGCAGGGTGAGCGTGGCAGTGGTCTGTATTGAATTGGAGTTATGGCAGCTTTGACAAACATCTTTATCGTCACCAGGTGCTCCAGTATTACCTTCTCCAGCGTCTTTAGCTCTGCCCAATGAACTGGATTGGAACAAAACGGCTCCTAATAAAAGGGCGAAGGAGAAATAGAGTAGTTTGAACTTCATAACATCAATTTTTTAGAGGGCAGTGAAAGTAAAACAAATTCAAACCAATGGTGCAACAATGATTTGTATTTCCTGATACGCTGCTCGACAAACTGGCGTTGGGTATACTTTAAGCTTTTCCTTAAGATTTTAAGGAAATATGTTGCTGGCCTGGATTATCTAATCAATCGACACCATAACTATAGGCAGGCACTTTACCCTTTACTCCTTTGTAGTATTGCCTGATATATTCAATATCCTTCTCCATATCGCCAGTCACACAAAATGGCTCACCGAAATCGATAGTCCTGTGCTCAAAATCAAATTTGACTAAAAACAAGGGCACTTTTGCCTTCTGTGCTATGTAATAGAAGCCAGTCTTAAGCTTTATGACTTTTTTTCTAGTCCCTTCAGGGGCTATACCCAGATGAAAGTTCGACTCCTTGTTGATGATCTCGACGATGCTAAATACGAAATTGGAACTTGCTTGCCTGTTGACCGGATATCCACCTAGGGCCTTCATGATTCCACCTAACGGAAATTTGAAAAGGTTATGTTTTGCAACAAATCGGATATTCATACCTATTGAACCTCTGACCATGATACCAATCACAAAATCCCATCCGGAAGTATGCGGAACCATAATACAGAGCGATTTGGAATATCCCGCCGGAAAGTTTCCAATAATCTGCCAACCGAATAGGCGAAGTATCGCTGAATACCCGTTTTTTTTCATCAAATTGGCCATCAGGTATATTTTGATTTCATCATGTAAATACAAATATTAGTACAATTCCCCACAATAAGTAAACCAAATGCGACATGCGATCATTCATTGAGTCTATACAAAACATAACGATTCGTCAATTCCACAACATTTGACTCTGAAACAGAGTCGGAAGCATAACTCTCAAGATGGCAAACTGGAAATTCAAATTCTCCAAAACAGATCCTAAAACACAGGACGATCTTGGTTTTGGCAATCAGATCACCAAAGAAGGCACGCGCTTGCTGCAGCCTGACGGTTCATTCAATATCAAACGCGTAGGCTTTAGGGTAACCAACTTCTACCTGGAACTGGTTGAATTGACCTGGAGTAGTTTCTTCCTTATATTGATACTATCCTACATCCTCATCAATTCGCTATATGCCCTCCTTTTTGTATGGATTGGAATTGATCAACTGTACGGAATCGAAAAAGGAGCTTTTTCGCATGAATTCATGCAAGCATTCTTCTTTTCGATCCAAACATTTGCTACTGTAGGCTATGGTGCCATTAGTCCCCATGGATTTCAAGCAAATCTGCTGTCCTCTTTCATAGCATTTACCGGTGTATTGATGTTTGCATTGGCCACAGGACTATTTTATGCCCGTTTTTCCAAGCCAAAATCTATGATTCGTTTCAGCGATGTGGCGGTTCTTGCTCCTTACCAGTCTGGCAAAGCATTTATGTTCCGACTAGTCAATACCAGCAAGACAAAGGTCTCTGATTTGCTTTGCCGAGTTATTTTTTCATGGGTCGACAAAGATTCCCCAAATACGGTACGACGCTATGCCAATGTCAAACTCGAAAGAGATAAGGTGATATTTCTTCCTTTGAACTGGACAGTGGTTCACCCCATCGATGACCAAAGCCCATTCTATGGACTCAGTATGGCTGAATTGAAAGTGCTGGACATAGAAGTATTTGTGGTGCTCTCTGGTTTTGATCAGACTTTTGCTCAAACTGTATTTGCCAACACATCATTCAACTCTGATCAGATACTTGACAATCATAAGTTCAAACCAATGTATCACACAGATGGCGGATCTACAGTATTGGAACTAGATGAAATAAGTGCAGTAATGATGACAGAAGTCATCATAAGCAATACCGATTCACAAATGGAAGTACCTAACATAGGATAGATTTTTGGGCCTACATTAAACCTTCAGGTCTATGCGGAGTCTTAAAGGCATCGATGCAATAAGAAAACCAAACATGGTATGTCGCTAAATGCAGATGAAGAGATTCTGCGCCTGCTGCAATCAGGCATACATACTGAATTGGGTTTTCGGATGCTCATGGACAAATATCAGGAACGCCTGTATTTCCTTATTCGACGTATGGTGATTGACCACGATGATGCCAATGATGTGCTGCAGAATGTGTTCATCAAGGTATTTAGGAATATCAAGAATTTTGAATCCAGAGCCGGCTTGTACACCTGGCTATTCAGGATCGCCAGCAATGAATCCCTCACTTTTATCAAAAAGCGGAAAAGCAATCAGGTAAATCTGACCGAATCAATGACTCAATGGTTGGATCAAAGAATGGCCGCTCCTGATGAATTTGATGGAGATGAAATCGAGCGAAAATTGATAACCGCAATGGAATCGTTGCCCGAAAGACAAAAATTGGTCTTTCAGCTTCGGTACTATGATGAAATGCCTTACGAAGAGATGTCGAAGAAATTGCAGACTACTGAGGGTTCTCTCAAAGCGTCCTATCATCACGCGGTCAAAAAAATTGAAAGCTATTTTAAGCGGGAGGAATAAATGAAAAGAGAAGAAAATAATCAAGATCCACAGCCAGACTTTTTACCAAAAGGTAGAAGCAGCGGTGGTTACAAAGTTCCTCAGAACTATTTCAGTATGATGCAGCGCTCTGTAATGGACAAATTGCACAAACAAAATGCATTTGACGAAAGTAACAAGTCGCCGGCTGCGTGGAGAATATGGAATGTGATATTGGCTAAACTGAGCCCAAAACCGGTATTGGCTATGGCAACAATGGCCATTGCAGTCTTGGCAACTTGGTTTGTCTTTAGAAATCCGACGACACAGGCAGCAGATCTAGTGCTTAGTGACACAGAAATCGAGTCGTATATACTGAGTCATGCCGACGAATTTGACGATGAAATGGTCTTTAGGATTGGAAACAAGCTAAGAGTCAATGTAAGTCAGGATGCAGATTGGCTTCAAACGCAATCACTTGACGATTCATACCTATTAGATCAAATTGAAGATCTCGATGAGCAATCGCTCAATGAGTTGATTTTATAACCACTGAACAAAAAATTTAAGATGAATAAAGTACTAGTTTTCCTATTAATGCTCGGCTTCTTGCCAGGCATCTATGCACAGGAACGACCAATGGAAAACCGCGTTGAAGCTCAACGAGTGGCATTTATCACACAGCGACTGGACTTGAGTCCGGCGGAAGCACAAAAATTCTGGCCCGTGTACAACGAATTCAAAGGCAAAATGAAAGAAATGAAGAAAGACAAGAGAGATTTCAAGCCCGTGGATGAAATGAGTGAGCAGGAAGCTGAGAATTTTATTCGCGCTGATATTGACACCGAGGAACGTGAATTGCAGCTGAGGAAGCTCTATACAGGCAAATTCAGGGAAGTACTGTCGGCCCGTAAAGTAGCTATCCTGAGTGTAAGTGAAAGACAATTTAGAGAAAAACTGCTTCAACAAGTGGCTGATAGACGACAAAACAGTGGTGGCAAGCCGACCCGAAAACATTAGACCGCAGATAGGCAAAAGCGTGAATACCGAGTTCGCTCATCGAGGCATCTTACTTTGTAAGGTGCCTTTTTGTTATTTGTTGGACAAGTTCATCAAGATCAATCTAAGAGTAAGGTAAAAAGCAATTGCAAATTCATTTTCTTTGCGGCTAATTGACTCACCTACTAAAAGCCTAGCCAAAACCATTGAGCAAAATATTTAAGGCCCACTTGTTTCTATTACTGGCGGCGCTGATATATGGAGCCAACTATTCCATTGCCAAGGAGGTAATGGATCCTGGATATGTTGGCCCTTACGGTTTTATCATATTTAGAGGAATAAGTGGTTGCATCCTTTTCTGGACGGCAGCGCGATTTTTTCCTGCGGAAAAGGTCGAACGCAAGGATTTTAAGCTTTTGCTGATCTGCTCCCTCTTTGGAGTAGCTATCAATCAAAGTTTCTTCTTTGCTGGCCTTCATCTGACGACTCCCATCCACGCATCTCTTATGTCAATCATGACTCCACTTATTGTATTGCCTTTGTCGGCATATATGGTCAAGGAGGCTATTACTACGCGCAAAATTGCGGGAATATTCTTTGGAGTACTTGGAGCTGTGATCTTGATCACCTATGGCAAAGAATTAAGTACGAGTAGTACCAGCAGAATAGGGGACTTATTCATAATCATCAATGCCGTCTCATACGGTATCTATCTAGTGCTTGTAAAGAGGCTGACGACAAAATATCATGCCATAACAATATCTAAGTACGTGTTCCTATTTGGGCTATTTATGGTATTACCCTTTGGTTGGAAGGAGGCAATGGCAGTCCAATGGAGCGCGTTTGATCTGCATATTGCTTTATGCTTTGCGTACGTTTTAATCTTCACCACATTTTTTGCCTACTTGCTCAATGCCTTTGCCTTGCAATGGGTCCAAACCAGTGTAGTTAGCATATATATCTACCTCCAACCCATCTTGGCTACCGGTTTGGCCCTGCTATTGGGAAAAGATCAGCTAAACTGGGTACAAGTAATTTCGGCAGCTCTAATCTTTTATGGGGTATTTCTTGTAAGTTTTCGGCGGGAAAAGTCAAGGTAGTTGCCGATTTTGACCCTTTTTTTTGTTGTAATACCCCACTTACAACACTATACTAACACTATTGCAGTCATGTATTTCTGTATGTGCCATAAGGAGTTAGCTATTGTGCATTTATTGATTAGATATATGACACATGTGTAAAGGGCTAGTTGATAGCTCTTTGCATGTTATTAAAAGATTTTTTAATCCATTGAGGGTCAAGACTTTCCACATTAAAAATGTTGGGAAAATTAGTACAGGCTATGGGATCAAAAACCTTATATTAGCCCCGTTAACACAAAATCCCCTGTGTAAATGGAACATAATCCAAAAGAACATAATGCGATCATGTCGATCGTATGCGAATACGAGGCAATGAACCAAAGGGGCGATGTCGGTTTTCTTGATGAACAAAAGTTCCTGCAACTAATAGAATATTACGAGCAGGAATCAATGTTAGAAAAAGCACTTGAAGTCATAGAACACGCTCTGGAACAATATAGTTTTTCTGCCGAGTTCTTACTACGTAAGGCCCGTCTCTTGTTGAATAGTCAACAATTTGACGATGCCCTTTATGCTTTAGATGAAGCCGATATATTTGCCCCTTCCGATATTCAAGTAGAACTTCTGCGCTGCAAGATTTATTGCCAGCAAGGTGATTTCATAAGAGCACAAATGATAGTCGAAAGGCTAAAAGTCTTTGCTGAATTGGAAGACTTGGCTGAAGTGCTACTCTACGAATCATATCTATACGAATCAAGCAAAGACTTTGAGCTGATGTTTGAGTCGCTTAAGCGTGTGTTGATGGTTGATCCATTGCACGAAGAAGCGCTTGAAAGAATTTGGCAGGCCACAGAACTTACTCGCAAATACGAGGAGAGCATCAATTTTCACAAGAAATTGATCGATCGCCAACCATATTCAAGCCTAGCTTGGTACAATCTTGGTCAAGGATATGCCTGTATCGGAGAGTATGAACAAGCTATCGATGCATATGAGTATGCATTCATTGTCAATGAAAAATTTGACCAGGCCTATAAGGACTGTGCAGAACTTTGTTTTCAGATTGGACGATACGATAAGGCTCTCAAGCACTATCAAGAAGCCCTCAATGAGTTTGGAGCAGACAGTGAGCTATTAGCTTATGCTGGCGATTGCTGCCTTCAGCTAAGTAGACTGCGTGAGGCAAGACAATATTTCCACAAAGCGATCAGAATAGACCCTTATAGCGACGAGGCTTACTACAATCTAGGTATAAGCTTTAGTCGCGAAGGCAAATGGGCACAGGCCCTCAATGCATTCTTTAAGGCTATCGATATCGATGATCGCATCGAGGATTATCATGCTGCTGTAGCCGATACGTATTTCCAATTAGGTGATTTGGAAAAAACCGAGCACTATTATCGTCGTGCCATCGACAATGGACCTGAGCTAGATGATATCTGGGTGAAGTTCATCCGCTTTTATCTGGATCGCGATCAAGCCGAAATGGCAATGGATGTGCTGGACGAAGCAGAAGCATATACTGTCAGCACTGAGTTGTTGTATTTGAGAGCAGCTTGCCATTTCCTGTTAGGGGAGAGAAAAGAAGGCCTTGAGTACCTGTCAGAAGCACTGATGGAAGATTGTACCATGCATGAGTGCATATTCCAGCTAGTTCCAAATCTAATGGCAGATGAAGAAGTAAAATCAATGATCAAATATTATAGCTGCGAAACCAACGGCTAAGAAATAATCCCTTGAAGAAAATAAAAAAGGCCTGAGTCAAAATTGATTCAGGCCTTTTTTATCTATAGATCTTAAAAGATCAAAACTTGATAAAGCTCCGTGTAAAGTGCCCATCCTTATTGATCACCGTCGCAAAGTAGTTGCCTGAGGCTAGACTTTGCAGATTAACAACGATTTCTTGTTGAGTTATCATCTTGACAAACATCAGCTGACCGCCCGCATTGCGAACTTCCAATCTTCCCGAAAACTGCTTTTCGAGGTTAATCTTTAGCTCATCCAATGCAGGATTTGGGCCAATTTTGAAGCTGAATGATTCGTCTTGCAGCGTTTTTGTTGCTGATACTCCATCAAGACTAAATACCCATATCAAACGAGCTGCATCAACTGCAGGAACCGGCACATCTCCCCCAGAGCCAGTTGAGGTGGCCGCTACTACCAGATTGTTATTGTTGCCAAGAGTAATTGAATTTCCAAGATTAGTAAGGACGCTTCCATAAGCTTTGACCCACTGAACTGATCCACTCGAATTCAATTTGGCAAGTAATACATCTGAGCTGCCTTTGTTGATACTGACGTCACCATCTGCCGAGGCACTGAAGCCTCCTACAAAAATTTCATCTTTATTATTTGTGCTTAGCGCTGAACCTTCATCATCCTGACTGCCGCCTATCGTCTTTTGCCAAACGATCGCACCTACACTGTTAGCTTTAACTACCCAAATATCCTTTTTGCCATGATTATTACTGACATCACCAGTGGTAGATTTCACAGTGCCCGAGTATACATACTCCCCTGTGGTAGTAACTACGACATCAGTTCCTGCGTCTAATGCTGCACCTCCATATGATTTTTCAAATTGGATTGTTCCCGTCGATTCAAACTTGACGACATAAAGTTTAGTGCTAAACTGATCGATATACATTGTGCCAAGCGCGACGCAACCACCATCGGCTGTTGGCTTTACACTTGCAAATTCGTCATAGGCAGTCCCTCCTTTGGCCTTTTGCCACTGAATGGCTCCGGTATTATTTATCTTAAGCATCCAGGCATCGCCCTGTGCCGTAGCACCAAGTACATCTCCGTTAAGGGACGAGCTCACCCCACTGACATAATATCCATTGCTAGTGGAGCAAATAGATAGCGCTACATCTGCAGAACTGCCTCCTAATGTTTTTTGCCAAGAAATGGTGCCGGTGGCATTTGTTTTAACAAGCCACAAGTCTTTCAAACCTTTATTCTCTGTCACATCACCGTTATTAGATTCAGTGAATCCAACCATTATGTAGCCTCCGTCATTCGCAGCTATTGCATAGTTAAAACCATCGGTACCTGTCCCGCCGTAGGTCTTTTGCCATTCTAATGCTCCTTGAGAGCTCAATTTGATGACCCATGCATCCTGTCCACCATGGTTCTGTGTAATGTTTCCATTGGTTGAACTTGTATTGCCAGATACAAGGAACCCTCCATCAGAAGTAGTGACAATTGATTCGGAGTATTCATTTCCATTGCCGCCATAGCTCTTGTTCCAGCCCAGTGTTTGAGCATTGGCAAATGGAATCAATAAGAAAAAAGAGAAAACTAGTGTGTAATTCAAGCGCATATTTTTTCAGCTTATTTAATAAACAATGAATAAAATTACTCCAAAGGCGCAGAAGATTCTTAAATCGAACAAAAGATATGGTGGGGATCTGGAATAAATGAAATTGCCCCGAACAAATAAATGTTCGGGACAATTTTGAAGTCAAATACGTTTGACTTTCTCTTATCAATGTGGTACCTCCAGGAATCGAACCAGGGACACCAGGATTTTCAGTCCTGTGCTCTACCATCTGAGCTAAGGTACCAAACCGTAATTCGGCGGGCAAATATAGTATTCCTGACTGAAATCTGGAAGAATATCAGAAAAATGTTTTCTCAAAAACCTTCCAAAGCGAGCAGGGATGCACTTGTAGGCCCTTCAATTCAATCTTATTCGCTATTTGAAGACTCGATAGCATCTTATTGAATACTTTTGTCAGATGTCAAGAATGATCATTTTTCCATTTCTAATCCTAGCTGGCATTCTATTCTACTGCCTGTATGTGCTGGAAATGGAATTCTTGAGCATTTACTTAGTCCCCTGCGTTGTAATTCCCGTGGGGGTGACCATTTTTGCTCCTCAGATTGACTGGTGGTGGATGAAGAAACATCCACCAAAAATGCCTGTCGAGTTGAAGCATTTTCTACTGGAACACAATGAATTTTATGCCAATCTAAAACCCATTCATAAGAAAAAATTTGAAGGCCGGGTTTTGCTCTATATGTGGGCTAGAGAGTTCATTCCCAAGGAAATAGAAAAAGTCCCAGACGATATCCGAATGATCTGCGCCCAATACGCCGTGCAATTGAGCCTGAATCAATCCGACTATTTATTAGGTGATAATGACCGAGTGGTCATGTACAAGCACCCATTTATCAGCCCTCGCTATCCCAGCATTTTTCATGGTTCTGAATACTACGCTGAAGATGGAGTCTTGATATTTTCATTGGATCGGATATTGCCGGGATTCATTGAACCAACACTATATTTCCCAGCTGCTGCATACGAATACGCTAAACTCTACTTGCATCTAAAGCCAGACGAGAGTCCTACATCGCTACAAATCGATGAATTTCGATCAAAAATGGGCTTGATGGGATTTCAAGAATTATATGTCAAAGAATTCCTGGCAATACCCGATATCGATTGGGCTGCAGTTTCCCTTGTATACTATTTCATATTCAATGAAAGTTTCAAGACCAATATGCCGACGTTGGAACAATACTTTGCAGATATTTTCCAGCCAAAGATTCAGCTCAGCAAAGTACTATGATTGCCTATTTGGCATCATCCTCTTCTATATCATCAGGCAGCTCGATTGCTGAAGAGAAATTTGGCAAAGGTTTGTCAAATGTCAATCCTGTAGATTCAGCACTGACCTTGATTGTTTCTCCGGCGGCGTACACTCCCGCTAAAATGTATTTGGACAGGGTATTCGTCAATTCCTTTTGCAATACTCTTTTCATAGGTCTGGCACCAAATTGAGGATCGTAACCAAGGTCAACCAACAATGCAATTGCTTTGTCGTCCAATATTATTTTGAGCTCCATTGGTACTAGCTGCTTTTCGACTCCCCTCAATAGAATCTTAAGGATTTTGCCAATTTCAGCTTTGGTAAGCGGCAAAAACATGATCGTTTCATCTATCCTGTTGAGAAATTCGGGACGCAGGCTCTCTTTCAATACTTCGAATACTTCAATCTTAGTCGTTGCAAGGATTTCAGCTCGATGCTTGTCGCCAAGTGCTTCGAGGTCTTCAAAATTCTCTAGTATCTTATCAGAACCCATATTGGAAGTCATGATGATGATCGTGTTTTTGAAGTTCGCTACACGTCCTTTATTGTCAGTCAAACGCCCATCGTCGAGCACTTGCAATAAGATATTAAATGTATCAGGGTGTGCTTTCTCGATTTCGTCGAGCAATACAATAGAGTAGGGCCGCCTTCTAACAGCTTCGGTCAATTGGCCGCCTTCGTCATAACCAACATAGCCCGGAGGAGCTCCTACAAGGCGAGATACAGCATGTTTCTCCATATACTCGCTCATATCGATGCGTGTAATGGCGCGTTCGTCATCAAATAGAACATCAGCAAGTGCTTTGGCCAATTCGGTCTTGCCGACTCCTGTAGGTCCAAGAAATATGAATGATCCTATTGGCTTGTTCGGATCTTGCATACCCGCTCTACTACGTCTAACAGCATCGGATACTGCCATCACGGCCTCTGCCTGACCGATTAGCCGCTTACCAATCTCTTCTTCCAGGTGGAGCAGTTTGGTCCTTTCGCTTTGGAGCATTTTTGCGACAGGTATGCCCGTCCACTTCGACACGACTTCTGCTATATGATCGGCAGTTACTACTTCACTTGTAAATCTGCTTTCGACAGGCAATTTAGCTAAGTCAGCTTCGGCTTTTTTGAGGTTGCCCTCAGCATCTTTGAGTGAACCGTATCGCAATTTTGCAACAAGCTCGAAGTCACTTTCGCGCTCAGCTTTCTGCGCTTGCAATTCAAGCTCCTCAATTGACTTTTTGATTTCCTGAATTCGATCGATGATTTTCTTTTCATCTCTCCAGGATGCTACAAGGGATTCATATTTTTCTTTGGCATTGGCCAATTGTTCCTGAATTACGGCCAATTTCTTGTCGTCCTTTTCACGTTTAATCGCTTCGCGCTCGATTTCAAGTTGTCTGACTTTCCTGTCCCATTCGTCTACTTCTTCCGGTACACTATCAAGTTCCATCCTCAATCGGGCAGCCGCTTCATCGATTAGGTCAATGGCTTTGTCAGGCAGTTGACGGTCTGAAATATAGCGATCGCTCAACTGAGCCGCGGCGATCAGTGCCTCATCAAGGATATTGATCTTGTGGTAAACTTCGTATTTGTCTTGTAATCCGCGCAATATGGAAATGGTATCCTCGACGCTTGGTTCATCGATCTGCACTGTCTGAAATCGCCGAGCCAGCGCCTTATCATTTTCAAAATACTTTTGGTATTCATCCAATGTAGTTGCACCAATCGTCCGCAATTCGCCTCTTGCGAGTGCTGGCTTAAGAATGTTGGCTGCATCCATTGCTCCAGCGCCACCACCTGCTCCAATCAAGGTATGGATTTCGTCGATGAACAGGATGACCTGACCATTAGAATCTGTGACTTCTTTGACCACGCCTTTCAAGCGCTCCTCGAACTCTCCCTTATATTTAGCTCCAGCTATTAGCGCTGCCAAATCGAGGGTGTAAATCCTCTTAGATTTTAGATTCTCTGGCACATCCTGTTTGACTATCCGCCAGGCGATACCTTCGACAATCGCAGTCTTACCAACGCCGGCTTCTCCTATCAAGAGGGGGTTATTCTTCTTTCTTCGCGACAATATCTGTAAGACTCTGCGTATTTCTTCATCTCTTCCAACGATTGGATCGAGTTTGCCCGATTCTGCGCGTTCGTTGAGGTTGATGGCATATTTATTCAGGGCATTGTACTGATTTTCAGCACCTTGATCCGTAACCTTTTGTCCTCTTCTCAAAGTTTTGATTTCCTCGCGTAGCGTTTCCTCTTTGAACCCAGATTCCTTGAGAAGTTTAGCGGTTTTGTCATTTCCTATACCAATAGCGAGCAATATCAACTCAATAGCAATAAAGTCATCGCCATTCTCCTTTGCCAGACTTTGAGCCTTCGCAAGCACGGCATTTGAGTCGTTTGACAAGAATTGCTTGTCGGTACCAGATACTTTCGGATACTGCTTGATCATAGCAGTCAACTTCTCAGTCAATGCCTTAGTATCTACTTTGGCTTGTGTCAGCAAGTGTTCGGCTATGGTATCCTCGGTTTCGAGTAATCCTTTGAGAAGGTGCGGTGTATCAACATTTTGCTGTTCATTAGCTCCAGCTATTTGCTGAGCTTTGAGTATAGCTTCTTGGGCTTTATTAGTGAAATTATCGAAAGTCATTATTAATGGGCATTAGGTGAACTTCAATACAATATAACAAAACAACAGCCAAACTGAATTGAGTGTCATTTTGGCATAAATCAAGCAGATTTTAAAGCCTTTTGGCAGCAATAGTTATGACTAGGCGGAAATCAGTGGAAATGAAAACGCCTTTCGAGGTTCAGGCGAAAGGCGTCATGTAGGAACTCTAATCTCAAGGTGATTAGATCTTTAGCCCATTTCTGAGACCACTTCGGTCACTTCGGGCACCATTCTTTTGAGCATACCTTCGATACCGGATTTAAGTGTAACTGTAGATGATGGACATCCACTGCAAGAGCCTTGCAAGATTACATTTACGACACCTTGATTGAAGGATTTGAATTCGATATTTCCACCATCCATCTCCACAGCTGGCTTGACGTATGTTTCAATTAGGTCTTTGATTTTTTGAACGATGACTGCCTCGTCACCGTGATAAATTGCTCCTGGAGCTTGTGCTTCAATTGCAGCTTGTGCTTCTGCATAGCCATCAAGTATATGTGCTTGGCCTGACTCCACCCAATTTTTAAGAAATTCTTTGATTCGGAGCATAATTTCGGCCCAGTCGTAGTTGATTTCCTTTGTGACTGTTACGAAATTGTTGCTAATATATACTCCCTTTACGAAGGCATTTTGAAACAATGCTGTTGCTAGTGGCGACCAAGACTCTGCAGATTCAGCTTCTCTAAAATCCGCTGTACCCTTGTACAACATCCTGTTGGTCACAAACTTAAGTGATTCAGGATTGGGAGTCTGTTCGGTATATATTAAGATTGGCGATTGAGCCACTGGAGTTTCCATGATACTACGTTAAGATACAAAGATACGCTTTGTTAGAATGAATCTTAATAACAATTGATCTTTGTAATAGTTGTATTTCTCAAGAGCTTGAATGAAAGCAAAACCTCCCATTCAAAGTTTGCAAATGCCCTATTTCCTCATAAGTGGCACCCACAATTCCTCTTCAGAATCAGCGCTATCATTTTTGTATTTGGCACCCATGACTTCTAAATGAGGACGGTTATCTAGGACATACTCAGAGCCGGGCAACCATACTTTGTATATATTTTCCATGGCCTTCAAGACTTCGGGGTGGGAGCCGACATGGGTAAAGACCGCATATAGTCCAGTAGGCATCGACAACCCAAATAGTTCAGCAGGAATATCATCTAGTGCTTGGACTTCCAGGGCTGCCCATTTTTCAAAAGTCGTTTGGGAATCAAACAAGAAGAAGTCCAATTGTGGATCATAAATCTCAATCGAAAATAAGTCCTCTGAAATTCTGTTTGGGATTGAGGTTCGGAGGGACATGAAGCTTTGCCAGAGATCCCTTGTATCGTTATTGGCTAGGCGGGTTATGATTTTCTTGCCTATGAAAAAACGTATGGATGAATGTTCGAATCTTGGTTGCATGGCAAGATTTAGGGGAATAAAGCAACAAAAAAGCCCCAATCAAATAAATGACTGAGGCTCTTTGTATTAAAATGGCAACGACCTACTCTCCCACCCTTTAGGGGTAGTACCATCAGCGCTGAGGGGCTTAACTGCTCTGTTCGGAA
>JBDSUZ010000219.1:0-6272 GCA_039927395.1 Saprospiraceae bacterium | reverse complement strand
CAATAGTCGCACAGATCACGTCGATATCTTCCATCAGGAAATCGTCCTGAGTAGCAGTTCGCGTCTTTGCGTCGAGGCCTGCGTGGTATGGAGCCGCCCTTATGTCATTGACCAGCAGAATCTGAGCTAAGTCCTCGGCAGTCTTCCTGTTTTGAACATATATTATGCCAGATTCACGGTGGTGATTCTTGATAAACTGCAATATTTCCTTTATAGCCTGGTCCTTTTTGCCTTTCGGGCGAACCTCATAATATAGGTTGTCGCGGTTAAATGAAGACACATAGGTGTGTTCTCCATTCATGTCTAGATTTTTGAGAATATCTCCCTGAACCTTTGGCGTAGCTGTGGCTGTGAGCGCGATGATGGGAATATCTTTTTTGATCTCCTCTATCATCGTACGGATACGGCGGTATTCCGGCCTGAAATCATGTCCCCACTCTGAGATACAATGCGCTTCATCTACTGCGATAAATGAAATGTCGACGCTTTGGAAGAACTCGATATTCTCATCCTTGGTCAGTGTTTCTGGGGCTACGTAGAGCAATTTGGTATTGCCTTCTACTATGTCCTGTCGTACCTGCTTTATCTGACCTTTGTTGAGCGAAGAATTGAGAAAATGCGCTACATGATCCTCTTGGCTATAGCCTCTGATGGAATCGACCTGATTTTTCATCAAGGCGATAAGAGGAGAAATGACCAATGCTGTGCCTGGCAACATCAGGGCAGGCAGTTGATAGCACATTGATTTACCGCCACCTGTAGGCATGATGACGAATGTATCGTGACCGTCCAATAGTGATTGAATGATCGTTTCCTGATTATCTTTGAATTGATTAAAACCGAAATACTGTTGCAATGCGACATGCAACTTTGAGACTTGCTCAACCATTTGTCCTTGAATCTTTACATTTACCTGGCATAATCCCATCCAAAAGAGGTTGTAACCATGAAATTTTACAACTTTTTGGCCTTTGGGTACCCTTATAAATATACTACAAATTGATGAAACGAACTTTGAGTTGTGAAGAATATATTGCTGGACTCAAAATTGTCGTCTATTTGGAAACCATAAAGCAAATCAGTGAAAAAAACACCTGAGATCCTGGAGATTGGAAGAAATACGATTAGAATTGAAATAGAGGCCCTCCAGGCAGTTCTGGCGGCCATAAATGACGATTTTGCAGCGACCGTTGAAGCAATCTTTGTGGGCAGCGGCAGACTAATCGTGACTGGGATTGGCAAGAGTGCGATCATAGGGCAAAAAATTGTGGCAACTATGAACTCCACTGGTTCACCCGCCATCTTTATGCATGCTGCCGATGCTATTCATGGTGATCTAGGTATGGTACAGCCCGATGATTTGGTGCTTTGCATCTCCAAGAGCGGCGATACTCCTGAGATCAAGGTCTTAGTGCCCTTGGTCAAATCAATGGGAAACGCGCTCATAGCGATGACAGGCAACGTAAATAGTAGTTTGGGACAGGCCGCAGACTACTTACTGTATACCCCTATTAAGGAGGAGGCCGATCCCAACAATTTGGCTCCAACTGCTAGCACTACAGCACAATTGGCGCTTGGCGATGCAGTTGCCATGGCCTTGCTGGCAAAGAAGGGCTTCACTGAATCAGATTTTGCGCGCTTTCATCCGGGCGGAACACTGGGCAAGCAACTTTATCTGCGAGTGATCGATCTTGCCATGCATCATCAAAAGCCTGAGGTGGCTGAAGATGCCAGTTTGAAATCAATCATCGTAGAAATGACTTCCAAACGTCTTGGCATAACAGCAGTTTTGAACGAAGCAAATGAACTTGTGGGAGTCATTACAGATGGCGATTTGCGGCGAATGCTCGAGCATCAAAACGAACTCGGAAATATACAAGCGAGTCAGATAATGACCAAAAATCCCAAAACTATCGAGGCTCAGGATTTAGCCGTTGAGGCATTATTGCTGATGAAACAGATGAATCTAAATCAACTAGTTGTGATGACAGGCAAAGAATATGTGGGAATCATTCATCTCCAAGACCTTATCAAAGAAGGATTGGTGTAATGATAATCTAAAATAATCACTGAATAACCACTCTTTTTATCTCAATAAATGGGCCTGACTTAATTCGCAGAAAATAAATTCCAGTACTAAAATGTTTAGGAAAATCAATTTGTACTTGATCTCGGCTTTCCTCAATTTGCCATTGAAATAAAATTTCTCCCAGAGGATTTATCAGCTCAATAGAGTTCAGTTTGTGAATTGAATTACTTCGGAGACTAAATCGCGAACTTGTCGGATTAGGGAATACAGTCCAAGTCAAATTTGATTCCTCATTTCTAACAGTAGAACTAAGACAAGAATCTATCGCTGAAGCAAAGAATGTTGCCAGACGATTGCTGTGTAGCCAATAGTCTGGAACTGAATGCCCGTTTGTAACGGGATTGAGGAATTGAGTCCAGGCATCGGCGAAATTATTTGTAAAATCGATATAGTATTCAGGCACCAAATTTCCGGCGGCAGATATGGTATCAATCCAAGATCGGATACCAGCAGATCCTGTGACGATTGGCCGGTTTATCAGATTTGCGCAGCCAAAGTTATTACTGAAAAAGGCATTTAATCCATCCAATACTTTTGCTTGTTGAAATGGCACAACAAGGTCATTTGGCTGATGATACAAATACAATTTCGGTGGCTTTACATATGTATTTACCGAAAACAAATTCTGCATCATTCCTCCGTAAAAATTGCCAACTCCTTTGATTAAATAAGGAACATTTTCAAGATTTAGTGTCCCCTCAATACTTCCTAAATCAGGCCTTTGCAAATTGAGTGAAACGATACTTGTGTCAAAGCCAAGATTTTGAACACAAGTCATTTCATAAATCGCATTTGGAGCGAGGACATCTTCTAGTGCAAAGCATGAGGCATGCTTTTCTGTTTCGTCGTCTAGATATGCCGTTTGCATAGCAATAAATCCTCCTGCGCTCTCACCAACAAGAAAAACTTGCTGTGGATCGATATGGTAATCAGCAGCACGATTGACCAAATAGCGAATTGCTCCTTTCATGTCTTGCATGCCGCGGAAGTTGCCGCGATACCATTCGGAGCTATCCGCCATATTACTGCAGTCCCATGGAGTGTTGAATATACCGGTCACATTGCAATGGACCTCCTTCTCGGTCTGGAACATGCCGAGGAGATAATTGATATTAGCGGTGAAGTAGCCTCTTTTGGCAAAGTCAATAGTCAATTGCTTCAAGACGGGATCTTCTTTAGATCCGCCTAGAAAACTGCCTCCATGAACCATGACCATGAGTGGCCGTCCGCAAATTGGAATCGTGTCATTGGTCGGGTAGCTAATATCGAGTAGCAAATGGCGCATATTGCCAGCAAAATCCTCGGCAATGCCGTATTCGATATTCTGTTGACTTTGAATCGAATATAAGGTGTCAACCCATTTCTGAGCGTTCAATGTTGGCGCTGAAATTGAGAGCCAAATGATGCAGAGCAAACAGAAATGGCGTAAATATTGCATCAGTTGCTAAATGTTTAGAGAAGGCGGCTAATACTTATAAATGTACGAAAGGAGCTGTGTAAATGCCTTCTTTTTGCAGGATTTGGATGTAATACATGCCTTGAGGCAGATCAGATACGTCAAATACCTGTTGATCAGCTGGTAATTGTTCCAATATACGACCATTGATATCGATAATCTGAATTTGGATTGGTGTTGAATTAGAATTATTACTAATTCGTAATCTATTGTCTGTCAATGGATTTGGAAAAATTGTAAATTCATTCCCCGCATAAGTGTTGTTAGTATTAAGACCTATGCAAGAGCTGTTGCCCCAGATACAATCTGCAAATTCAGGATAATCGACAAAGGGATTGCGATTATCTTGGATAGTAAAGACTGCATTATTGCGATTGATTTCCTTTTGGCTTATGGGGTCCAGATGATGCCACTCGAGTAGGAGCTGGACAGCGGCTGGGGTCAACTCAGCGCCTGTAGCCATGGTCCAATCCTTCCAACTGCCATCTTCTCCCTCATATCGTGTGCTCATGTAGAAGTAGATCCGAGCCAAATCGCCTTTGAAACTATCTAGGGGCTCAAAAACTTTGTCAGTGTAACCCGGAAAGGAATTGGAAAGCCCGACTTTGGATCCATTGGCTGAAGTGTACTGCAAGGTGGATACTTTTCCGTACGGAAGATTGCTGCGCTTGTTGTTGACATATCCATCGGTAGGTAACACGTGGAATAGATCTGTCCGCATGGGATCAGCATCATTGAAAAAAGTCGAAGGCCAGGTGTGCTCGTGGTTGTAGCAATCGGCTTCTTTACTGTAATTGCCACATTGATCCTGCACAAATTCAAAAACATAAGCTGGAGCTGATCCTGGAATATCAGAATAAATATCCCAGACCTTGCCATCTGCTTTGGCATCGGTTTGTGGAAAATTCATCCAAAGTGGCCAGTTTTGAGCATTGTGATCCTTAATAATCTCGTGTAATCCAGTTTTGAGCTCAGTGCCATTGAGTCCCCATACAGTCTGATAATACTCTACTGGTTGTGCAAAGAGAATACAATTTGCCGCAAGGACAAAAAAGAGAACGATGGAAAATTTCAACTTCGATTTCATAAGTATGATTGGGCGATCAGAAGGGGGCGGTGGGTCAAAAGTAAGCTATTTTTTGCTTGCCGACCTTGTCGGCAAGAGAATCGGAAGTGTCGGGAGAATCAGGAGTTTAGGGAGTTTTTGTAGGGAGTAATTTGCTATGTCGGTGCTTTGATTTATTTACCTCCTTGAGGGTTAAACTAAAAGAGGCCGCCTCAAATCTTGAGACGGCCCCTTGACCATTCATTCGACAAGTCGAATATTAGTTTTGTTGATGCATCATCTTCATGCCATCAATCCAAGATTCAGTCTTGATCTGATAGTAGTAGAATCCATTACCAGACAATTGATCTGCATTAATCTCAAAGGTATTATCTCCTTTTTCTAAGTATATTTTTTCAGAGATGATCAGCTTGCCGGCAAGATTGTATACTGTCATTACAGCAGCTTGGCTGCTAGGACTTTCGATTAAGATTGAAGTGCTTTCATTGAATGGATTCGGTACGTTTTGATGTAGGAAATAACCATTTGCTTCGGCATACTCCTTTTGTACATCAGCATCAGAACCCAATTCTCCATTGTCAGCACTAACCAGCGAGTTGCCAAAGTTGATTTTTATCAACTGAATCTTCTCAGCACTTGCCAATCCACAATCATCTGTAGCCTTCCACTTACGTGAAATGATACGATTGCATGGACCAGGATTGTTATAGGTATCAGTATATGACAGTGTAGGGCCAGGTGTCGGTGTTACCGGTGCAGCAATTGTCTGACCAGTATTTATAGCACCAGCTGTCCTAGGTATAGGACCAGTCCATGTAAATGTATTTGCCAATCGTCCTGCACCTGTTCTCTGAATTGATACATTGGTAGGTCCGGCGTTAGACTCGGTTAAGCCGACATTGACTGAAGTAATACCATATGCTGAACCGTTTGTAGCTCTAAATGCACCACCATAGGAGATGAAATCCATCAAAAGCGGACCTTGTACTAGAGCTATTGCTGCGATGCCATCCTGAATGGTATTGGCCGGGAAGCTGAAGCTCAATGTTCCTTTGCCATTGCCCTGATTTGGAATAATTCCACTCAGGAATCGTGTGTAGTAAAATTTACCATCAGTCGATCTGTAAAGGTAGATTGTGGCATTGTTTAGGTTAGTTCCTGCAGGACCAGCGACTTCAACAAATTCATTGTTGTCCGTTCCGCCTTGTGCGTAGTGGAATTCATTGATCCAAATGTTGATGGACTCGGCTGCTGAGCCTGCACAAACATCCGTTGCTGTTGCTTGACCAGTAGTAGCAGGAAGTGTTGAAGCACCGCAGGCAATAGTAATATTGGCAGGTATTGTCAGCACTGGTGCTGCTACATCGATAATTGTGAATGTAGCGGTAGTTGATGACTTATTGCCGCAAATATCTGTTGCAGTAAATGTGACACTTTTCGTACCGGTATTTCCGCAACCATTGCTTAGGTTTTCGTAATAATTATTGGTCCAAGCGACAGCTAGTCCACTGCATACATCAGTTGCAACAGAGTTGGCATGATTTCTCAACCAAGTGTCCAAAAGATATTGTCCATCTGAATTGCAGAATACTGTACTGCCTTGTGCAGGATAGGTGATGACAGGTGGCTGAGTATCGTTGATCACGATATTTGCGGAGGCT
>JBDSUZ010000218.1:0-3772 GCA_039927395.1 Saprospiraceae bacterium | reverse complement strand
ATCTTGCGATCCTCATCAGAGATTTCTTTAGGAGTCCACACATTGACGTAGATCAATTGATCACCTCTGCCATATCCTTGTACTTCGGGTAGTCCCTTGCTCTTGAGTCGCAAAATTTTGCCACTTTGAGTGCCTGCAGGTATTTTGATCTTGACTTTGCCTTCCAATGTCGGAACTTCTGCCTGCGCTCCAAGCGCCGCATCGGCAAAGTTCATGTATAGATCATAAATGACATTGTTGCCTTCTCTCTGCAATGAAGCATGAGGCTCTTCTTCGATGGTGATTAACAAATCACCCGCGGGCCCACCTTTGGCTCCCGCATTTCCTTTTCCACTCAGCGATAATTGCATTCCTTCTGCAACTCCACCAGGGATTTGGATTTCGATCAATTCTTCGTCAAACACGCGGCCATCACCCTTGCAGGTTTGACAAGCTGCGGTTACAACTGATCCATTTCCACCACAAGTTGGACAGGTGGTGGTCGTAGCCATTTGTCCCAAAAATGTACTGCGCACTTGGCGCACAAATCCGGAACCATTGCAAGAGCCGCAAGTCTTAACACTGCTGCTGTCCTTGGCCCCTGAACCTTTACATGTTCCGCAACCAACTTGCTTGCGAACTTTAATTTTTTTGGAAATTCCGGTTCCTATTTCTTCTAGCGATAGTTTCACTTTGATGCGAAGATTGCTTCCCTTTTGACCTCTGGCTGCAGTTCTTCCACCCCTATTGCCTCCTCCAAAAAATGAATCAAAGGGACTTCCTGAATCGCCAAAAATATCTCCAAACTGGCTGAAAATGTCATCCATATTCATACCTCCACCGGGGCCATGATGGTTCATATTTGGATCGACGCCTGCGTGACCGTAACGGTCGTAGCGGGCCTTTTTGTCAGCATCGCTCAGTATTTCATAAGCCTCAGCTGCTTCCTTAAACTTGTCTTCGGAGCTCTTGTCGCCCGGATTGCGGTCCGGGTGATATTGCATGGCTACTTTGCGATACGCCTTCTTTATTGTCGATTCGTCTGCGTTTCGTTCTACACCTAATATTTCGTAGAAATCTCTTTTACCTGCCATTTACCTACTTTGTGATATAATGATTTTATGGAAATGGCTTAGCGGCCTACAACCACTTTGGCGAATCTAATTAACTTTCCATTGAGGAAATACCCTTTTTCAACAGTGTCCACTACCTTGCCTTTCAATGCCTTATTTGCTGCAGGTATTTCGGTGATGGCTTCGTGAAATTCAGGATCAAATTCCTTTCCATTTGATTCCATTGGCTCAATTCCTTTTTGCTGTAGCGTATTTACCAACTTGTGGTAAACAAGTTTTACACCCTCTGGAAAAACTTCTGTTGCTCCAGGCTGTTCGCTAGCATTTTTTGCTCTGTCAAAATCGTCCAAAACAGGCAAGAGGGCTGCCAAAGTGTCCTTGGCGGCTGTTCCCATTAGGTCGATTCTCTCTTTTGCACTTCTCTTGCGGAAATTGTCAAACTCTGCATACAGGCGCAGGTACTTGTCTTTGAGCTCTGCAACTTGTGTCTGCAACTCGCCAATTTCGTTGACAGAATTGAGTTCTTCCCTTAATTGATCAGGGTTTTCAAGTTGCTCATCTTGAGGATCTTCATGGTTGAAGTCCTCCAAATCTTTGTGTTCCATTTCCTCGTTGGGATCTATATTATGCATTTGCTTTGATTCTTATTCCTGCAATCCCTGCAATTTTTGAGCCATTGCATTTTTTCAGTCAAAATGGCAGAGAATTCAATGGCATAAGTATTCTGCAGATAAAATTTGGGCAATTAAGAGACCTAATTACTTCATTTTACCAGCCAAAAAACGATCCAATTCCAGCACCGATTGACGAGCGGCTACGATGACTCCATCGGGATTAATCAGAAATAGGGAAGGAATCTCTCTAACTCCATATTTCTGGGCTAGTTCGTTGTCGAAATACGAAAAATCGGACCAATTGAGGTCCTCCTGCATTCCATCTTGAATGATTGCTGCCTTCCAAGACTCTTGGGATCTTTCGACTCCGAGATGCAAAATCGCCAGCCCCTCAGCATTGTCAAATTTGGTCTTGGCATATTTTACCTTCAATTTTTGAAGGTCGGGATTCTCTACCCTACAAGGTCCGCACCAGGAGCCCCAGAAATGCAATAACAGGTATTTGCCCCCAAAGCTTTTTTCAGTAATTACCTGACCATCAGCCAAGGTTATCGAAAATGGAATTACTCCTTCCCCATTTACAATTCTCGGCTGTTGATACCATTTCCAGGCAAAAAACAGCAGAACTAGTAGCAATACTATGCCAATTGTGTACTTCATGATTTTATTTGAGAATGCAAAGTTAAGTGTTCCGAAGGCGAATTGATAGCAATAAAAACTATTAAAGGATTTAGCGGCGAATCGTAACTTTCCGCTCACAAGTTTAGCCAATCGCATGATTATCGATCCCAAAGCCATCCCCACCAAAGATCTGCATCAATTCATATTGGGCTGCGTCGCGCCACGGCCGATAGCCTGGGTCAGCACAGTCAACAAAGCAGGTAAACCCAATCTGGCACCATTTAGTTTTTTCAATGCCTTCAGTTCCAATCCGCCGATCGTAATATTTAGCAGCAATCGGAGGGTCGAAGACAATACAACTAAGCATACTTTGCAAAACGTACTTGACACTAAAGAGTGCGTAATCAACATGGTTTCGCATGAATTGGTAGGTCAAATGGCAATTTGTAGCATGGACTATCCCGAAGGAGTTAGTGAATTTGAAAAGGCTGGAGTGACGGGAATCGCGGCCGACTTGGTTAAGCCACTGCGAGTGCTCGAGGCTCCCGCAAGTTTAGAATGTAAGGTCACTGAGGTATTGCCTTTGGGCAGCGGCGGGGGCGCGGGCAATCTGATCGTCTGCGAAGTTTTAAGAATACATATTCAAGATGATCGACTAGACGCCAACGGACGACCTGATCCCTACAAAATGGATCTTATGGCGCGCATGGGCAAGATGTATTATGCCAGGACCAATGGCGATGCGATCATGACTTTGGTTCAGCCGGTCAAACCCATTGCAATTGGTTTTAACTTATTACCAGAATCTGTTCGTGTAAGTAAAGTATTAAGTGGAAATGATATCGCACGCCTAGCCGGCAATTTGTTGGAAATGCCTACTGTAGTTGAAATGTCTAACTACAAGAAAAGCAGGCCAGAAATCGAAGCTATGCTCCATCAAGCGGGATCTTTTACAATTATGCAAGAGCACGCAAAGGAGCAGATACAATTGGGTGAATTGAAAGAAGCAATGATGACTCTAATGTTAGCTGATGGAAGCTGTCTCTAAACTAGAATTCGACGAAGGGCAAGACTCCACCGCATTGCGATGGAGATTGATCCTTGGACAGGATGCGGATCCTTCCAAGCAAGCGCCTCCAATGAATGGGGAGCAAATGTCGATCGACGAAGCTCTCGAAGCTATTTATAGTGAAAAAGTGGAAGGGAGCGCAGGCAATAGCATGCCTTCGGTAAATAAATGGCTAGGCGACATCAGAAAATATTTCCCTCAGGAAATCGTGCAAGTGCTACAGGAAGATGTGATGGAGCGCATCGGGCTCGAGTGAATATTGCGTGAACCTGAGCTATTCGAAACTTTAGTGCCGGATGTCAAACTAGTTTCGCAGTTGATCGCATTGAGCGAATTGATCCCCGAACAGACAAGAAGTACTGCGAGAATATTGGTCAAACAACTCGCCGATCAATTGAGCAAGCAATTGGCGCCGC
>JBDSUZ010000217.1:0-5544 GCA_039927395.1 Saprospiraceae bacterium | reverse complement strand
GTTTGAGCAGTAATACCATTTGGGAAATGGCAGAAGATAATTTAGGAAATCTATGGTTCGGCACCAAAAATGGCATTTGCAGATATGATGGGAAAGCGTTTTCCAAGATTTCAATTACCGCAAATATCAATGCTGTAAGTAATTATGCTGTATGGAGCGTAATGAAAGATAAAAAAGGAACAATTTGGTTTGGAACAGATATTGGCCTGTATACTTATGATGGAAAAACATTTGAGCCATTCTTAGCCAACCCCACAATAATTAATACGAAAGGACTAACCCTCAAGAGTCTCCAATGCATTTTTGAGGACAAAAAAGGGAATATTTGGCTTGGCTCCGGACCGCAGGCACAAGAGGGTATAGTATTGTTTGACGGAAGATCTTTGACAAACTTCAAACCAGAAAATGAAGGATGGATACGGACCATAACAGAAGACAAGTATGGAACTATAATCTTAGCAACTAGGCATCATAGCCTGATCACTTATGACGGTAACACTTTTTCAAAATATTCCAGTCCAAAAGAATTAGCAGAAGGTTTGCTTAATAACATTTTGGTCGATAGTAAGGGAAACATTTGGTACGGTTCTGATTATTCCAATGATCGAGATCCAAGCAATGGTGGAGTCTGGAAATTTGATGGCAAATCCTTTACAGAATTGACGAAGAAAGATGGATTGACCAACAGCGCAGCCTATGCTTTCGTCGAAGACAAAGCCGGCAATATATGGATTGGAACGAGGGACAATGGATTGTACCGGTATGATGGAGAAAAGATTGTACAGTATTCAGAGTAGCCCACAAACACAATCAATAGGGTCTAGTTAGGCCAAGGTTTTCACCCCTTGTGTACTCTTTCAAGCCCAATTCTCCTCTTTCTCCCAGGGAAAGTCTTGACCTTTTCAAACTCCTCAAACTTGATAAATTTCTTACGGCGTTGGTTTGCCATATTTTAGTTGCAAAATCTTGTTTTTGCCTGATTTATAAACACTTACAATATACAAATTATCGTACTGCGTCTCTGAAAGATCCGTAAACTGATTTGATTTGGTAAGTATATTTAAGATAGAAGGAACAGTATTGGAGTGCCCCGCGACTAGGACAGTGCCTCCTTCATATTGCTGCTCAATGGTTGTAATCAGGCCCGCATAGGCGCTGGCGCTATACTCTTGGAGATTCAATGAATGGTCAATGGCGGTTGGTTGCACGGTATTCTTTGTGCGGATATATTGCGAGGCGAAAGCCGCATCAAGGGGAACTTTATTGAACATTTGGCGCAGCACCTCAGCCCTTTCCTCACCGGCAGCACTAAGTACGGGATTGGATCCCGCCCCTGTTGTTTCTGCATGACGAAGCAATATCCAAGTAGTTGCTGAATCTGCAATGTATTCAGTCAATTCGACAGTATCTAATTGATTGACGATCAGAGTATCAGTCTGATTGATAAAGATCGTATCCAGTTTGATGATTGTTTCAGAGTCAGGCTGGCAGCCCGAAAGGCCAATATTTGCCGTAAGGCAGCAAACCGCCAAAAGAATCATTAGTCGCATATTGAGTTCATATTAAGCTCGAAAATAGGAATAATCAGCACTAGAAATGCGATCCAAATCTCTAGAGACATGATCCAGGGCATTTGATTGGAGCTAGCTTTTAGAAGTACGATATGAATCTTTCACAAATCCATCCTACTTATAGTCCCTAACTCTTCCCATCTTTCTTTTGTACTTTCGTGGTCATGACAAATATGTCATAACATAGCTGTCGATCATCACAATCAAAGGAATTCCTATGGAAGTTGCTGCACCTTATCAACCGAAGTACAAAATCCGCATAGTTACCGCTGCCTCTTTATTTGACGGGCACGATGCCGCGATCAATATCATGCGCCGGATCATGCAACAATCAGGAGCTGAAGTCATCCACCTTGGGCACAATCGCTCCGTACAAGAAATCGTCAACACTGCTATCCAAGAAGACGCTCAGGCCATAGCCATCACTTCATATCAAGGCGGACACACGGAATTTTTCAAGTATGCATACGATCTACTCAAGGAGAAAGGAGCAAATCACATCTTATTATTTGGCGGTGGCGGAGGCACAATTCTTCCTACGGAAATCGCCGAATTGCATCAACATGGCATTACACGCATTTATTCCCCCGACGATGGCCGCTCCATGGGCTTACAAGGAATGATCAACGATATGTTGCGCCAATGTGATTTTGCAACCGGCGACAATCTCAATGGTGAAATCAAACGCCTGAGCACAAAAGATCCAATTGCGATTGCAAAAGCGATTTCTGCAGCCGAAAATTATCCTGAGCAATCTGTCGAATGGCTAACAGATCTCAAGCAACGCGCGGCCGTTTCAACGACTCCTGTGTTGGGTATAACCGGCACAGGCGGCGCAGGTAAATCTAGCCTCGTTGATGAAATCATCAGGCGATTCTTGAGAGAATTTCCCAAAAAGACACTTGCAATAATATCTGTCGATCCCTCCAAAAAGAAGACAGGTGGAGCACTGCTCGGTGACCGTATCCGAATGAATGCCGCCAATGATTCAAGAGTATTTATGCGCTCCCTGGCGACTCGCCAGTCAAACTTAGCGCTGTCCAAATATGTGCAGGATGCCGTCGATATCCTCAAAGTGTCGGGCTTTGACCTGATTTTGCTTGAAACATCGGGTATTGGTCAGTCAGATACTGAAATCATGGACCATTCAGGTACCGCGCTATACGTAATGACTCCGGAATACGGCGCTGCCACGCAGCTCGAAAAGATCGACATGCTCGATTTTGCCGATATCATTGCCATCAACAAATTTGACAAAAAAGGAGCCCTAGATGCCCTGCGAGATGTGCGCAAACAGTTTCAACGCAATCATCAACTCTGGTCTCAGGACCTCGATACAATGCCCGTATATGGCACCATTGCATCGCAATTCAACGACCCTGGTACCAACACTTTGTTTAAGCGCCTAATGGAGATTATTCAGGAAAGAAGTGGCCAGGATCTAAGTCTTGACCAAGAATATGTGACCGGCGAAAGCGAGAAAATCTACATCATACCGCCACAAAGAGTACGTTACCTCAGTGAGATATCAGAGACAAATCGCAACTACGATGTTTGGGCAAAAGAGCAGTCGGCTATTGCTCAAAAGCTATATAATATTAGGGAATCAATTGGAATTCTCACCGAAAATAAATCGGCCGAAAACGAATCGGCAGCAAGGAGTCTTGAATTAGCTTACCAAGACATAGAAATAAAGCTTGACGGGCATTGCAAGAAAATGCTTGAGACTTGGGAAGCCAAAAAGGCCAATTATCGTGCGGATGAATTTGTTTATACTGTTCGAAATCGCGAGTTCAAAATTCCGATCTACACTGAGTCCCTATCACATACCAAAATTCCTAAAGTCGTCTTACCGGATTTCATATCCTGGGGAGATATTTTGACCTTCATTCTTCAGGAAAATGTGCCTGGTGAATTCCCATTTACCGCAGGTGTGTTTCCCTTCAAAAGAGAGGAAGAAGATCCAACACGGATGTTTGCCGGTGAAGGAGGCCCAGAGCGCACCAACCACAGATTTCACTATGTGTCGATAGATATGCCCGCAAATAGGCTATCTACAGCATTTGATTCGGTCACACTGTATGGCGAAGATCCAGATCACAGGCCCGATATCTATGGCAAAATCGGAAATTCAGGTGTGAGTGTATGCTGCCTAGACGATGCCAAGAAGTTGTATTCAGGCTTTGACCTCTGTGATCCAAAGACTTCTGTATCGATGACTATCAATGGCCCGGCAGCTACGATTTGCGCATTTTTTATGAATGCGGCCATCGATCAACAATGTGAGAAATACATCACTGAGCACAAACTGGAGCATTTAGTAGATGCCAAATTGAAGTCAATTTACGACGACAAGGGCCTGCAAAGACCCAAATACATGGGCGAGATCCCTCCAGGAAATAATGGACTTGGACTGATGCTTCTAGGCATTACCGGTGACCAAATCCTAGAACAGGAAGTATATATCACATTAAAAGCAAAAGCGCTGCAATCGGTCAGAGGTACCGTACAAGCTGATATTCTCAAAGAAGATCAGGCACAAAATACCTGTATTTTTTCGACAGAATTTTCGCTAAAACTGATGGGTGATGTTCAAGAGTATTTCATCCACAATCAGATTCGCAATTTTTATTCAGTATCCATTTCAGGATATCATATCGCTGAAGCAGGGGCGAATCCAATTTCCCAATTGGCATTTACACTAGCAAATGGCTTCACATTTGTCGAATATTATACCTCCAGGGGGATGAATGTGGACGATTTCGCACCCAATTTGTCTTTTTTCTTCTCAAATGGAGTCGATCCAGAATACGCGGTGATCGGCAGAGTAGCCCGTAGAATTTGGGCCAAAGCGATGAAGCTGAAGTACAAGGGCAATGATCGCAGCCAAAAATTGAAATACCATATTCAGACCAGCGGTCGGTCTCTGCACGCCCAAGAAATCGCATTCAACGATATTCGCACGACCCTGCAGGCTTTGTATGCCATCTATGACAATTGTAATTCGCTGCATACAAATGCATACGATGAAGCTATCACAACTCCTACGGAAGAAAGTGTGCGCAGGGCGATGGCTATCCAGTTGATCATCAACAAGGAGCTGGGCATGAGCAAGAATGAAAACCCATTGCAAGGCGCATTCATCATCGAAACGCTTACTCAGCTTGTAGAAACGGCGGTTTTGGCAGAATTTGACCGCATCACCGAACGTGGAGGAGTCTTAGGAGCGATGGAGACTATGTACCAGAGAGGCAAGATCCAAGAAGAAAGTATGTATTATGAAATGCAAAAACACACTGGAGAATTCCCAATCATCGGAGTGAATACATTTCTATCGAAGGATGGATCACCTACGATCATACCAAAGGAAGTTATCCGGTCTACGACTGAGGAAAAGGAAGCCCAGATCGACACCAGAAATCGTCTAAAAGAAGCCAATCCCGTGCATAATACAGCGATGCTGCTCAAGCTGCAACAGTCGGCGATTGCAAATGAAAACGTATTTGCAGAGTTGATGGAAGCAGGTAAATATTGCACTCTTGGCCAGATTACAAACGCATTGTATGAAGTAGGTGGCCAATACCGAAGGAATATGTAGAAAGAGAGTTGAGAGTTCAGAGTTCGAATTAATCGTGAGAATTAATAGCCCCGGCCTTTAGGCTGGGGAGCAGAGTTTGCGAATTCGAATGAATCGGGAGATTAAATAGCCCCGGCCTTTAGGCTGGGGTGGAGAGTTTGCGAGTTTGAATGAATCGCGAGATTGAATTGCCCCGGCCTTTAGGCTGGGGAGAAGAGTTTGAGAATTCGAATCAATCGTGAGAATTAATAGCCCCGGCCTTTAGGCTGGGAAGCGGAGTTTGCGAGTTCGAATGAATCGGGAGATTAAATGGCCCCGGCCTTTAGGCTGGGGAGCGGAGTTTGCGAGTTCGAATGAATCGGGAGATTAAATGGCCCCGGCCTTTAGGCTGGGGAG
>JBDSUZ010000216.1:0-21191 GCA_039927395.1 Saprospiraceae bacterium | reverse complement strand
GAAGCCCAGCCCAATTGATCTCAAAATTCGAAGCGCAGCGATTTCAACAAATCAACAAATCATCGGCGCGCAGCGCCTTCAACTAAACAACTCAACGACTAAGCAACTAAACAGAGCGCAGCGATTTCGAATCGATAATTGTCATGCGAGTCTTTAATGTCCTTCAAATTGTCATTTGGAGATAGGGGCTTCGTACCATACAAACTTCGTCAGGGTTTGAAACCACTGACGAAGTCGCTTCCTACTTTTTTGAGGATTGGAAGGTCGCTCCGCTCCGATGAATTGTTGTGGGGTGCTCGGTCCTGGGTTTGTGGATGAGTCTAAGATCACTTGCCTCCAGCTTTAGCTGGAGGTTGGCATTACAAATCTGAAGATGGCTTTAGCTCAAACATTCCTTCCTGCGGTTGGACTAAAGTCCAATCCTAGTCCAGATCTGCTATGGCCGGGCTGAAGCCCAGCCCAATTGATCTCAAAATTCGAAGCGCAGCGATTTCAACAAATCAACAAATCATCGGCGCGCAGCGCCTTCAACTAAACAACTCAACGACTAAGCAACTAAACAGAGCGCAGCGATACTAACCCAACTGCTCCTTAAAATAAGCTACAAATTCTTCCAAACTCATTGATCCCAAATCGCCCTCTCCCTGTTTACGGAGCGTCACAATCCCTTCCGAAGCTTCTTTCTCGCCGATGACCAACATGTAAGGAATACGCTTCAACTCTGTTTCACGGATTTTCTTGCCGATGGTCTCGTTGCGGCTGTCGACGTATCCACGGATATCTTCAAGCTCTAGTTTTGCAACAAGCTCATTGGCATAATCAACCTGCTTCTCGCCAATTGGCAGCACGGCAAATTGCTCGGGTGCGAGCCATAATGGGAATTTGCCATTGCAATGCTCGATCAGTACACCTATGAAGCGCTCCATAGAACCAAATGGCGCCCTATGAATCATCACTGGCCTATGCGCTTGGTTGTCAGCGCCGATATATTCCAATTCGAAGCGTTCTGGTAAATTGTAATCTACTTGAATCGTCCCCAATTGCCAGCGACGTCCCAAAGCATCCTTGATCATGAAGTCCAACTTGGGACCATAAAAGGCAGCTTCACCAAGTACAGTAACAGTTTCTAAACCTGAGTCCTGAGTAGCTTCGATGATCGCCCTTTCTGCTTTCTCCCAGTTTTCATCAGATCCTATGTATTTGTCTTTGTTTTCAGGATCGCGAAGCGAAATCTGCGCTGTGAAATTTTCAAAACCCAATTTGCGGATCACGAACATGGTCAGTTCCAATACATCTAGGAATTCTGCTTTCACTTGTTCAGGAGTGCAAAATATATGCGCATCATCTTGTGTAAATCCGCGCACACGGGTCAAACCGTGAAGTTCGCCGCTTTGCTCATAGCGATATACCGTACCGAACTCAGCAATTCGAACTGGCAAGTCCTTGTATGATCTTGGCTTGTGGCCATAAATCTCGCAGTGATGCGGGCAATTCATGGGCTTCAAAAGGAATTCCTCACCTTCCTTGGGCGTATGGATAGGTTGAAAACTGTCTTTGCCGTATTTTTCGTAGTGACCTGATGTCACATAAAGTTCTTTCTTGCCAATATGCGGGGTGATGACGGGCTGATAGCCACGTTTCATCTGTTCCTTTTTGAGGAAGTCTTCGAGTCTTGTCCTCAAAGCGGTTCCTTTTGGCAGCCAAATTGGCAAACCTGCTCCAACGCGCTCTGAAAACATAAATAGCTCCAATTCGGTACCCAATTTGCGATGATCGCGTTTTTTGGCCTCTTCGAGCATTTCCAGATAGGTCGTCAGCTCCTTTTGTTTGGGAAATGTGATGCCGTAAATCCTGGTCATTTGTGGGCGAGTTTCGTCACCACGCCAGTATGCACCAGCTACAGCCGTCAATTTAGCCGCTTTGATGAAGCCAGTATTTGGCAAATGGGGCCCACGACATAAATCTGTAAAATTTCCCTGCGAATAGAAGGTGATCTGACCATCTACAAGATCAGTCAATAGCTCAAGTTTATATTGATCTTGCTTGTCAGTGAAATATGCAATTGCATCAGCTTTGGAAACCTCTTTGCGTTCAAAACTGCTTTTCAAGGTCGCCAGTTCGAGCATTTTTGCTTCGATTGCTGGCAAGTCATTTATTGTAATTGATTTGTCGCCGCTATCGACGTCGTAGTAAAATCCGTTTTCGATAGCTGGGCCGATACCCAATTTCACTCCAGGATAGATTGCCTCTAATGCCTCAGCCATTAAGTGCGCTGATGAATGCCAGAATGTGGCTTTTCCTTCGGTTGAGTCCCATGTATTCAAGATCAGTTTAGCATCCGTTTTGATAGGTCGCGTGGCATCCCATGTTTGGCCATTTACTTGGGCGGACAACACATTTCTTGCCAATCCTTCGCTTATGGATTGCGCGATTTCGAGGGCCGAAGTTCCCATAGGGTATTCCCTCACATTTCCATCTGGAAAGCTGATACTGATCTTCATAAAAATATCTGTTTGGATATATCGAATACACAAAGATAAGTCGGTCCTTGTAATACTGCCTTTTTTGTCTGGAACTTGCCGTGCAAAGTCGCTCAATTTATGGCCTCGACTAAGCGAAAATCTGGCTTACTTCACCTTTTCCAAGCGCTTAATACCAGTTAATGCCTTTTCGTAATCTGGTGCCATTGCAAGTGCTTTCTTGAAATCAATTTTGGCGCCTGAGAGATCCCCAAGATTTTCCTTGACGAGACCACGATAGTAGTATGCTTGTACCTTGAATGGATCTTCCGCAATTGCAATTTCAAACATACCTTGAGCTGCTTCTAAGGAGTCTAAACCAAATAGTAAAATGCCTCCATTTAACGCTGCATCAGTGTATTTGCGGTCGATCTGTAGTATCCTGCGGTAAATATTGATCGCGGCGGGAATTTGATCAAAATTCGAAAGGTATAATGCCTTTGTGTGTAAAGCAGGAAGTGACAAGGAGTCCAATCTGAGCGCAGTTTCTACGTAATCTATCGCCTTTGGGTCGTGGGCAGCCAGTCGCATTTGAGCAAGATTGATCCAGGCATCCATCTGCCTCGAATCTAAGGAACTTGATTTTTCGAATGCCTTTTGTGCTCTTTCGGCTTCCCCCATTTCCAATAGTGTTGTGCCCATCATCAGGAATACACGACTATTACCTGGATCAATCTGCAAAGCATTATGAAATGATTCCAGTGCTTCCTTGTATTGCTTCAAGATCAGTTGTACATGTCCCAACTGGAGCAAAGTGGCGACATCCTTAGGAAACAATTTCACAGCGCGATCCATGGTTCGCAAAGCCATTCTGGACTCCGAAAGTTCTAGATAAATCTCCGAAAGCTGTCGATGAAATCCCGCATTGACCGAATCGATTCTCATAGCAATCGACATGTCATAAATCGCGGGTTCAAATTGCTTGTGCTCGCTAAAAAGTGCTGCTCTTTGGGAGTACAAATATGCATTGGCCGAGTCTTTTTGGATGATTCTCGACAAGGAGTCGACGTCAGGATACCCAGATGATTGCAATACAGGATTCTTCTTTACATCTTCTTTGCATGAATGAAAGGTAGCCAAACCTACAAGCAATAATAGTAGAAAGGTAGCTGGAGAATTTCTATAAGAGATTTGCATAGGATGTAAAGGTAAAGGAAAGATCAAAAGCTAGAATGCATGCGGCCTGAATACTGCATATGGGCACTTTTTTTGCTTTGCCAACATTTCCACATTAGGTAAACGTATGAGGTGGGCAAAATATCCATTTCGGATCGTATCTATTTATTGGGATTGATTATCTGCTGACAAGCTTATATACAGGCTCAGCAGATACAATGGAGCCAAATGCCAGAAGGTAGCGGTGACCGGCAGATTAATCAGATTATTTCATTACCAAATGACGATTTCATAGCCGCGGGATTTGGAGGATTATTAACAAATTGATCTTTATCAAATCGATGGGAAATTGCTATGATCCTTCAGCAAATCAAAGTAAGAATCAAATAGCAGATATCACAGCAGGACAATACATCATAGTGGCGAAATCAGATCAGGGAAAAATCATTGGGCATTCTTCCCTGATCATCCTCAAATAAGTATCTAGGGCTTCATGAATTTACCAAAAAGGCTTGAACCCATGTCAGCCAAATCATCGAGCACACTGCCGTCACCATCCTTGTCCAAGAATCTCGAAACCATATCCATCATGGGTGATTGATTGGCGTTTTGGACGGTTTTTGTGAGAACATCGGTCACCCCACTCGCATCTAAACCTTGAGATTTTTTGATTTTGCCTAAAGCTCCCATAATAATAGGTGCCAGGGTAGTCATCAAACCGCCAATAGCGCCAGTATCCAAACCACTTGACTTAGAGATCATTTCAGTAGCTGCAGATGTTTTGTCTCCCAAAATATGCTTGAGTATGCTTGCTCCGTCAGTACTTTTATCAGTGGGCTCGGAGCCACCAAGCATTGCTTTTGCCTTGTCCATCAAATCGTCAAGAATTCCTCCATCGTGGTCACGATCCAAGGCATTTGACAGACTTCCAGCACCTTCCTCAGTCGATGCATTGCGCGTCAGCGCACCAATGATCGTATTTACTACTCCGCTCGCAGCAGTTTCAGTTTGTTGGGCATCTGCACCTGTTTTCCGGCTGAATTGATCCAATAAGCCGCCTGATAGCGCTCTCTGAACCATTGACATGAGATCCATATGATTTGATTTTTATTTATGAGTGAGGTTCTAAAATTAGTATTTCCTCGAGGCTTGAAGTATTAACCTTTGTTAAAATTGGCACAAAACAACATATTACATTTAATTATAATTTGTTAATGCTTAATATTGTACAATATTTTGTGAGTTGGAAATCGTTTTGAGCCCGAGATCGATCGATAGATCATCCACGAAGCTCTAAATCAACAATTGAAAGTCAAGAAAACTGCAGCAAAATCAACACAAACTTGAAGGTCATCTATGCAGCTAAATATCCATCGGTTTCTGAAATTCAGAAATTGTCCCAGTTTCAAATCAATTGTTTTTCTGCTATTGATAGGATTGTCATTCCTGCCAAAAGTAATTGCACAGAATAGTTATCGCCAGACTCAACTTCTGTACGTGGAGCGATACAAGGATATCGCTATTCGCGAAATGGAACGCACGGGCATTCCTGCAAGTATCAAGCTGGCCCAAGGTCTATTGGAATCTGGTGCTGGAAGCAGTGACTTGGCTAAGGGAGCGAACAACCATTTTGGGATCAAATGCGGCAATGACTGGACTGGTGAAATATATCATAAGGAGGACGATGACTATGATACCGTTGGCGCTTTGCAAAAATCTTGTTTCCGGGCATATTCAGATCCTGAAGCATCCTTCATCGCACATTCTGAATTTCTCCGCAATCCCTTGCGCCAGAATCGATACGGATTCTTGTTCAAACTAGATCCTACCGACTACAAGAGCTGGGCGGAAGGTCTACAGCAGGCAGGCTACGCTACCAATCCCAATTATCCAAAATTGCTGATCAAATCGATTGAAGATCTTGGATTGCATCAATTTGATTTGCCTGACTACCAACGTCAGGAAGGTTTCATACCCGTAAATGCTAAGAAAACCAATGTCAGTGAAGTCTTTGGACTCCCGATTTATTTCGCAAAAGAAGGACAGACGCCCGTAGAGATTGCGCTCGAAACGAAAGCTCCGCTCAAGAGGATCATGCAATGGAATGAAGGACTGGACAGCAGAGTGCAGGCATTGAAAGCTGGGCAGAAAGTATATCTGAGCAAGAAACACAAGAAATATAGTGGTCCATCCAAATGGCATTACGTTCGCAAGGGAGAATCGATGTTCGAAATTTCGCAACAATACGGTATCCGCCTCGATCGACTCTACAAGCTCAATAGATTGCCTGAAGGCATACAGGTGGCATCAGGGGAGAAGGTCCAGTTGAAGAAAAAAGCCAAAAAGAATCATCCGCCAAGAATTCTATTTCCTGAAAAAGAGACTCAAAATCCAGTTCCACAAAAGACCAAGAAATCAACGGAACAGTTTTCGAGACTTATACATACTGTCAATGCAGGCGATACGCTGTACAGTATTTCTAAGCGGTATGGCATATCGATAGCGACTATACAAGAGCAAAATCATATGATGGATACGGCGATTCGTCCAGGTCAACAATTGACGATTCGCTAAGGCTCCGAATTTAGATGATTCTTTGCTTGAGATTCCGCAACTTTACAACGAAATGAAATGATATGAATTTGCTGAAATACCTTCTTCCACTAATCACTTTGCTGCCCTTGTCAATTATGGCGCAAGGTAATGCTTGGGGAATTAAGGGTGGAATGTCGATGACCACCCAGACATGGAATGGTTTCCAGAAGGATCCTTTATTCAACTGGCATGCAGATATCTACTATGAAAATGTGCCCGACGTCAAGAAAGCAGCCTTCTTTATTGAGGGAGGTTATCATGTGAGAGGATTTGTGTTTCGCAATCCTAGTTTCCAAACTAACCAGGGTAACTTGATTTATGCCAAAACTTTCCGAAACAAGTGTCACAACATTAGTGTAATGCTTGGCGGCAAGAAATACATTTCAAACTCAGGCAATTCAAAATTTTACTATGGCTTGGGCGTTCGTGGTGAATTTACTGTCGCATCCGATTTTGAAATTTACGAAGGTTATGAGGATTATGTCCGAAAAATTAATGCGGGAGTTACACTTAGTGGTGGATGGCAATTCCCTGTAACAGAATTTTTCCAAGGAGTCTTCGAAATGCGGGTGAGCCCAGATTTTACCAAGCAAATTTTTGCCCCTCCAGGTTATTTTCCCAATACCTACACAGGCGTAAACGAACCCTATCCAGAGCAAAATGTACGCAATGTAAGCTTCGAAGTAGCATTAGGATTTAGGATATTCACGCCATATGATGACGAAGAAGTCGAATACTAAACATATAAAATTGTTTCATTCGATTAATGGCATTAATTTTACCGCACAATTACTCAACCCCAATATGAAACTAATCATCGCAAGCATAATGCTGCTCACCCTTGGATACACTTCCTGCAACAAGAAAGGAACAGATACAGGGACAGCTAAAGTCGAAACACCACAATATACCTCTCCACCAAGCGAATTTGACGCTAAATATGTCGAAACTCAATTGAAGCCGATATTTGACAGGTATAATGTAGCTAAGACTGAAGATGAAAAGAAGGCCATCAAAATGGAGGTCGGCACTAAAGTAAATCAACTTGGAGCACTCTATCCGGGCCACGGCGATCAAATCTTTGAAGTCTGGTCCAAATTGCTAAATGGTCTTGGTTCAGGCAGCAAGGTCGATTCAACCTTAGCGCCTCCAGGCAGCGGCAAGAAAATGCTTAAGCCAAAACAATAAACAGAAAAGCCGGTCGCATTGCAGCCGGCTTTTTTATTTCAGTTCCTTTTCCATCGCCTTGATGGCCATTTTGCCTCCGACATTCTTTAATTCGTAATGCTGAAAGTCCTGCGTGGCTTTGAAGGCATAACCATATATCGTATCGGTCGGATTGGTAATCTTGACAAATTTATTGTTATACACGATCGCCCTCCGCATCTCCCAAATCAGCTCTTCGGTGACGATTTTGCGCTTTTCTTTGATATTCTCCAGCACCACTGAGTCCTTCACTATTACTTTGTCCTGAAAGGGATATCTGATAGCATATTTGGCACTAAGTATGGACTCTGGTTGCTTCTGATCGTCGAGGAAGTAGATCTTCACCCCTTCGGGAAATATTTCTTCAGGCTCCGCAGTCGATAATTTCCTAATCATGCGCGGCCCTTCAATCTTGATCTTTACTTCTGCTGAATCGCTGTATAGAATGGTAATATCTTCCCCGGTCTCCACAGAAGCCTGATCCCGTGTGATGAATCGATTGACTCTTGCAAGGTCATTTTCGCAGGCAGTAAAGGATAAGAGAAGGATCGTTGCCGAAAGAAGTGAAAATCTACCTGACCAATGTGACATCCCCGCTGTATAAGATGATGGTGCCGTCAATGTATTCGACTTCGGCCAAATAGACGTACACCCCGGGATTGCATCGCTTGAAGTTGGAATATCCATCCCAACCTACTCCATTGTCATTGAGAGCAAGGTTTCTGCCCTCCCAGAGTACGGAGCCCCATCGGTCATATATGCGCATGTAGCGTATCAGTTTACCTGCCCTATTTGTAAATACAGGGAGGAAATCATTGGTTCCATCATCATTTGGCGAAAAACCGGATGGTATAAAAGTCGCAAAATTCTTTTTGACTCTTATTGTTACTGTATCATAGGCAAAGCAATTGAACTCATCAATCACTTTCAATTCGTAGGTTATATCATTGTAGGTAGAACAAATTGGATCTAAGATCGTAGCATCATTGAGCAGCAATGCAGGATTCCACAGTATGCTGTGGATAGATCCCGGCAGAAAATAAGATCCTTGCATCTGATAGGTATCTCCAAGATCTATCTCTCCGTCTGGACCAGCATCGGCAATAGTCGTCTTGTTGCAACATTCCAGTGTGACAGTCTGAGTATGTGATACGATACAACCCTGATCATTTTTGATCGAGAGCAATACAGTCTTTGTGCCTGATTTCTGATACCAGACCTCCTTGTCGCCTGGTGTATTAGCCGCGGCGGGAACAGAATTCTGACCGAATACCCAATTCCATTCGACGATTGGCCCACCTGATGACGAGGATTGATCGATGATCATCAATGTATCATCCCAGCAAAAAGTACTGTCAATGCCGTTGGGCAATATTTCAAAATCAGCTTTTGGGCCCTTTACTGTTCCCGTTCCACTAAAATTGATCGAAAAGCCATTGCCTGAATTGGAAAAATTCATGATCATCAGTGCATACACTTTGTCGGGTATCATGTCGATATATCGAACGAAATTATTAGAGCTGGATGCACATCCCGGTGCTTCTTGTAAGTCATTGGCATTGAGGCCGAGACCTGTGGCTCCAGTGCATTTCTGCCAAGTGCTAAATGGTTGTCCCACATTCTCACCTGCAGCCATACAGCGCAACAGCTTCTTATTGGCACAATCGTTCAGTCCGCCGGGCAATTCAAATACCAGGAAATCAATATCATCAGTGGGGTTACTCGGAGTGATCGTGAAGGCAAAGCTGCCAGCAGTCTCACATGTCCAGCGATACCAAGCAGAACTAAATTCGAGATCGATACATCCGTTTGTTGGGATCTCATTGGTGAAGACGCCATTTCCCAATACCTTTTCGACAGCAAATGGATGCTTGTCGCAAAGTATTACGCCACTTGGGCAATCCGATTGAGGCGCGGGTACAAGGTTAAAATTATTAGCGCAAATTTGAAAAGTCCCACCAAGCGCATTTCTTGATCCAACTCTGAGAAACAATTGTGCTCCCAAAGGCAAATTGTTAACATACATCTCCACGATATTGGTGTTGAAAGCATCAGATTGGCAACCCAATTCGATCAACCCACCGCTGCAGGAGCCTGAATACAAGCCCATCTGAGGCTGAGTCATTGATCCGCCGCTGTTGTTTGTTACATTTCCGATTATACGGAGATTGAGGTCGGTACCTTGATTGATGAAAGTAAACCAGACGTCGGAGGTATCGGTATTTGGCCAGCAAAATGGGGCCTCTTGATCGCTTGGAGTAGCATTATCAAAAGAAAATGCAGCTTTAGCAGTACAAAATTCACCTTCACCTATCGGTAATGATATGGCACCCTCACATTCATCATTGATGACTTGAGCGTCGATATTCGAAACAAATAAGGTCAAAATCACCATAATTGGTGACCATAGGTAAATTACCCGCATACAGGTTCATTATAAATCAAGAGGATACCTACACAACGTCGAAATTAAAATAATGTGCGGCAATATGTTGTTAAAAAGCCGTTAATCTGCATATTTGACTTGCTAAAAACTCAATTATGCTCAAACAGGTGCCCAATGCACTAACCCTCCTGAATCTATTCGGAGGATGTCTTGCCATTCTCGCGGTGATCGGTCACCAGGACAATTGGGTCATTTGGCTCATCCTGTTTTGCAATGCAGTTGACTTTATGGACGGATTTATTGCCCGGAAGGTTGGGGCTGATGGACCATTAGGTCGCGAATTGGATAGTCTGGCCGATGTAGTTTCCTTTGGTGTAGTGCCGGGAATGATATTTGCAAGATTACTTGCCGATCATTATGATCTTGATTTACTGAGCTTTGGCGACAATTTCTGGAAGGTTGCCCCCGCATTTCTCTTATCTGTTTTTGCCGCTTACAGACTTGCAAAATTCAACCTTGACACACGTCAATCAGATGAATTTCTAGGTCTGCCCGTACCCGCTTGCACAATGTTTGTCGCTGGTCTACTAGTGCTCTGGGGTCGCGATAGTTTTGGCTTGGCTCAGTACATCAGCAATCCATGGTTCGTGTACATTATGATTGCCTTTCTGAGCTGGATGATGATTTCAGAAGTTCCGCTACTCAATCTTAAGGTGAAAAAGCTCAGTTGGGAGGGCAATGAACTACGCATTGTTTTCTTACTTTTGTCGGGCGTACTGGCGATTGCAATGGGATTTGCGGCCTTGGCTCCGGTCATTTTGCTTTATATCCTTCTGTCAATTTTCAGGAAACTCTTCTTTCGACCTTAATTTGCCAATATACAATCTCAGCCACTATGAAATTTTATGCCGAAATCGACATCATGCCTCACAAGGAACTACTGGATCCACAAGGTAAAACCGTTGGCAAAAACTTGAAAAACATCGGATTGACCGATCTTCAGGATGTCAGAATCGGCAAGCATATACAGTTGATGGTCGAGGGAAATGACGAGGCAGATGCTCGCGCCAAAGTCGAAATTGCTTGCGACAAATTGCTGGCCAATTTGATCATGGAGACCTATTCTATTGAGGTCTTTGCGCTATAAACAGAGCCCAAGGCTCCAAAATCTTGCTCCTTTATGCTGTATCTGATCCCCACTCCGGTCGGCAATCTGGAAGATATGACTCTGCGAGGTCTTCGGATTATGAAGGAAGTCCAGGTCATTCTTGCGGAGGATACCCGCACTTCAGGGCAGTTGCTCAAGCATTTTGAGATTAAGACTCCGCTCAAGCCTTTTCATGCACACAACGAACACTATCAGATCGACAATCTGATGGATCAGCTCAAGTCGGGCATCGATATGGCATTAATAAGCGATGCCGGTACTCCAGGCATTTCAGATCCTGGGTTTTTGCTGGTCAGAGCTTGTCATCAGCATGGAGTACCTATCAGCGTGTTGCCCGGTGCCACTGCTTTTGTTCCTGCCTTGGTTGCTTCGGGATTGCCTTGCGATCGCTTTCATTTTGAAGGTTTTTTGCCCCACAAAAAGGGTCGGCAAACTCGTCTCAAATACCTAACAAAACTGCCTGAAACAGTGATCTTGTACGAATCTCCTCATCGACTACTCAAATGCCTTGCTGAATTTGCTGAATTTAGCGATCTACAACGTCAAGCATGTGTCGTTCGGGAAATTTCCAAGATATATGAATCAGTAAAAACGGGAACTATCGAATTTCTGATCAAATACTATCAAGAGCATCCATCCGAAGTACGAGGTGAAATCGTCATACTGTTTGAAGGAGCAACTGAGATCAAAAAAGAGAAGAAGAAATACAATAATTCAGAGGAATAGATCCTCAATATTAGGAAGCAGGATATTCCACAAAGTTGCGGGGGGTTTCGTATAGCCTTACCATCAGTTCATATCGCTGATCAAGTTTAGCACGCAAGATCGTCCAGATGACGTAGCAAATATGCTCAGCTGTAGGGATTAAGGTAGCAAATTCGGGACAGTCCATATTGAGATTCTTGTGATCAAATCGATCTTCGATTTCGACCTTAATGAGATCTCTCAATTTACCCAAATCGATGCAATAGCCGGTTTCAGGATCGACTTCTCCTGTAACTTTTACCTCCATTTCGTAATTATGGCCGTGGTAATTCTGATTCGCACAAAGTCCGAATATCTGCCTGTTCTTTGCTTCATCCCAAGCGGGATTGAATAATCGATGTGCCGCATTGAAATGGGCTGTGCGAAATACTGCGACGCGCATAATTGATCACTTGAAGAAAAAACTCAGCCTTAAATCTCGATTGGGGAGCTTGTAATGGCTAAGGTCATAAAAATATCGCACACTAGCGGCAATTGACATGCGCTAAACATTTTACCTTGTGCTCAGTTTGAATAGCTATTACTTCGTTCCTTTCAATGCCAAACTTATGAATTCCCTGTTTTTCAGCCTGGTCTTTACCATTTTATCTTTTACACAACATTCCAACATGGACATCACTGCGCCCTCTTCGATCTACCAATTTGACATCAAGACAATCAAAGGCGACAAGCTTGATTTTAAGAAATATGCGGGCAAAAAAATATTGATCGTCAATGTTGCTTCCGAATGCGGCTTCACAAAACAATATGCTCAACTGGAAGAGTTGGCCGAGCACTACAAGGATAAATTAGTGGTTATCGGCTTCCCGTGCAATGATTTTGGCGGACAAGAGCCCGGATCAGCAGAGGAAATTCAAAATTTCTGCACTTCGAAATTTGGGGTGACATTTCCCTTGACGGAGAAAATCAACATTAAAAGTAAACCTGTGCATCCGATCTACGAGTGGCTTACTCATAAGGAGCAAAATGGAGTACTAGATGCTAAAGTCGGCTGGAATTTCAACAAGTTTTTGCTAAATGAGAAGGGCCAATTGATAGCTTACTTTGGTAGCTCGGTCAAACCTTTGGACGATGATATTCTAGACCTGCTAAAAGACTAAATTAGCGGCTGAACGCATTCATTTACTTGCTATGATCAGACTCGCTCGATTTTAAGTTTACTATTTTGCAGGCTACCGACAATATGCTCTTCCCTCACGTAATTGGACAATCACATGTCCTCGCAGATCTCCAACAGATGATCTTGCAGGAGAGGGTGCCTCAAACATTACTTTTTTCGGGGCCATCGGGATCTGGCACTTTGGCTACAGCGATCGATTTTGTCGCCTATCTCTTTGCCGACCCCAGTGCTGAGCCAATGGAGAATGATCCTAATTTCATTCGCATTCAGAAATTGGTACATCCCGACCTGCATTTCGCTTTTCCCGTCGTTGGAAGCGACAAGACTAGTGACGATTTCTTTCCGCTTTGGCGCAAACAATTGCACGAAACGGCATATTTCAGCAATCAGGATTGGATAGCTCAAATAGCAGATGACAAGAAGCAGGGCAATATCAACAAAAAAGAATGTGATCGGATCTTGCACCTCATGAGTCTCAAAAGATACGAGGGCAAAAGGAAGGTCATGATCATTTGGCTACCAGAATACCTCGGCAAAGAAGGCAATCGACTGCTCAAAATCTTGGAAGAACCTACCGATGATAGCTTGTTTATCCTCGTGACTGAAAATACCTCGCGAATATTGCCAACGATCCTATCACGTTGTCAAATAATTCAATTTAACCCGCTGACTGACAGTGATATATCAGGTTATTTGACAGATAAATATGAGATAGAACCTGAGGAGGCCTCCAATATTGCCTATTTGTCGGATGGAAGCTTGACCGAAGCGCTGAGTCTCAAAGATCAGGAGGAAAATCAACCATCATATGCCTTCCTCGAGTGGTTGCGTATCTGTTATAAGGGATTAGGGCCTGAAATGGTCCAATGGGCTGATGAATTTGCGAAATTAGGTCGCGAGCAACAAAAAAACTTCTTCACTTACGGCTTACACTATTTGCGCGAATTGCTTTGGGTATTGGCGATTCCTGAGCGTGAACCAAGGCTTCGGAAAGAGGAAGTTCCATCAATTCGCAACCTCTCTCGCTCGCTGAACATAAATAGCCTCAAAAAATTGGTAACTTTGCTCGATACGGCATTTCTCTACATTGAGCGCAATGCCAATCCCCGGTTGCTAGGCCTAAGTGCCAGTTTTGAAATCCGGGATATCATGAAGCAAGTCAACAAAAAGTCATAATCCGCGGCTTTTGATCGACCTTTCTATATGCGGATAAAGACATAAGATATGAGTTGTGGATCATGTGGAAGCACCAAGGAGGCAGGAGCCACCGGTGGTTGCGGGGGTGGTTGTGCCACCGGCGGTTGTAATCGCCTTAATACCTACGACTGGCTGAGTACTCAAGAAATTGCAGACCCCAATCATTATCCCATCGTTGAAGTAAGCTTCAAAAATGGTTCCCGTAAGGAGTTTTTCCGCATCCATGATGCCGTCCGCGCCAATACAGGCGATATGGTCGTCGTCGACACTGGGGGCGGATTTGATATAGGTAAGATCAGCCTCTCTGGCGAATTGGTACGCATGCAGATGCGCAAGAAAAATGCTTACGAGAATAGAGTAAGTCAAGAAGTGCTCCGACGCGCCAATGACCGCGATCTCGAACGATTGCAAGACGTCAGGAAGCTCGAACGCGACACCATGATACAGGCAAGAGCCATGTCGCACTCACTCAAACTCGACATGAAAGTCGGAGATGTAGAGTATCAGGGTGACGGTCGTAAAGCCACATTTTACTTCACAGCTGATGGTAGGATTGATTTTAGGGAATTGATCAAAGGATACGCCAAGGAATTTAGGGTCAAGATAGAAATGCGCCAGATCGGGAGTCGCCAGGAATCTGCCAGATTGGGTGGGATTGGTTCTTGTGGACGTGAACTATGCTGTTCGACCTGGTTATCTGATTTCAAGAGTGTATCGACGACTGCTGCTCGCTATCAAAACCTCGCTATCAATCAAAGCAAACTATCCGGTCAATGTGGCCGCTTGAAATGCTGCCTCAATTACGAGCTCGACTCGTACATGGATGCCCTCAAGCACTTTCCGATGGATGTCGATGTGCTAATGGCCCGAGAAGGACGCTACAGCCATATGAAATCGGATGTATTCAAGGGTCTCATGTACTACTATCACGAACCCGAAAAAGGAAAATCACTGATCATCGCCCTCGATATCAATCAGGTGAGGGAAATTCAGCAACTCAATAAAAAGGGAGAAAGACCAGAGAATCTCAAGAGCTGGCAAAAACTGTACAGCAACGTCGAACCAGAGGCAGAATACGAAGATGTAACTGGAGCTATCGAATTGCCAGCCGAGGTGCGCAAGAATAAAAACAACCGCAATAAAAGCCGCAGTAACGCTAATCCTGGCGAGCGCAATCCTCAGCAAAGGACGCAGCAAAATCAAGGGGCTAAACAAAACCCGCAGGGAGGACGACAAAACCCACAAGGAGGGCAGCAGAAGCAGCAAAATGCGCAGGGGGCTCCACAACAACAGCCGAGGAAAGCTAATCCCAACGAAAAGCAAAACCCCAACCAGCCTTCGAACAAGCCGCCGCAGGGCAACCAAAGGCCAGCACAGCGGAATAATCCGAACCGTCGTCCAAATCCAAATCAGAACCCCAACAACCAACAGCGGCCACCAAAATCCCCTGAATCCAATGCCGGGAATACAACACCCGACAACGACAAACCGCAGCCATAATTTAACAATCGCATAGGCTACTAATTCATGCAATACGACGTCATCATCATCGGATCCGGCCCAGGAGGCTATGTTTGTGCTATTCGCTGCGCCCAATTGGGACTTAAGACAGCCATCATTGAGAAATACGATACGCTTGGAGGCACCTGCCTCAATGTAGGTTGCATTCCATCAAAAGCACTACTGGATAGCTCTGAACATTTCCACCAAGCGAAGACAAACTTTGCCGCCCATGGTATCATAGCCACGGAGATAGGTCTTGATCTTCCAAAAATGATCGGCCGCAAGAATGAAGTCGTCGAACAAACCTGCAAAGGAGTTGACTTTCTGATGAAGAAGAACAAAATTGATGTCTTCCATGGCCTAGGCACGCTAGTCGACAAGAATACGGTCAAAATCACAAAAGAAGGAACAAAAGAAGAGCGTATCAGCGGCAAAAATATCGTTTTGGCGACAGGATCAAAGCCGGTTACTCCTGCTCTATTTAACTACGACAAGGATAGAATTATCACTTCAACAGAGGCCCTTCAGATAAAGGAATTGCCAAAGAAAATGGTAATCATCGGCGCTGGTGTAATTGGCCTTGAATTGGGTTCAGTATACGCACGTCTTGGTACTGAAGTTACTGTAGTCGAATATCTGGACCGAATCTTGACAGGCATGGACGCTGATTGCAGCAAAGAACTTCAGCGTTCGCTCAAAAAGCTTGGCATCATCTTCCACCTCAATCATCAGGTTAGCTCCGTCAAGTCCGCCAAAGGAATTGTGACAGTTATCGCTAAGTCAAATGCGAAACCTGAACAGATCGAACTTAAAGCTGACTATTGCCTCATTGCAATAGGTCGCCGAGCATATTCCGAAGGATTGGGCCTTGAGTCAGTAGGAATCAAACTTGATGAAAGAGGTAGGATTCCCGTAAATCATGAGCTTCAAAGTTCGGTAGAGGGCATCTGGGCCATCGGAGACCTCATCGAGGGCGCCATGCTTGCCCATAAGGCAGAAGACGAGGGAACTGCTGTTGCAGAGCGCATAGCTGGCCAAAAACCGCATATCGACTACAACCTTATACCGGGAGTTGTTTATACTTGGCCTGAACTGGCCTCAGTCGGCCGCACAGAAGAGCAATTGAAAGCAGAGGAAATACCTTATAAGGTTGGTAAATTTCCATTCAAAGCGCTTGGCCGTGCCCGCGCCAGCATGGATACTGAAGGACTGGTCAAGATCCTTGCAGACGAACAAAGTGACGAAATATTGGGAGTACATATACTTGGACCAAGGGCCGCCGATATGATTGCTGAAGCGGTCTTGGCTATGGAATTCCGTGCATCAGCGGAGGATATAGCCCGCAGCAGTCATGCACATCCGACATATACCGAAGCAATACGAGAAGCGGCACTTGATGCGACTGGCAGAAGAGCAATTCACATGTAAATGAAAAGTGATTCAAGAAGGCAAAAAAAAAGCTATTCAGATCTGAATAGCTTTTTTTTTGATCGATTCGATTGATCAACGAATGCTGAGGCGAATCGTCTTAAGTACTTTATTGCCGGCGCCAACCAAGCGTACCATATATATTCCGTTGTTAAGATCAGCTACATCATACTTCTCGCCATCATTAGGGATGAAAGTTTTGATATGAGATCCTACGATGCTATACATTTCAATCTTTTTCACACCATCAGCTTTTGATAGTTGAAATTGATTTGTTGCAGGATTTGGAAAAAGTTTAAGGTCAGCGACATTAACATCTTTTGAGCCAAGTACCGTACACTCATTGAAAGTGATATACATAAATGCTTCTACTGTTGGATTGGCGTCTTCCCAAACTCGGATTTTGAACTTGCCACCACCTTGCAGATCATAAGGGCGAACATGCAAATCCAAAAGACCTTTTTCGAAAGCGTTCAGTTGAAATGTCTTTGGAGCAATGCTGGTCGTTGGTGAGTAACACAAATTGTTATCGCAGATTTGTGATTCCCAACCTTGAGTAATACACTCCGTGATTCTTTCCCAACGATACTTCTTAAGTGAAGTCGATACATTCTGAACTTCGCCATGAGCTATTGTTTCCAAGTCATTTGGATCAACTGTAACAGTTGCAAATTCAGGAGTAAGTGTAAACTGAGCCTGCATGCTACTGACAAGAAAGATCAGAAAAAGGAAAGTAAAGATTCTTTTCATGGTAAGTCGGTTTGTTGTCCTTGAATAGACTGGTCAAAGGTGAGGTTTTTTTCAGTTTTTTCCTACAATTCCCTCAATTAAATATTTGTTAACAGCTAGTTTTTATCCCATTCGAGGTCGGGAACTGACGATTTTTCAAAATTTCTTGCAGTCAATTGGCCTTTATATAACTTTTTATTCTGTCTCATGTCATTCTGATTCAAAAATAGCTTGTTAAGCAAGAAGATAAGGCGGTACAATAACTTTTGTACCGCCCCTTCAAGACCTTTTTTGTCGTCGATTACAATACAGGTATAGTTTTCAATTCCTTAGATTTCTGCTGCTTTGGAATTTCTATCGATAGAATCCCATCGCGGTAATTCGCTTGAATCTGAGCTGTATCAATAGATTCTGGCAGATTGAAACTGCGGCTAAATTGACTGTAGTTGAATCCATGTTGTATGTATCGACCAATATTCGAGTCATCAGTAGCTGTCTTATCTGCCGATACCTTTAGTATGTTCATGTCAACCGAAAGATTAAAATCTTCGCGATTTAAACCCGGCGCTGCCAACTGAATTACAAAGGATGTATCAGCTTCGACAATATTTGCGTTGGGCAAATTGTTACTTGTGTCCCTGCCGAAGAATTGACCTACGCTAGGATCCAAGAATTGTTCGAGCAATTTGCCAAAACCAAGTCGGGAATCCATCATTGATTGTTGTGTTTTCATTAGATCTAGTTTTTTTCTTGCTTTGATAATGATAAAGGAGATTACTGCACAGGTATTTGAGTGCTAATTGGCTTTTCGATTTCTACTTTAGCAATCTTTATTTGCAAAATACCGTCCGCGCAAGTCGCCTGAACATTGGTCAGGTCTGCATCTTTTGGCAATTTGAATGATTTGTCAAACTCTCCAATGCTGAATTCCTGCCTCAAATACGTAGGCTTTGATTCCTTGGATTCTTCAGATTTTGCAGACACTTTAAGCAGATTGTTCTCAACACCAATCTGAATATCAGATTTTGTAAGACCAGGCACTGCAAGCTCGAGTGTCCAATCCGTGTCAGATTCCAACACATTTACAAGTACTTGATTTTGTACCGCTGGATTGTGTGCATTGGCATAAGATTTCGGTCCACAAGACTGATTCATCTTGTACGAAGAGGGAATATTTCCAGGAGACCATTTGAAGTAAGTCATGATTTGTTTGTTTTTAATGATTGATGTTGATGCATATTCAAATGCTATACCAAGCGAAAAATTTGCAGATTATGGCAAAAATATATCGATTTTACTGCCGTAATGGCAGTAAATGTGCCCGCTAGCCTGTCATACTGGCATGCGTTTCATGCAAATCAAGATTTTCATCTTGCATTCCTTTTCAAAATATTGTAACTTAGTTGCTCTAGATCTTAGCTATTTATGGAAAAGCAGTATAAAACGCTCAAGGAATTTTACCCTTACTATTTGACTGAACATCAGCATCCCACAAGTCGTGCCCTGCATTTCATTGGGACAGCCTTGCTCATCTGTATTTTTATTTACGGGATTGTGTTAGGACCACTCTGGATTTTGTTCTTCATTCCAATAGTGGGCTATGGTTTTGCTTGGGTGGGTCATTATTTCTTTGAGCGCAACAAGCCGGCAACATTTATTTATCCAGGATTTAGCCTTGCTTCAGACTTCATCATGTTTTGGCATACGATCACTGGGCAGATTGGGCGTAAGCTGCGTGAAGCAAAAAGTAAGATAGGTTAGCGCTAATTGGAGGCTTCTCCCTGCAATATCATGATCAGCTCGCTAAGCATCATCGATGTAGCACCCCATATCACCTTATCATCAATCTGAAAATAGGGGACATCCTTTAGCCGCATACCATTGGCCACTTTCAAGTCTGTCAATTGTCTGACATCTGGCTCGAAGAATCTCATTAGAGGAATCTCGAGTATATTCTGTACCTCAGTCTCTTGAGCCACAAAATCTGGACGTTCAGTGCTGAATGCCAATATCGGGTGTACGAGAAAATAACTAACAGGAATATACAGGGGAGAAAGCGCTCCAAGTATTTCAACTCTTTGCGGGTCAACATTTACCTCTTCTTGAGCCTCTCGCAGGGCAGTGTGTCTCAGATCATTGTCGCCAAGCTCCACTCTTCCACCTGGAAAGCTAATTTGACCGCTATGAACGCCTTTGGACTGATTGTCTCGCTCGATGAAGACCATATGCTGCACACCTTGATCATCCGGATAAATGAGCATTAATACTGCTGCGATCTTGGCATCATCGGGGGGAATCTGCGGTATCCACCTGTTGGGAACCGCCAATTGGAGATGAGCTGATTTACCAGGTAAGCCCAATGCTAATCGTTGCCTGATATACGATGCATCCAATGGGAAAGGCAAGCTCATGAAAAATGATTGCAGATAAATGACCAGAAGCTCCACATTCTTGATGTCATTCTGGATGCAGGCAAACTAGTTTCGATAATTAGTCCGGATTGGACACTTCCAGATACTTGGCCAATGCCATAGTCATAGAAGGGCTTTCGGGAGTTGGTGCTTTGATGTTGATCGTCAATTCATGCTCCTCTATGGCCTTACAGGTACTAGTTCCAAATCCGGCAATCCGGGTATTGTTTTGCAAGAAATCGGGAAAGTTTTCAAAGACCGAAGTGATATCCAAGGGACTAAAAAACACCAGTACATCGTAGGTGATGTCGCTGAGGTCGCTCAAATCGGAGCTCACCGTACGATACATCATCGCTTCCTGGTAATTGAAACGATTAGTTTCCAGAAAATCAACTATATCCTTTGCTCCTAGATTGGAGCATGGCAACAGAAATTTTTCTTTGTCGCGATGCTTCATCAACTGCGGTTGCAGGTCAGTGATAATCTTGGTACCGACAAACACTTTGCGCTTGCGATAGACAATGAATTTCTGTAGATAATTCGCAACATTTTCTGAAAGGCAAAAGTACTTGGTATCCTCTGACATCTTGATACGCATCTCTGAGCAAATCCTGAAGAAGTGCTCGATGGCGCTCTTGCTGGCCAATATGATCGAAGTAAATTCGTCAGGACGAATGCGATTTTTTCTGAAATCTTTTTCCGGTACTGGTTCTACATGGATGAATGGACGCCAATCCACTTGCAGACCGTACTGTTTCTCCAATTCGTAATATGGAGATCTTTCAGGCTTCTGTAGAGATACTAGAATCGTCTTGACTTTCAGGTATTTTTCTACTATTGTTGCACTTTTAACCGTCATTCCAATATCCGTTTTAGTCTATTCCCACAGCTAAAGCTGTATAATATCATGCACCATTTTGACCAAAATAATGATAGGTGCTATTTCGACGGTGCAAAGATAAACAAAAAAGTGAAAGGGATTACCAGTCAGGTACTTACTTCCAATGAGCAGGCCTCTGAGTTGGCGATAGAAATACACAAGAACAAA
>JBDSUZ010000215.1:0-3327 GCA_039927395.1 Saprospiraceae bacterium | reverse complement strand
TACATTCCCACATATTCAGGATCCTTGGCCCTAAGGTTTTCAAAGAAGCTCAATGCTTCATTTAGATCTCCTGAATTTTCATATTCTTTGGCTAAAGCGTATAAAACAAAGGAATCCTTTGGCTTGGTGGCAAACATTTCCTTCAATTGTGATATTCGATCCATGGAGCTTTTTTTGAGCAAATTGTTAACAAATCTACTGGTAAAGTGACAATTCACGCAAGAGTGGATGTCCTACGGAGTAGATTTGTCAACTAAGGTCATTCGGTTGATCCAATAAGAGTACTCAATCATTTAATTATATTTGCAGCGAAATAGACGAGGCGGCAGTTTTTTGCCTTTCACCACAAGCAATTGCGATATGGATATATTAGTTTGTATAAGTAAAACCCCTGACACGACGGCAAAAATCGCCTTCACTTCAGGCAATACAAAGTATAATGAGGAAGGTGTGCAGTTCATCATGAATCCTTATGATGAATGGTATGCTCTTGTCAAGGCACTGGAAATAAAGGAAGCTCAGGGAGGAAATGTTGTGATTATCAACGTTGGCCCATCTGAAAATGACACAATTATCCGCAAAGGCCTTGCTATCGGAGCCGATGAGGCCGTCAGAGTTGACGCAGATCCTAAAGATCCAATGTTTGTAGCTCAGCAGATTGCCAATTATGCCAAAAGCAAGTCTTTCGGGGCGATTTTCCTTGGCAAGGAAACCATCGACTTCAACGGTTCTGAGGTAGGGTCTATCTTATCAGAAATGATGGATTGGCCTTTTGTATCTTATGCATCTGCTTTAGAGATGTCTGGTGACACAGCCAAAATTACGAGAGACATCGAAGGCGGAATAGAAGTATGTGAGATACAAGGCCCATTTGTTTTATCGGCAGCCAAAGGCTTAGCTGAGCAACGAATTCCAAATATGCGCGGTATCATGACCGCCAAAACTAAATCGCTTGAAGTATTGCCTGCCTCAAATGTTGCGGAAACAATCAAAGTGGTTCAGTTTATCGTGCCTCCAGGTAAGACTCACGTCAAAATGGTCAATCCAGAAGACATGAACGAATTGGTGCGCCTGCTTCATGAAGAAGCGAAGGTCATTTAATAAGCATTTTAAGTAAGGAAATATGTCGGTATTAGTATACGCTGAGAGCCCAATGGGCAAATTCAAGAAAGCTGCTTACGAAGCACTTTCCTATGGCAAAAAAGTAGCAGAAGCCTTACAAACTGATTGCTTTGCGTTGGTTTTGGGAAATGCAGACAATGCCGCAGACTTGGGCTTGTTTGGAGCTCAAAAGGTAATTCAAATCAAGAACGCAGCATTGGAAAGTTTTGATGCCGCCGTGTATGCGGCAGCTATTTCTGAAGCTGTGAAGTCAATTGGAGCTGATACAGTGGTTTTGAGTCATTCCTCGACAGGTAAAGCAATTGCAGGTCGTATCGCAGTTAGACTTGGTGCTGGATTAGTTTCTGGTGTTAATTCTTTGCCAACAAGTGTGCAGCCATTTTCCGTCCAGAAAAGTGTTTTCTCAGGCAAAGCGATTGCTGAGTATTCATTTGAGACGTCCATAAGAGTGATCAGCTTGCTTGGCAATGCATTTCCTCCTCAGAAAACTGGTGCCCCTGCACCTGTAGAGACTATGGAAGTAGTACTCCCAGCATCAAAAGTCAAAGTGCTTGAAACCAAGCGTGTCGAAGGAACGGTTCCACTGCCTGAAGCGGAGATAGTAGTATCGGCCGGAAGAGGAATGAAAGATCCTTCCAACTGGGGCATGATTGAGGAAATGGCCAAGATATTAGGAGCTACAACGGCTTGCTCCCGTCCGGTGGCAGATGCTCACTGGCGCCCTCACCATGAACATGTGGGGCAAACGGGTTTGGCCATCAGACCAAATCTCTATATTGCCATCGGTATCTCGGGCGCAATACAGCATCTGGCAGGTGTAAATAATTCTAAAGTAATAGTTGTCATCAACAAAGACCCTGAAGCGCCATTTTTCAAGGCTGCTGATTATGGTGTTGTAGGTGATTTATTCGAAATCGTTCCTAAATTGAACGAAGCGCTCAAACAATTCAAGGCTTCAGCACATTAATGATAGGGCAGAAGGCAATCAGTCAATTGTCTACTCAACTCTAGTACTCAAAAAGACCCAAAGCGGTATTTATGCAAAAAATCGAGTTATCGATTGTCGCACTGTCGCACAGTGTTCCTCATTCTAACAACTACGCTATCGTGTTGGGTGAAGTGGATGGACTGCGCCGTCTGCCGATCGTGATCGGTGGCTTTGAGGCTCAGGCCATTGCTGTGGCAATGGAGCGCATGACCCCCAATCGTCCGCTTACACATGATTTGTTCAAGACGACAATGGATACTTTCCATATTCAACTAAAGGAAGTACTGATTAATGACCTGGTTGATGGAGTGTTTTATGCAAAATTGATTTGCGAGCAAAATAGTCAATCGTTTGAAGTGGATTCAAGAACTTCTGACGCCTTAGCGCTCGCAGTGAGATATCTCTGTCCGATTTATACCTACGATTTCATACTTGAGTCAGCAGGTGTCGTACTCGATAGTGCCGATGCAGATCCAAACAAAGCGGATCAAGATGCTGAAGATTCAGGCACAGCAAGCGCAAATTCATTTGGCAATTATTCTCTCGAGGCACTACAAAAACTACTCGAGGAGGTGCTGGGAGAAGAAGACTATGAAAAAGCTGCAAGAATTAGAGATGAAATCAATCGCAGGAAAAAAGATTCTTAGTTCGTCATTTTGCTTTTCAAATGCCAATTTGTTTTCTTAACTCTGGTCCTGGATTACCCCCATTTTTTAGGCCTGCCTGAAGGTCTTTTCTGGCCTCATCCATTCTTCCAGTGGCCGCATTTGACCTCGCTCTTTCCAAATACGCATTAGCAAATGTGGATTCAAGTCTTATCGCTGCGTCAAAATCCTGAATTGCTTGTGTCTGATTATTCATGCTGGCGTGGCACATTCCCCTCTCGTAGTAAATGTCAGCATTGGCCGCACCCATGCGCACGATATGATCATAATCAACTAGAGCTTGAGGATATTGTTTTGCATTGACATAAAGGAGTGAGCGATTGAGATAGATTTCCAAAATATTGGAATCCAATCGCTCAGCATTTGCAAATTCAGTTAAGGCTTTTTCATTCTGACCTAGAGCTGCATATGAAGTAGCCATATTTGTTATAAGATTTGCCTTGTCATAAGGATCAATCTTTGTTATCGCAATACCTCTATTGTACCAGTCAATAGATTGATTCAACAAAGTTTGATCAATAGGCTCCTTTTGAACACCTTGGTCAAAATATG
>JBDSUZ010000214.1:0-11829 GCA_039927395.1 Saprospiraceae bacterium | reverse complement strand
GAGTCTGACGCTTGACGATTTTCGAGCGCATTTTGGTCAAAAAACCCTCGTCACTTCCCGGGTATTTGCGATACAAATATTCAGCAACTACCGAACTCAAAATAGCATCGCCAAGAAATTCAAGACGTTCGTTGTTTTGTTGCGCTTTGGAATTATTATTGTTGCTGGACCTATGGTAAAATGCCTGCTTGAAGAGGCCAATATTGGATGGCGTGAAATTAATCATGACCCGCAGCCGGGACAAAAATTCTCGGTCTTTTGCGAACAAAAGTTGAAATAAGCTGCGTATCGTGCTCAAAATTTATTCCTCAAATGATTTAACAATCACGGACGCATTGTGTCCGCCAAACCCGAAAGTATTGCTTAAGATAGCCCTAATTTTTCTCTCTTGCGGCTGGTTAAAGGTAAAATTTAATTTGGGGTCAAATTCAGGATCATCTGTGAAATGATTAATCGTAGGGGGTACCACCTGATGCAATATCGATAACACGCCTGCAATTGTCTCTATCGCACCAGCTGCGCCTAATAGGTGACCTGTCATCGATTTGGTCGAACTTATATTGAGGCCATATACATCTGATCCAAATACTTGCTGAATAGCTTTCGTTTCAGCGATATCGCCCAAGGAAGTGGATGTGCCATGCACGTTGATATAGTCGATATCCTTTGGTGACATCTTTGCTTCCTCCAAAGATTGACGCATTACATTCAATGCACCCAATCCCTCGGGATGGGGAGCCGTCATGTGATAAGCATCGGCTGTCATCCCGCTTCCAACGATCTCGGCATAGATTTTTGCTCCTCTCTTGCGAGCGTGATCAAGATCCTCAAGTATTAGGGCACCAGCTCCTTCACCAAGCACAAATCCATCTCTGTCTCTGTCAAATGGTCGGCTAGCGGTCATCGGATCATCATTTCGCTCCGACAAGGCTTTCATTGAATTAAAGCCACCGATACCTGCAGCGGTAATAGCCGCTTCTGAACCACCGCATATTATGACATCAGCTTTACCTAATCTCAAATAATCGGTAGCATTGATAATGGCATGTGTGGCTGATGCACAAGCGGAAACAGTGCAATAATTGATACCTCGATATCCATATCGTATAGATATGTGACCAGCAGCAATATCGGTGATCATCTTAGGGATCATGAAGGGATTGTACCTTGGAGTACCATCACCTTTTGTAAAGTCTTCAATTTCTTTTTCTAGAGAACGAAGTCCACCTATCCCGGAGCCCCAGATAACGCCTACACGGTCATTATTGAGATTTGCTGTTTCCAGTCCTGCTTGTTGAACAGCTTCATGCACAGCTGAGAGTGCAAATTGAGCAAAAAGGTCCATTCTCTTGGCGTCCTTTTTGTCAATGGACAGTTCAGGATCGTATCCTTTTACTTCACATGCAAAATGAGTACGGAACCGCGAGGCATCAAAGCGAGTAATTTCTGCAGCTCCGCTCCTGCCCTGTATCAAACCCTCAAAAAATTCTGATACACTATTTCCAATGGGAGTTATGGCTCCCATTCCCGTGATTACTACTCGCTTCATATGATTAACAATTCAGCTCAATGTATGAATGAAGTTTCAATGACTTATGGCAAAATACACTTGATTTTCGCGCAATTACTGACAATATCAGTTCACAAGTTAGTGTAGTTCGCAAAAATGCAAAGCCATAACCTGAATCGATGCTAATTTGTTCTCTAGACCTCAGTTGCCGTCTAGTACAATAGCATGGATACCCATAACCTCACAGATAAATCTACGAAAAAATGCAGAAGCCAAGCACCTTTCTGAAGCTGGTGCTTAAAAATGAAATATCCACGGACAGAGCTTCTACCCGTGGATATCTCAGTATGAGGGCGGATTTCTATCCTTGAGTCTCAGCCTCTAGGTAGGTAATCGCATGACCTACAGTCTGAATGTTTTCAGCCTGGTCATCCGGAATATTAATATTGAATTCCTTTTCAAATTCCATGATAAGTTCCACAGTATCCAGGGAATCTGCCCCCAAATCATTTGTGAAGCTTGCTTCCATGGTCACTTCTGATGCATCAACGCCCAATTTCTCGACGATGATTTTTTTTACTTTCTCCGCAACGGTTGACATATGTAAGTCGGATTTTTTTGTTACCAAATCGAGTGCAAAGTAAATTATTCAGTCAATCTTTCACAAATCTTTTTTGCCTCAGAGCGCTAAGGAAGTGATTTTTGGGCTAAAACAATACTTTTACTCTATATCAAAGCTCCTAAATTTAGTACTATTTGGACAATTTATCGCTCATTCTAGCACGTTATTATCAGTTCAATCAACAGTTTGTGTTTTCCACTTGGATAGTGCCCAATTTAATTATTGTAAATTATACACTATCTTTGAAGTATCAATATTTTTTATGCCAAGCATTCAGAAAAACACCAAGATTCTTGCAACGATAGGACCTGCGAGCAGCTCTTTTGAGATGTTGCTCAAATTAGTAACTGCCGGAGTCGATGTATTTCGCCTCAATTTTTCGCACGGCTCGCATGAAGAGCACAAGGCCGTGATAGATAATATATTGAGAATCAACCAAGAGTACAATCAACACGTCAGTATTTTGGCGGATTTGCAAGGTCCCAAGATTAGAGTCGGCAAAATTGAGAACGATGGGTTTGCCTTGACTCCGGGCCAAGAGATCACTTTTACGACCGAAGATTGCCTAGGAACTCCTGATCGCGTATACCTCAGCTATGAGAAATTTGCCAAAGACGTCAAAGTCGGAGAGCGCATTCTTGCTGATGATGGCAAAGTAGGATTCCAGGTCGTACACAGTGATGGAGAGAAGGATGTCAAGCTCAAAGTGCTTTTTGGTTTAAGACTCGGCTCCAATAAGGGTGTAAATTTTCCTGATACCGAAACCTCAGCTCCTTCATTGACCAAAAAAGACCTTGAAGACTTGGAATTCATCTTGACCCAACCAGTCAACTGGATTGCATTGTCATTTGTGAGGAGAGCCAAAGATGTCAAGGACCTCAAAACCCGCATTGAAGCAAAAAATCACCCGGCTAAGGTTATAGCGAAGATCGAAAAGCCTAGCGCTGTTGCTAATATCAAGAAAATAATAAAGGTCTCCAATGGAATCATGATCGCTAGAGGTGACCTCGGCGTCGAGATGCCTCTCGAACAATTGCCGATGATTCAGAAAATGATCATCGACGAATGCATCACGCGTTCTCGTCCAGTGATCGTTGCCACTCAGATGATGGACAGTATGATCTCCAATCCGAGCCCCACCAGAGCGGAAGTAACGGATGTGGCAAATGCAGTGCTTGACGGCACTGATGCAGTAATGCTTAGTGGTGAAACTTCAGTGGGTTTATATCCAGTGGAAACTGTAGAGCACATGGTGCGTATCATACTTGAAGCCGAGCCTCACTATTCGTTGAAGGGCATGCGCAAATTCCCTTCACCCGAATCAAGTACATTCCTAAGCGATGTCGTTTGTGCAAATGCGGTTAAGACGGCAGAAGACATTTCGGCAAGAGCAATTGTCGGTATGACTGTCAGTGGCTTTACAGCATTTAAAATATCGAGCTATCGCCCCGCGTGCAAAATCCTTATTTTCTCCGACAGAATGGATATGCTTTCAACTCTGGCACTAGTCTGGGGTGTAAATTGTCTATTCTACAACAAATTCACCTCTACCGATGAAACGATTCAGGATGTAATCGAAATCATGAAGAACCTCAATGAAGTCAAATCTGGAGATCTGGTGGTCAATACTGGAGCTATGCCTTTGGGAGCGCGTGGGAGGACAAATATGTTGAAAATCACGGAGGTTGAGTAAATTTGCAGTTTACCAAAGTAAACAGCCTTGAAAGTCAGGATAGTCAACAAATCGGGTTTCCAATTACCACAATACAAAACAGGTGGAAGTGCAGGTATGGACTTGCATGCTGCCATTGATGCAGCCTTCAGCCTCGAGCCCTTGGAGCGAAACCTGGTACCAACAGGTCTGTTTATTGAATTACCTGTCGGCTACGAAGCACAGATACGTCCACGTAGCGGCATGGCAATTCAAAAAGGCCTGTCACTGGTCAATACTCCTGGCACAATCGATTCTGACTATAGAGGCGAAATCAAAGTGATACTAGTAAATCTGTCTAATAGCACTCAGACGATAGAGCCAGGCGAGCGTATCGCCCAGATGGTCATAGCACGTTATGAACAGATTGAATGGGTTGACAGTGAACAACTGGATGATACAGAGCGCGGAAGCGGTGGCTTTGGCAGTACAGGTACCCAATAAACCACACCTTTTTTCGTTTCAAAGCAAATCAATATTGCCGCATATACCCTCTACTTTTCAATGAATTTTACCACTTTTACTCACTATATAACACTCCGATTAGGGTTCATAGCCTTGATGATTTTGGCATTTCCCACAGTCAATGAGGCTCAACTGGTTCAGATTTCTGAAGAGGAAATAAAGCAACAAGAGACATTCATAGAGGCTGGAAAATTTAGGATACTAGGCGAATATGATAAAGCAATCGACATTCTCCTTCCTCTGCTAAAAGAACGTCCAGACTTAGCGGCAACCGCATTTGAACTGGCAAAGGTCTACGACCAAAAAAGGGATTTACAAAATTCCATCTTATATCTACGACAAGCCCTGCGCCACGATCCCACAAATTCGTGGTATTTGATGTACAACGCAGAGTTACTCGATAGAAATTCATTGTTTGCAGAAGCCGCTACCGCCTACCAAAAGGTTATCGATCTGAAATCATCAGATCAAGGTCTTTATTACCGCATGGCAGCGGCTCAACAGCGATCGGGTAGTTATGCTTTAGCTAAAGCAACGTATCAGCAGATTGAGGACAAATTTGGCTATTCCGAAGATGTCGCTAGAAGGCGCATAGAGCTGGCAATGGATCAGAATAATCTCAGGGAAGCGATTGCTGAATTGGAAAGGCTGAATCAATCATTTCCCGCCAGGATAGAAAATCTACAATTCCTAGCAGACCTATATCGTCAATCGGGACAAACCGACAAAATGAAGGAGATCTACACTTTCATATTGTCGGTTGAACCAAACAATCCAGCAGCCCAATTAAATCTAAGCCGCACAGGAAGCGCCAATTCTGACGCTGAGGTATTGTCACATCTACAGGTGGCAATGGCCGATAAAAGCCAGAAGCTCGATGGAAAGATCAGAACCTTGATTCCTTTTGTACAAAAACTAGCACAGCAACCAGATACAACATTAGGAGCGGCATTGATCCAATTGATGAAAATCCTCGATCAAACGCATCCCGGCGAAGCTAAAGTGCAGGCATTGAGTGGCGATATTCTGCAATATTCTGGTGATCAGAAAGGAGCTATTATTGCTTACCAAAATGCATTAAAGTCTGCAAGAAACATCTATTCCGTATGGGAGCAATGTGGCTTTTTGCTAGCAGAAAATCAACGTTGGAGCGAGTTGGACAAATTGGTCAATGAAGGACTTGATTATTTTCCCAATCAGATCCAACTCCACTATTTGCATGGAATGGCTCAGGCGGGCTTGAAAAACTATACTGTTGCCAAATCAATTCTTGAGAATGCCCTATTGATGCAGCCAAGTCTCGATCAAAGCATCGACCTTCATTCGTTGCTTGGTAATGTCTATTATGAATTGAAGGATTATATAAAATCCGATGAAGCATTTGAAGCTGCCCTTGCCTTGGATCCAAATCAGATAAATGTGCTCAACAATTACGCACGAAATCTAACGCAGAGAAACCTCAAGACGGATGTGTCCAAATCCATGCTTGAGAAGGCCCTCAAACTACGACCTGATTTTGCAAGCGCCGAGACTACATTGGGAATCATCGCCATCAAACAAAATCAACTCAATCAGGCCAAGAAAATGTTAGACCAAGCTCTCATGCATGGAGGTCAACAATCTGCTTATACGCTCGAAGCATATGGAGATCTCCAATTGATGCTAAAAGATGTTCAGCAAGCTGTCAGATATTGGCAAGAGGCTATTGAGAAAGGGGGCGAGCCAAATTCACTCAACAAGAAAATCCGCGACAAGAAGCTTTGAAGTTTGAACGCCAAGCAATAACCTTTGGCCAGCAAAATTCAAAGTATATTTTTGTTTAATCTGTAATAAATTGAATCAGATACATTTAATGCCAAACCGATCCAACATTTTACAAAGAGGAAAACAGATTTTCCATTATATATTATTAATAATTTTAATATCTTCGTGTCGAATTGGTAAGTCTACGTCAGGCTCTTCGAATCCTGCAAATAGCGGCAAACATCCGACAGAATCAAGAAATGACGGTTCGCTGAACCTAATTGATTTCCCGGAATTGAGCCCAAATTGGTTGGCATTCGAGGCCACGATTGATTTTAGGACACCTGATCAGCAGCTTAGTGTGGAAGGAACAATCCGAGTGCAGAGAGATCAAATGCTCTGGGCAAGTTTGCGCAAGTTTGGTTTCGAAGTTGCAAGAATCAAAGCCGATGCAGCTGGCATTGTGGTCATCAACCGCATTGAAAGCACATACGAGCAAATACCATGGGCAAGCCTCAAGCAAAAAATTGGCTACCCTTTGGATTTTGCAATGGCACAGACGCTCTTGTTGGGAAATATTCCTGCGAAAGACCAAGCCATCTGGACAAAGAATTGTGATTCACTGCGTTGTACTTGGAATGCCAACAATGGAGGTATAGATTACCAGGTAATGTCGCAAAAGTCAAATCTGCAGCCCTATCAATTAGAAATGGTGAGCAGAGAAGCTGAGGCTAGTTTGTTGGCACTATTTGACGGAATCATTTCCTTTGAGCGAGGAGCCACAAGCAGTAATCGACAATATCAATTCAAGAAGAAAGAAACAGGGAGCTTGCAGCTCTCGATCAAAATGGATGGATTTGAAATTGACCAGATACAAAAAATGCCTTTTGCGATTCCTACCAGCTATCAGCGGGTGGACTAGAGCCTCTATTTGCTCCCTATTCGTAATTTGCATCATATTGCTAGCCACTACATTCGCAGCGGCCCAGGACACTAAAGCCTTAGAGCAAAAGAGGAAGAAAGTACTTGAGGAAATCAAGATCACCAACAAGAAACTCGAGCTTACCAAAAAGAACAAAGACGCCACTTTGGAGCAATTTCATACGCTTCAGACACAAGTAAGTCAGCGTGAAGAACTCGTACGAACAATTAGTTCACAAGTCAATTCAGTCGCCGGTGAAGTTTCGAAAACCCAACAAATAGTCGATTCGCTGCAGGCTAGATTGGATCAAATGAAAGTCGAATATGCCGGAGTCATCCGCAAGGCATATCGGATCCAATTAGGTTCGAGTGAATGGATGTATCTGTTCTCAGCTCAAAACTTCAATCAGGCGCTACAACGCTGGCGCTATCTCAATCAGATCACCCGATACAGAAAAAAACAAAGTGCGGAAATAATTGAAGCACAACAAAATCTTTCAGGAAAGCTTACTGAGCTGAAAGGACAGAAATCGAAAAAAGAAGTGTTACTAAAAGAGGAGAAGGACCAAAAGTTAGTGTTGCAGGAAAATCTGAAAGAGAAGGACAAAGTCTTGTCGGGACTTAAGGCTGACGAGAAAAAATTCGCACTTCAACTCCGACGCAATGAGGAGACCCAACAGAAACTAGCAAATGAAATTCAGAGGGTTATCCGCGACGAAATAGCGCGCAAAGAGAAAGAAGCCAAGAAGCGAGCAGCTGAAGAAGCTGCAAAAATGAAAAAGGAAGAAGCCGCAAGAAAGAAAAAAGAAGCGGACGAAAAAGCGTTGGCAGATAAACTCGCCAAGGCTGAAGCCGACAAGGCAAATAAAGGGACCGGCGATTCCAAGCCTGCAACAATCAAAAAGGAAACACCAAAACCTGTAGTCAAAAAACCAGAGCCAGTACCTCCCAAGCCTGCCCCAATCATACTGGTCGAATCACCAGCGGAAAAAGCACTTTCAAACGACTTCAAAGCAAACCGAGGAAAATTGCCGTGGCCGGTGGCAAAAGGAGCTATCAGCAGAGGTTTCGGAAATCAACCGCACCCTACGATCAAGAATATCACCGTATCCAGCACTGGACTAGATTTCCGAACAGAAATCAATAGCCCGGTGAGGTCCATTTTCAAAGGCAAGGTGATGGCAAAAAAATATATCCCAGGACTGCAAAATATGGTCATCATCCAACATGGCTCGTATTACTCGGTCTATTGCAATCTCTCCAGTGTGTCAGTAGTCATCGGTCAGGAGATCGATACTAGACAAAATATTGGCAGTGTCGGGTCATCGGAAGATGGGCAAGGAGAAGTGCACTTTGAGATCTGGCAAGACAAGCAAATTCAAAACCCGATGGGTTGGATTTCCAAATAAGCCAAAAGATTCTATCTATTTTATCGCAGACCTAACAAGTCAATAACGGAATCAAGTACTTTTGACTTATGGCGAAAGAATGGAACTTAGGGGATAAGAAACAATACATACCTGAAAATAGTCAGGAACCAACTATCCTGGTGGGCCTCATCCAAGAAGGTCAAAACGAGCAGATGGTGTCTGAATATCTGGACGAGCTCGAGTTTCTGGCTGAGACCGCCGGTGCAAAAGCTATCAAACGCTTTACTCAGAAAATGCAAAGCCCTGACTCCCGCACATTTATAGGTAAGGGCAAGGCTATTGAAATCAAAGAATACATCGAAAAACATCCTGATATCAATATGGTCCTGTTTGACGATGACCTTACCGGAAAGCAAACCAATATTCTGGAAGAAATGCTCAAGGTCAAGATCATCGATCGAAGCTCCTTGATACTAGATATTTTTGCAAGTCGAGCACAGACCGCACAAGCAAAAACGCAGGTTGAACTTGCTCAAATGCAATATCTCCTACCCCGCTTGAGAGGACTATGGACTCACCTTGAAAGGCAACGAGGCGGTATCGGTATGCGTGGTCCTGGTGAAAAAGAGATTGAAACAGATAGAAGGATTGTCCGAGATAAGATCGCTTTGCTAAAGGAAAAACTCGAACTATTTGACAAACAATCCTTTACACAGCGCAAGAATCGCGACCAAATGGTAAGAGTCGCACTAGTGGGCTATACCAATGCCGGTAAGTCGACTATGATGAATGCGCTTAGCAAGTCGGACATTTTCGCTGAAAATAAATTGTTCGCAACTCTTGACACCACAGTTAGGAAAGTAGTCTTCGGGCAAATGCCTTTTCTACTCAGTGATACTGTAGGATTCATCCGAAAGTTGCCGCATCACCTTGTTGAAAGTTTCAAATCGACTCTTGATGAAGTAAGGGAATCAGATTTTCTGCTGCATGTGGTTGATTTAAGCCATCCACAATATGAAGATCAGATCAAAACAGTAATCAAGACGCTTGAAGAAATAGGAGCCGCAGGTAAGCCCGGCTTTTTGGTCTGTAACAAGATCGACCAATTTCGAGCTAATTTCTTTGACCCATATGTGGAGGAATCCACCAAAATGGAAATTGAGGCAGAACTCAAAGAGAACCTTTCGAACAATTACCAGCAACCAGTCCACTTTACTTCAGCTTTGACAGGAGAACAGATGACTCCTTTCAAGGAGGCTTTGGAAATCGCTATCAAAGAGGTCTATAAGAAACGTTATCCTTATCTAACTAATCAGTGGTAGTGCCCGATGCTAGACAAATATGCCAATCTACTTGTAAATTATAGTCTCTCTATCAAAGAAGGAGATCGACTTTGTATCCGAACTACTACGCTTGCAGAGCCCTTAGTTAGGGAAATATATCGCTCAGCAACCAAGGCTGGCGCTCATGTGGAGGTCATCATGGATTTTGATGAGAAATCTGAGATCTTCATGGCTGAGGGCAATGAAGAGCAAATGAAATGGGTTTCGCCCTTGACCAAGTTGGCTTTCGAAGAATTTGAGGCATACCTCGTCATCCGAGCACCCTACGAATCAAAACCTGTCAAGGCAGGATTGCCCAATGCGTCTACTTTGATAGCGCAAGCTCATGAATCAATACAGACTATTTATTCCAAACGCACGGCCAGCAGAGAACTCAAACGCAGCCTATGCCAATATCCAACGGAATCGGCCGCCAAGACAGCGGGGATGAGCTTGGAGGAATATACGAGTTTCATATTTCATGCTTGCAAACTGGATCAGGAGGATCCAATCAAAGCCTGGCTTAAAGTACGCGATGACCAACAGGCCATCGTCGACTGCCTCAACAAAAGCAGCACAATTCAGTATCTGGGACCAAATATTGACTTGACATTCTCCACAAAGGGAAGGCTCTGGATCAATTCTGATGGCCAAACCAATATGCCCTCAGGTGAAGTCTATACCTCCCCAGTCGAGGATTCAGTCAATGGTTTCGTGTATTATACATTTCCTAGCATTTACGGTGGCCGCGAAGTAAAAGGCATCCGTTTGGAAGTGAAAGACGGCCTCATTACAAACTGGGAAGCAGAAAGCGGGAAAGATTATCTAGACAATGTATTTCAAATTCCGGGCGCCAGACGTTTTGGAGAGGCTGCAATCGGCACCAACTATGAAATAGATCGCATGACCCGCAATATTCTCTTCGACGAAAAGATAGGTGGCACTGTGCACCTTGCAATCGGCCAGTCATACTTACAAACCGGTGGACTCAATCAGTCGTCTATACATTGGGACATGATTACCGACATGAAAAATGGTGGAAAAATCATGGCCGATGGGAAAATGATCTACGAAAACGGCCTTTTCTTGCTGAATCAGTAAAACTTTTGTTGCATTCCTTCCGTTTGGCATATGCAATTGCAATCTGCATTCGTTTAGTTTCCGTAAATTGAACCTGATATCATTTTACTATTATTTCATCTATTGAATCTTGACATTTTTGACTCATTTGGAAATAGTTTTTTAAACCTTTCCTCGATCAATTTGTAATGTATTCTAAGTCTGAACATAATTGAAGACGATTCTTAACCTTAAATAAAACCAATGAAACGCAACCTCTTATTATTCGCAACTTTGATTGCAGGATCTTCCTTACTCGTAACAAGCTGTACTGATGAAACCGGAACAGGAGCTACAGTCAAGATTATTACAATAGATGGCATCGAAACTAACAACGCTTCGATCCAGGCTGGACAATCTTTCGAACTTGTTATCAATGCGCAAAAAAACAGCGCAGATATTACCGAAGTGACTATCCTCGAAAATGGTGCAACACTTCCAGCATCTGCATTTACCGTAAATGGTTCTGTACCGTCCAATAACCCTTTTGGAATCACCGGTTCAGATGCTGACGAATTTACTCAAACATATGTCATTACAACGCCAGGTTCAACTGAGGGCGAAATTGATTATGAAGTAGTAGTTAAAGACGCAGATGGAAATGACGCAAGCGCAACAGCTTTAATCACGACTACGCTCCTAACAGATATCGGACTGAGCACAGGTAAACTGAGCAATATGTCAGGCCCTGCAGGTGTGGGAGGATTAGATCTAGATACTGGCACTGCTTATGGTTCAGCTGATCTAAAAAATGAAATCGCTGATACTGGAATTGATTCTTCAGCTACTGATTTCAAAGTAAACTGGAAAAAAATCATCAAGCCAGTCAATGGTTCTGAATTGCGTAAAGTGTCTTCTGTAAGTGTCAATTTTGACAATATCAAGACTAAAGCTCAAATCGAAACAGCATTTGACAATGGTAGCGGCTTACTAATCAGTGAAGTAGTCAAAGTAGGAGACACATTTGCAGTATTGAGAGCAGGTACTTACTATCTGATTCGTGCAAAAGAAGTAGTGAATGTAGATGGAACATCTGTAACTGACCC
>JBDSUZ010000213.1:0-2981 GCA_039927395.1 Saprospiraceae bacterium | reverse complement strand
TTCCATTTGACAACTTCAGAAGAAACAAACATTGAGGTATAAGCATTTCCCTTACCATCAAACTCTGTGTGTAAAGGACCTAAACCTGGCTTTTGAACTTCACCGTACAAAGCTGCTTCATATTTAATAACAGGTATACCTTGATAATCACCTTCAAATGCTTTATCAGCAATTGCTTTTTGAATCTTGTCGAAACTGAAAACAGGGATCAAAGCGGCAAGTTTGCCACTACCAACTATATATTCACCGCTTGGATCTACATCACAACCATGTGGGGATTTAGGGCAAGGAATGAAATATACTATATCTTTTAGCTCTGCAACGTCCAAAACCAGTACTTCATTTTTCATAGTTGATGTAGCACTATGAGTCTCCTCATTGTATACATTGTGCGCATACTTAACGGGCACTTTCTTGCCTTTCCCAGCCTTGGCATACTCCTCAGCTTTCTTCCAATTTACAGCCATAATAAAATCCTTATCATTCTGCGAAGCATTAACTTCCAATAAGCTATTGGCTTGTTCTGTATTGTAGCAACTGAAGAAGAACCATCCATTAGATTTGCCTTTACCACATCGGGCAAGGTCGAAATTTACACCAGGAGTTCTCAACTGAAAAGCTATATCCATACTCCCGGTTGTCTTATCAACACTTACAAAGCTAATATGTCCTTTGAAATTTTGCTTGTAAGAACTTATAGGCACATCACCATTATCCGCATCGCCTGGAACACTAAAACGGGTCCCAGCAACGATATATTCGGTGTTTTCAGTACCATATGGCGAGCTATGATTTCCTGCACTATTAGGCAGCTCAAGAATTTCAGTAGTTCGGAATGTTTTCAAATCAATGCGAGCTAGTCGTGGAGTATTATTTCCATTGACAAAAACCCACTTGCCATCTGTCTCGCCATTTGTTCGAGACATCTCCACGTGGTGCAAGTCATCCCAAGGCACAAAACCGTGTGAGGTGTTTAGCATAGGCTTGGTTTCTTCACTGTAGCCATACCCTTTCTCCGGGTCAACTGAAAAGACAGGAATAACTTTTAGCAATCTACCACTGGGCAAGCCATAGACACTCATTTGTCCGCTGAAACCACCAGAGACAAAATTGTAAAATTCATCGTATTTGCCTGGGGCAACATAAGTTTTTGCAGCAGCATCACCACTAACTGCATCGCCTGCGCTTTTGGGCTTACAGGACATAAAATTGAAAACTACCATCGTGCAAAACACTATCGGTAGAAGGGACTTATACATAAGATTTGTTTTTTTCTAATTATTTAGCGCCGTCATTGCGACGCATGAATTCCAAGATATCCCTGGCGTCTTGATCCTCAAGACTTTGGTTTGGCATTCTTACTAGACAAAGTTCTAGTTGAGCTTGCACTTTTGGATCTTTTTCAATCATTGGATCAGGATTGGTAATGAAATTCATGATCCAATGAGGATTGTGTCTTGTTGTGACATCCTTCCAGCCCGGACCTACCAATTTCTCATCTGTTGTCTTATGACAAGAGAAACATTTAGTATCGGAAATTGCTTTTCCTCTATCAGCCATGACCGCGTCCACGGCACCTAGTGTAACATTTGACTCATCAAATTTACCCTCTCCTCTCTTGGGATCGTAGTTAGAAGGGTCACCAGATTTTTCATCTGCCTCAGTTGACGTAGCGGATGAATCATCTTGACTTTTTTGATCGCCTCCTTTACATCCATTATTCATCAATGCGAACATTAGAAATGCCGGGATGATAACTAATAATTTGCGCATATTCCTTTCATTTTGGTTATTAGCAAAACTACCATATTAAAATCCCTACTAAGTATGACCTCGGTCATACTCTTGAAAATAACATTGACGGAAATTTACAGATATAACAATAGCCAAATCCGGCTAGTAAGTAGAATCTAATTCATAGCTCATGGACACGGAAAGAACAATTGGAGAGATCGTAGCAGAAGATTACCGCACAGCTCGCATATTTGAAAAGAACGGCGTGGATTTCTGCTGCAATGGCAATAGAAGGCTTGTAGATGTCTGCATACAATCTGGAAAAAACCTGGAAACCTTAAGTAACGAAATAGATGAAATATTGAATAGCAAGAAGGAACAATATGACTTTAAAACCTGGCCATTGGATCTTTTGGTAGACTATATTGAGAAGAAACATCATCGTTATGTCGAACTTCAAATCCCTGTTGTTCAAGGATATGTAGAAAAGATTGAAAAGGTCCATGGTAAACTTCATCCAGAACTTTTAGAGATAAAAACTTTATTTCTAGAAAGTTCGGAAGAGCTACTCTCCCATATGAAGAAAGAAGAATCCACAGTGTTTCCTCAAATTAGAAAAATGGTACAACACGAAACGGTTGTCGGTGCGGAGCAAAATGCAAGCTTTGGAGGCTTAAAATCATCCATTGACATGTTGATGAACGAACACAATACCGAAGGCGATCGATTTAGAAAAATTGCTTCGTTAAGTAACGACTATACCCCACCGCTTGATGCTTGCAATACCTATATGGTGGCCTATTCACTACTCAAAGAATTTGAAGATGATCTTCATTTGCATATTCATTTAGAAAATAATATTCTATTTCCAAAAGCGACAGCTTTTGCTGATGAGTTGATGAGTTGATGAGTTGATGAGTTGATGAGTCAAGTAGAGGAAGGTCGCGACCTTCCCTTACTTGACTCTGTTTAGTTGTTTAGTTGCTTAGTCATTTAGCTGAGGGCATCGGATTTGGCTGTTTCCAGCACCCAGAACCCAGGACCAAGAACCAAAATTTCCAAACTCTGAACCCTTAGCTCTGAACATTCTGGTCGCCCAACGCCAACAGACAATTCCAAATTTGGCTGTTTCCCTATGCCATACGCCCTAGGCCATAGGCCTTTTCGATCCTCCTTACTTTTTTGTCCAAGCCACAAAAAAAGTAACAAAAAAAGGCGTCGTCCATCCGGCTACCCGAATCTTAACG
>JBDSUZ010000212.1:0-5264 GCA_039927395.1 Saprospiraceae bacterium | reverse complement strand
TTGTATAGTAAGTGCAGCCTTCAATGTACTTGCATCACCGCTCAATTCACGATTTTCGCCAATCGAATCGGGCCATGCAGTATACAAGAGCAGCGTATCATTAGTAGAGGAAATGACGAACATCGCTCCTTCCTGCACAACTGCTATTTCCAAGTCTCGCGACAAATGCGCAAATGGTGGCTTGCCCCATTGATCCAGATCAATAAAATGCCGAATGGCTTCTCCCTGTACCGCATACCGACGTTTATCAGGGTCCGTAGCATGATCTGTTATGTATCCGATATGCTGCTTATAAAAAACAATCAGCTCAGGTGGCAAAGTGAAGACTGCCAGTTGATTGATGCGCTTGTGCGCAAAAAAACCCCATTTGGGCGCAGTTGCTGCTGCCAGGCAACAAAGTACGGATGCAACAATAAAATAAGGAAACAGCTTGCGTGGAAGCTTCATGCATTGAACATTCTATTCCAACTAAGATAAGTCTTAGTTGTTAAGAGGTGCAGCTGATTGACTTAGATTTTCGAAGAAAAATGAATAAGCCCAAAGTATCTTTTTGAAATTGAGCGTCTGTACGAGAAAAATGTCGCCGCTACTTGATATCACGTGATAGCGCTCGATCATTTTATTATCGACATTTACGTCAGCCATGGTCTGTCCATCTGGGAGAATTGGAAATAGTTTGTATTCAAGTTCCCGATGACTAATAGTGCTTATCTTATAGGTAACAAATGGCACTTGCTGATGGAGTTCCTTCAATGCTGGATCTTCAGTTACTACAGCTTCGGCTATTTGATTTTCAAACCCATACAGAAATGCGGAAATATTTCCCTGCTTCGCAGATTTCACAAGCCCAGCTTTGCCATCTTTGTCCAAAGACTTCAATTCATATGACTTGCCTTGTCTGTTAATTTGGAAAGAAAAATCCACCTGACCTGTGTATATGACCTGAACTTGAGCGATGCTATCGACTGTCACGTTAAATACTGTTCTATCCTTCCATTCATCTTTATCGAGAAAAAATCGAGCGCTCAGATCACCAATAAAGCCTGGAATTTCCAACACAAATGGATTTTCTGCTCCTTCCATGATGCCGTAAGTACCGGTGCCGTCGGCATTAGTACCTGCGACATAAAATGCCTTTATCTTCTTATCGAGTTCATCATATAGTTCGACTTTAATACTGTTGGTCGCCAAATCCTTGACAATATTCTTTATCGACGATTTTGTTGGAACATATTTTATGGTCATTCGTTGGCAGGTTTCCAACAGCAACTCCACAGCTTTATTTCTAGCAAAGGTCTTACCATCGAGGTACCAGACATTCGCCTTCTTTACCAAAGTGATCTTGTTGCCAAATTTATCAGCCATGAATATCTTACTTACCTGATCGATATTCTTCGTCCCAAATGATCTTTCATATTCTATCGGAGCTTCCACTTCCTCTTGGTACCATCCAAAATACACAATACCGGCAGCGGCGATCAAAGCAACCATTATGATTAGTAGTAAGCGGTTTGACCTCATTATCTCCTCTATTTGAAAAATGTGAATACTGATCTACGCACGAGTGTATTTGCGTTTTCTGCGATACTGGAATATCAATCCAAAGATCAAAAGCAAAATAACCGGCAGGGCGACATTCACTAACTGCCAATAAGTCTTTTCGTCATCCGCTTTCACCTTATTGAGCATTCTCAATTTGACCTCCCGTGTCCTTGCCTGCAATACTCCCCCTTCGTCGAGCATGTATTCAATTGAATTGCTGATGAAGTCATTACTTCCCTTGTATAATTGCTTTTCGAATCGATTGTAACCTATTGGACCTGCTTCACCTGAACTGGCATTGCTAAGGTTTTGAACAAAATCAGCATCTGAAACGACAATAATTTTGCTGGGCTTACTACTAGCCCTAAAGGAGCTTTTCATTTGACTCAGGGCAGCCTGTTGATCTTCCGACACCCTATTCTCGTACAATGAAGGAAAAACTCCCTCGAGTAATACAGCCTCAGCTTTTGGCCCTTCATTAAATTTAGCTGGATCTGGATCATACCGCAAAATGTCAAAGTTTAGTTCCACGGGCGTAAACTGAGTCCTTGAATATTTCGAAGAGCTCAAAAGGATGGTCTTTTCAACTGGAGTTTTGGTCCTTACCGTATCGATCGACGATGGCTCAAATAAGTTGACTCGATCTATATTCTTGACGATGGCATTTGAAGAGCCTGGACTCGACAAACTGTGGTAGTACCATGGAAACATGTCGATCTGCTTAGCAGAACCAGTTTGCCCGGTGACTAATGGGATCTTACTGCATTCAAGGTCTAATACCATATTGGGCTGAATGCGGCAACCGTATTTGAATAGCAAATCATCGAGACCCAACTGATTTTCATAAGGCGAATATTTCCCTGCCCTGCCCATCATGCTGTCTAGTGAAACATTGAGCTTATTGATCAGAAATATTATGCGGCCTCCATGCATCAAATATTGATCGATGACAAACTTGTTGCGCTCAGTAAATGGTTTAGTCGGACCGGCGACAATCAACAAATTGACGATCGAATCAACTTTATACACACTATCCAGGTTGACCTTTGCCACGGTATAGAAACTTTGAAGTTGCTTCTTCAATGTTTTCAATTGCGGAATATCTGGCTCCCCCTTACCTGTTGTGAAAGCAATAATCTGCTTGTCCTTGAGCGTAAGCTTCTGTATTGCGTTGATAAACTTGTATTCAAGCAGACTGACAGAATTATTTAGAGCTTCTTCGGGCGCCAGTCCAGGCGTCTCATTTTCCAGCAAATTAACAAGCATTGTCTTCTGCCCGTAATTGAATATTGCCACAGGGTAAATCAACTTTTCAGTAGTCTGGTCATTGTCTTTATACCTGAAATTGACCGGCATTATGCCCTGCTCAGACAAGGATTGTCTTCGCCCATTAATTTCGTCCACGCTGCCCACATTGGGATCCTCGAATACATATTGAAAATTTGCATTCTCAGATTTGAAACGCTGCAACATTTCGCGTGTGGCATTTTGCAAACGTCTAAAACCTGCTGGAAAATTTCCTTCCAAAAGTACCTTTACCGATATGACATCAGGTGTCTCGCGCAGAATCTTGAGTGTAGCTGGTGTCAATGTAAATCGCTTCTCTTCAGTAAGGTCAATATGACCAAACCAAATACTTCCCAGCATATTGACTAGTAATATGATACTTAGTACGATACCTAATCGGATCCAAGCACGAGTTCTGAGGGTATTTGCGGGCTTACTCATGCTGATTTTTCCCATTTGCGACTGTCAAGTGACATGAATGTGAAAAATAGAAACAGGAATATGACGGAGAGAAAATAGATTAGATCTCGGCTGTCGACCAGTCCGCGGCTCATCGAAAAGTAATGCAGATCAATACCGAAATGCTGCACAAAATCGTCCCATTTACCTACAAATACTGGCAATCTGCTGATAAATTGAAATCCCCAGTAGAAGAAGAAGCACAGGAATGTTGCCAAAATAAAGGACACCACCTGATTATTGGACAATGCTGATGCAAAAACACCGATTGACACAAAAGAAGCAGCAAGAAAAAATAGGCCTATGTATGCACCGAATATTCCACCCGAATCGAGATTTCCCGGAGGGGAGCCCAGTTGGTATACAGTATAGTAATATAGTGCTGTCGGAATCAAAGCAATGACAACCAGTATCAAGCAAGCGAGGAATTTTCCAATAATGATCTCTCTATCTCTTAATGGTCTCGTGGCCAATAACTCGATAGTTCCATTTTGATTTTCATCGGCAAAGGAGCGCATGGTGATAGCGGGAATTAAAAATACAAACAGCATGGGCGCCAGAACAAATAATTGATCAAGGGATGCATACACATTGTCAAGCACCGAATAGTCAGGAAATACCCACATCATGAGCCCCATAGTCACGAGGATGACTGCTATGACGATGTAGCCCATCAAGCTGCTGAAAAAACTTCGTATTTCTTTGACACAAATAGCCCACATACTAGTTATCAGTTTTCTTATTAGTGAGTTGCTGAAATACAGATTCTACATTGCGAGATTCTTGAACTAATTCAATGATCGAGTTATTTTGCGCCAAGGCAAGCTGAAATACCGTCGCTGAAATGTTTACATCAGCTTTGTGGCTTATGTGGTATGAATTGTCTTTGACATGCTCTGCGTGGAGAACGCCTTCCAATGACTCAAGTAATTTTACATCAACTGGCTCAGCAAAACGTACCAATATGGAATGCTCTATTTTACTATCAGTACTCAATTGATCAATTCTGTCGTCGGCCACTATTTTGCCGTTATTGATGATCAGATATCTATCACAGATAGCTTGCACTTCCTGCAATATATGCGATGAGAAAATCACAGTTTTATCTTTCCCTAGGGATTTGATCAAATGCCTGATTTCAACCAATTGATTAGGATCCAAACCCGTGGTGGGCTCATCTAATATTAGGACTTCCGGGTCGTGAATTAGCGCTTGAGCAAGGCCAACTCTCTGACGATAGCCTTTTGATAAGGCCATGATCTTCTTGTTTGCTTCTTTGGTCAAGCCGGTGAGATGAATCATCTCTTCAATCCTATTTTCGAGGGCATTTACCTTGTGCAATTTCCCGACAAAACTGAGATACTCTCTGATATACATATCCTTGTACAAAGGATTATGCTCTGGTAAGTAACCGATTCTCTGCCGAACTTGAATGGATTGTGCGCCGATGTCGAAACCTGCTATCGAAGCTGAGCCGGATGTTGGTGGAATAAAACAAGTCAACATCTTCATCGTAGTTGACTTACCTGCTCCATTTGGCCCAAGAAAACCAACTATTTCTCCTTTTTGAACTGAAAAACTGACCGAATCGACCGCTTTTTGCAGACCATAGTGTTTACTGAGGGATTCGACAACTACCGACATAAGGGAATTCTATAAGAAGCACAAAAGTAATAAAAGCATAGAGGAAACGAATAAAAAGGGCAAGTGTTGCCAGAGCTTCACAGTCCCTAATTTGATTCCACTACTTCTGACTCAATCTCGAGCAAATCAATCGTAGCCAATAGCTCCTCAAAATTCCAGGCATCGTCAACATTCATGTCTCCATTTCCGATCCTTCGCAAACTCTTGAGGTAAGCTCCACAACCAAGCTTAGCGCCTAGATCATGAGCCAAGGATCTTACATAAGTGCCTTTGGAACAATGCAACTCAAATATTATGTCAGGCTTGTTCGTCGCATCCAGCTCCAAAGAACT
>JBDSUZ010000211.1:0-1553 GCA_039927395.1 Saprospiraceae bacterium | reverse complement strand
ATACCTCTTTACCTCAGGAAGGATTCAATCAGGCCAATAACCTAACTCGGAAATGGGATATTCTAGGCAACTTGTCGATGAACTATCGCTTCAGCAAGCATTTTGGTATGAATGCCGGTTTTAGATATGGGATTACTCCTTATATAGGAGGCATTACTAACTCAGGCCCAGGACGATCACAACAATTGTTGTTGGGCATGAATTATTTCTTCAACTGATTTTTATGCTAAAATAGGAGAGTGGTTGCCCGAGGAATCAGACATGAAGTCTTTCCTTGCGTAACAACAATTGCTCTTGCGATTCGACATGATCCGGATCTGGAACGCAACAATCGACAGGACAAACTGCCGCGCATTGTGGTTCTTCATGAAATCCCACACATTCTGTGCATTTGTCAGGTACGATATAGTAATACTCGTTTGATACAGGCATTTGTTTTTCTACCGCATCGATACTTGTCCCATCTTCCAATGTATAATGGCCAGTGATGGCAGTGCCATCAAAGATTGCCCATTCAATGCCGCCTTCATAGATTGCATTATTGGGGCATTCTGGTTCACAGGCACCACAATTGATACATTCGTCGGTTATGATTATGGCCATTTCAAATTCATTTCACAATAAGAACCACTCAAAGCTGAGATAGTTTCCAAATACAATTTCGAAGCCACAAAGGTAATCAAATCAATTTTGTGCTTTTTCCGCAAAAATCGCTGCAAGGTTGATTAGTGTATCAACCGCTCTTTGCATGTCTTGCACTGACACCCACTCCTGTCTGGAGTGAAATGCGTGCTCTCCAGCAAATATGTTGGGACATGGCAATCCCATAAACGAAAGTCGTGATCCGTCCGTGCCTCCTCTGATACTGGAAAGCTTAGGCGTGATGCCCGCTCTCACCAATGCTTCCTCCACGTTTGAGATCAATGTGGGATGAAGATCAATGACTTCTTTCATATTGCGATACTGCTCAGTGACTGACAAGGTAAATGAAGAACCAGGATATTCTTTACAGACCTGCTCTGCTATTTCCCCGAGCATTGTGGCTTGTTCCTTTAGTTTTGGTGTACTAAAATCTCGTAAAATGAATTTGATTTCGGATTTTTCTAAATTTCCTTGCACCTGCATCGGGTGCACAAATCCTTCCTTGCCACTTGTCGTTTCAGGAGATAAATCGCCCTTTGGCAATGCTTCAAGGAACGCAGCTGCCACTTTTAGAGAATTTACCATTTTACCTTTTGCAAAACCGGGATGAGAAGAAATTCCGTGTAAGGTGACTGTGGCAGCGTCAGCGGAGAATGTTTCATTTTCGATACTTCCGAGTGATTCGCCATCTACAGTGAATCCATATCTAGCATTGAGTTTTTTGATGTCAACTTTGTTGACTCCACGACCTATTTCCTCGTCTGGTGTAAATAGAATTCTGATTTCTCCGTGCTTGAAATCTGGGTTTTGACTTGCAAACTGCACAAAATCCATAATCTCAGCTAAACCAGCCTTGTTGTCGGCCCCCAATAATGTTGTTCCACTCGCTGTAACAATATCATTTCCAATCT
>JBDSUZ010000210.1:0-8402 GCA_039927395.1 Saprospiraceae bacterium | reverse complement strand
CTTCTACTCTGATACTTTTGTTTTGTGTCAGCACTACCTTCTTCAGTCGTCCGATCTTGCCATTGAATAGCTTAGCAATGTGAACTACCACCTCATAAGGCGAATAATTGCCTACAATAGTCATAGCCAACAATCCATCATCAGGCAGGGCATGTGGAACGATTTTCATGGCTCCTCCTGAATACACGCATACTCCAATATTGACAGTCAATGCCTTTCCCTCCCATTGAAGGTCTTCCGTTTGGATCTTGAGATATGGCTTCTTATAGATAAACAGCCATTTGAGCGCAGCTTGAAGATAGACCAATACGTGCTTGTTTCCCTTTGATTCAGTGGCAACGACCTTGGCTACCAAGCCATCAAAACCCATGCCTGCAACATTGGCAAAATACCTCCTTTCAAGAGTTCCTTGCAATGTTTGCCATTCCACCCATCCAAGGTCTTGCATCGACATTTTGCCGCGCAAGAATCCATTTGTCCAGTTGGCAGCATTATGAGGGATTTTGTACGTTCGACCCCAATCATTCCCAGTGCCGAGTGGATAATGTGCGTATTTCAATTGCGATCTGATGTCATCCGATAGCGCCATGATACAGTTAACCGTCCAGTGAACTGTTCCATCTCCTCCCGCTGTAATCAACCAATCAGTTCCCTTTCCCACCAATTCTGTGATTTGCCGACAGGCTGATTCCGCGTCCAAAGCCTGAATCATCTGCACAGATATCCCTTCCTCTTGCAGGGCATTCAGAAGGTCTGCGATCTTTCGGCGCGATCTTTCATTTCCAGCATTGGGATTGACCACTAGGATCACATTAGTCTGCTTCATTTTTCATTGTACTCAACTTGCTAAAGCAAAAATGTCTTATCACAAGCCAAAAATTACGTGAATATCTGCAAATTGACCTCCATCTGTCGATCAGTCCGCGGTATTGAGCTAAAACTATGTAGAAATTCAGAATCTGCAAGCGCTTAACTATCGAAATGCCTTTCATTTATAGTATCATTACATCAAAATATTCTGTAGATGGCCCCAATATTAGAAGGTAAAAATGTAGTCAAACGCTATGGCCAGTATGTAGCCGTCGATCGCATTTCATTTGCCGTCCCTCAAGGAAGCATATTCGGTTTGTTGGGCCCAAATGGCGCAGGCAAGACATCTTTGATTCGCATCATCACGGGCATCACAGGTGCTGATGAGGGCGAAATCTGGTTTGAAGGTAAACCCATAACAAACAGGCACCCGGAGCGAATTGGGTATATGCCCGAAGAGCGCGGTCTGTACAAAAAAATGAAAGTTGGCGAACAACTGATCTATCTAGCTAGGCTCAAGGGGATGACGGAAGCTGCTGCAAAAGCTGCGCTAAAACATTGGTTAGATAAATTTGAGATCGGACATTGGTGGAACAAGAAGATTGACGAACTGTCAAAAGGGATGTCGCAGAAAATCCAGTTCATAGCAACTGTTATTCACGAACCTGCCCTGCTCATACTCGATGAACCATTTTCAGGTCTTGATCCGATCAACGCCAATATGATCGAGCGTGAGATTCACCAGATGAAGCAAAATGGCACTTCCATCATATTCTCAACGCACAGGATGGAGCAGGTAGAGACGATCTGCGATCACCTGATGCTAGTCAATCAGGGCGAGAATATCTTGTGGGGCGAAGTTGCGGAGATCAAAAATCGCTTCAAGCCGAATCAGTTTGAAGTTCAATTTAGAGGTGAATTGTCTGCAGAATTGATGGCCAAAGTCGAGCTCCAGATTCTAAATCCCGGCCACTTAATGTTCAAAGCCGAATCAGAGCAAGAAGCCAATCGCATATTGCGGGTAATCCTGGATAGTGGTCTGATGATCAGTTCTATGCATGAAATATTGCCTAGCATCAACGACATTTTCATACAAAGTGTAGAGGCTGATTTGTCGCAGATATCTGCATAAGTTACCTATAGCTCCCAAACCAAAATAAAGATCTCTAATGAATAAATTGTGGCTGATCATCAAACGCGAATATCTAACTCGCGTCACCAGGAAACAATTCATCCTTACAACGCTGATTACACCTGTAGCATTCGCAATATTCTTTGCGATCGTCGGATTCATATTTTCCTACCAAAGTGATGCTGGTTCCAAAGTTGCTGTAGTCGATCCAGGAAATATTCTGGAGAAATCTCTGCCCGATAGTAGAAACTTCTACTTCAGCTTTCCTGATGACAGTCTGGCGGCCCTAAAGGCAAATATGGCATCCTCCGAATATGATGGTATCCTTTACATTCCACCAATAGACAACCTGTCTGATACCCGCTTCAAGCTATTGTATTATTCAGACAAAAGCCTTGATCTCGATAGAAGCGAAGCAATGGAGTCCTTGATTGCAGAGCGAGTGCGAGACTATAAGATCGGCGCATTAAAATTTGATACAAAGCAATTGGAGGCACTTGATGTCAAAGTGACGATCGATCCGGAACCAATATTTGGCAAGGACGATGAAGCAAATAATCCTACGACTATCACCTCGGCGATCGGAGCTGGGATAGGAGCCGTGATGGGCATCATCATGTATATGATGGTATTTCTCAATGGCGCAATGGTGATGCGGTCAGTGATGGAAGAAAAAATGAATCGTATCGTCGAAGTGATGATCTCGAGTGTGAAGCCATTTCAATTGATGATCGGCAAAGTGATCGGAGTTGGAGCCGTAGGCATGACTCAGATGCTCATTTGGGCCATATTGATACCTCTGTTTGGATTGATAGTCAGTCTGATATTTGGTACAGATATGAGTTCTGCCCCTCCCGGCATGACTCCTAACATGGGAGGAGCTGGTATGCAACCCGAGGATATCGAAGCTAGTCTGCCGATGATCATGCAGGAGATTGGCAACCTCAACTGGTGGTTGATTATTCCACTTTTCTTCATTTTCTTCCTTGGTGGATACCTCGTTTATGCATCGCTATTCGCAGCAGTGGGATCGGCCATCGGCGATGATCTGGGCGAAAGCAATTCTTTGACTTTACCAATCACCATTCCTGTGATATTGGCATTCTATATCATGTTTGTAGCCATTCGCTCTCCAAATAGCAGTCTCGCTGTCTGGGCATCAATATTTCCCTTATTCTCCCCCATAGTGATGCCTGCTCGACTAGCCTTCAATCCGCCTGCCTGGCAAATTATTCTTTCGTTGCTGTTCCTCGCTGGAGCGGTGATATTCTTTGTCTGGATATCGGGCAGGATATACCGCGTTGGAATACTTATGTACGGCAAGAAAGCTTCCTTCAAGGAGCTGTGGAAATGGGTGAGATATAGCAACTAAAAATAAAACGGGGAGCATTCTTAGCGAATGTTCCCCGTTTTCAACTCTTATTTGTGCTTAATCCGATACTAGGATTTTGGCTCCAATAACTGGAAGAACTGATCCAATTGTGGTTGAATAATGATTCTAGTACGGCGATTTGCTGTCCTTCCTTCGATCGTGTCATTTCCTGCAACAGGCAAATAACTGCTACGTCCGGCAGCGGTGATTCTCTTAGGATCTATTTTGTATTCATCCTGCAATATCCGAGTCACAGCAGTTGCTCTCTTGACACTCAGATCCCAGTTGTCCTGGATACAACCATTGCTAATAGGCTTATCATCAGTATGGCCTTCGACGATAAATTCAAAGCCAGGTTTGTCATTCAATACCTGTGCCACTTTACCAAGTACTGCTTTGGCGGGGGTTAGTACCTGAGAACTGCCACTGGCAAACAATAGTTTGTCGGAAATTGAGATATATACAACTCCTTTTTCGACCTGCACGTTGACATCCTTGTCATTGACATCTTTCAATGAACCTTTCAGATTGAGAATCAGCGACATATTGAGCGAGTCTTTTCTAGCCATTGAGCTTTGGAGATCACGGATGAAACCATCTTGTTGGCTTATTTTATCAAGAGACTTTTTCACGCTTTCGGCCTGCGTTGAACTCAGTACAGATAAATCTTGCATTCTGCCAAGTACTTGCGTGTTGTTCTCCTTCATGTAGTCCACCTGCTTTTTCAGATATTGATTTTCGTTGGCATACTCTGTCAATTTGCGGTCATTCTCTTTAGTCAGTGTTTGACAGTTTTTTAGCGCTTCATTTATCTGAGCGTTTTCTGATTTCGCGGCATCGCGTTCAGATTGAAGGGCTGAAAATTTCTTGTTACTTACACAAGATTGAGTCGTGATAAGGAATCCTGCGGCAAGCATGTAAATCCAGTATTTCATATTATAGCTTTGAAATGATGAGTTAATTTAGAAAGGAAACGAGCAAAACTGCTGCTATTGTTGCAAAATAGAAGCAAAAAAAAGGCCGAATTGCTCTCAAAGGTAAAGGTAAACTTGTATCCGTAATTAAAAGAAACTACTATTCTACTTTCGATAGCCTTAAGTTATTCGATAGCCTAATGATCCTTATCTTTACAAATACAGTACCAAAATCGCTGTATACGACCTAGGTTGCTGAGAGAGATCAATTTGAGGGTCTTGTCTTTCGAACAAAATAACAGCAAACTCGCATATGTCTTTTGGTCTATTCAAACTTTATCTCAGCCTCGGTATTGACCATATTCTCGATATACAAGGATATGATCATCTACTCTTCCTACTGGCGCTTTGCAGCATATTTGCATTCAAGGACTGGAAAAAACTGGCATTGCTCGTAACTGCATTTACCATTGGACATACATTGACACTTGCGATTACCCTTTTTGGCTTGTTCAATATTTCCTCCTATTTAGTCGAAATATTAATACCCACGACAATCGCCCTGACTTCGCTTCTAAATCTCCGATCACTTTATAAGGGGACTACAAAAAAGACTAATATTCGACATTACTGGATTGCCTTGCTATTTGGCCTAATACATGGTTGTGGCTTTTCAACATATCTCAAAGCCATTTTGGGCGATAGCCCTGAGATCCTGGCATCATTATTTAGCTTCAACTTGGGGATTGAAATCGCACAACTTCTAATTGTTTCGATGTATATCCTTCTAGTCTTTTCTCTAAGTCAGATATCCTCCAAGACAGTTCCAGTTCTGAGCTATTCGATCAATGTCCTCGCATTTGTAGTTGCGATTTGGATGATTTTTGAACGTATTTGAATTTATTAGCTTTACTTTCATTCTGACCAAGTCCCCTACTAAATATGCAAATCGCCAAAAGAGTCCTTACCCTAAGCTTAATTACAGCATCATATAGTATTCACTCCCAAGTCATTACGATCAATCCCTATTTACAAGATGCAACACCAAATTCCATTTCCATCCTATGGGAAACTGATTCGGTAAATGAAAGCATCGTTGAATGGGGCCCGACAGAGTCTTTGGGAAACACCGCTAGCGGCACCGCTGATGTCTCCTCGGGAACAAACTTGGTCCATGACGTCAAATTGGAGAGTCTGGATCGATTTACAAAATATTATTACCGCGTCAAAACTGGATCAGCAAGTTCATCAATCTATAATTTCAAAACACCACCATTTGCCTCAGATCATCATCCTTTTAGAATGATTGCAATGAGCGATATGCAGCAGGATGGTGCTTTTCCAGGAAAATTTTCTGAAGTTGTCCACGACGGAATCCTTGATTTCTTAGCAAAGGAAAATGGAGGGGAAGTCAATGACAAGCTCGCTTTGGTTATTATCCCAGGTGACCTTGTTCAGGACGGCGATAATTTTAATTCATGGAGGAATACATTCTTCAAACCATCAGAGGATCTCTTCAGCCAAGTACCAGTTTATCCCGTTCCCGGAAATCACGAAAACAATTCAATGTATTTTTTCAAATATTTCAAACTCCCCAACAATGGCACGCCGGGATTTGAAGAGCATTGGTGGTTCAAAGATTATGGCAATGTGCGAATTCTCGGATTGGATTCTAATGGTTCTTATACAAATCAGAGCCAATTAGATTGGTTGGAAAATGTGCTAGCTGAAACTGAAGCTGCAGATTCCATTGACTTTGTTTTTGCTCAATTGCATCATCCTTTCAAATCCGAACTCTGGACTCCAGGCGAACTGGATTACACTGGCGAAGTCATCAAATTATTGGAAAATTTCACGACAAAAACTGGCAAGCCTAGCATTCACTTCTTTGGACATACACATGCTTATTCCCGAGGAAATAGCAGAGACCACAAACATCTTTGGATCAATGTTGCGACTGCGGGAGGGGCCATTGATAATTGGGGTGAATTTCCAAATAATGATTATGATGAATTTTCAATTTCGGAAGACGAATATGGGTTCGTTTCTGTTGAAGTTACCGACGATGCGGACCCTAAGATCACGATCAAAAGAATCAGCAGAGGCGATCAAGATGTGATCAGGGACAATCCCGTTACAGACAGTATGACCATCAGACTGAATCCTTCGATTGTAAATACGCCCGGCACTATATTTCCATTCAATGTGGAAGTCCTTCCTGAATGTGTTGTCCTAAAGGCTAATAATTTCAGCGCACCCAATCCCGCCTCCCTTCATGGACAAAGTCATTGGCAAGTATCCAAGCAAAATGATTTCCAAAGCATCCAAGCTGAAAGCTGGAAGAATTTTGAGAACTGGTATTTTGAAGTCAATACGCAGGCTGCTGATGATTTGAGTGATGAAAAAATACTGGGGTTGGAAGAAGAACAGCAATACTATTGGAGGGTGAGATATCGCGATAGAGAACTCAATTGGAGTCAATGGTCAGCTGCAAGTCCATTTACGACTGGTAAATCTAATGCCTCCGCTAATCTATTGTTAAATCCCGGCGCAGAGGATTCGCTGATGCATTGGACTATAGCGGAAGGTATAGTTGAATCTCTACCTGCGGAAATTTGCGAGGGAACAAGTCCACATTCTGGTGAGAGATACTTCATAGCAGGTGGCCTGTGTGAGTCAAGTGCAGTGGGGCGTTGCTATCAGGATATTGACATGAATCAATATATAGATTCTATTCAGCATGGAAATTATTTGGTAAGCTTTGGCGGATATCTCTCTGACTATGCCAATTCCGACATTCCTGAAATCAAACTGACTTTTCTCGATCAGAACAATGACTCCATTAGCCAAAGCAATGTCTTATCAGCCCTTACGGTTAACTGGACTTTGGTGAGTCAAACGATGTTGATTCCAATTAATACGGCCTTTATTAGGTTTGAATTGAAAGGAACGCGTGTCTCCGGAACAGATAATGACTCCTATTTTGACGACCTATTTTTGAAGGTCGGAGCGGCCAATACAGACTGCAGTGTTATTTCTAAAGTAATTAATGAAGCCGCATATATTCCTGAATTAAAGGTGGCGCCAAATCCCACATTTGGCAATGCAAATATCTACTTGCCTGATAATGGAAATAGATCATTAATACTTTACTTGACAGATGTGGAAGGGAATAAGCACAATTGCCCAATCCAATATTCTAAGAACCAAATCCAAATTCAAAAAGGCAATTTAGCCGCCGGTACTTATTTCTTTTGGGTTAGGGATCAGGGAAAAATTGTAGGGAAGGGGAAGATTGTTTTTCTGTAATTCCTCACGCATTTCAAATCCTTGAATCAAGATTTAAAGCAGATTTGTCCGAACCCGCGTATCCTTCGTATTTTCTCAAATTTGAAAATATCGTATAAGATTTTTTTCATTTGTTGATTCTTTTGTTTAGATTTAACTTGTTCGATCACTCAAAACACACAAATTATGGAATGGTGGATTTACACAATTATTATTGGTGCGATTGCAGGATGGTTAGCTGGTAAGCTAATGACCGGTGGAGGATTTGGCCTTTTAGGCAATATCATCCTTGGTATCCTTGGTGGTTTCGTAGGCTATTGGATCTTCGGCAAGATGGGCTGGGGCATGGGCGGAGGAGTCCTTGGATCAATCCTCATTGCCTTCGTTGGCGCTGCGGTAATCCTATTCATTGCCAATTTATTTGCCAGAAGGAGGTAAGCTACTTTGTAGGTTTGCTAAGAATTCTCAATTTTTCTTTCCCATTATTGTCTCTTAGAACAAGGACCACTGTTTGTGTTTGATTTGTTCATAGAGCTCTAGATTATATGCGGGCATCTGCCTATCAGGCATATATTTTCGCTTGGCAAGCTTCACAGTTTGTGCGATCATATCTGCGATATTACCTGTGCCGCGCATTCTAGTTCCAAATCTACTGTCCTGCAGTGATCCATCATGACAAGCTTGGATCATATGCAGGACTTTTTCTTTTCTATCGGGATACTGCTTCTCCAGCCAATCTGAAAACACTTCCCCCAGATCTCCATTTAAACGAACGATGATGTGACTTAAGCTGCGAGCTCCCGCTTCCGCCGACGCTTTTACAATATCCATAGCCTCAGTATCATTTAATCCGGGAATTAGCGGTGCCATCAATACATGCACCGGA
>JBDSUZ010000209.1:0-3468 GCA_039927395.1 Saprospiraceae bacterium | reverse complement strand
GATATAACTGACCTCCCATCAGGCAATTATCGGTTCTGCATTAGGGTGATTGACAAAACAAAAAAACCTATCATTTACGCTTGCGTGCCATTCCAAAGATCAAATCCAAAAGCTGAAAAACAATTTCAGAATGGGACAGCAAATGAAGAAGACAGTTCTTTCGTTGCCCATCTGACCCTTGATTCCCTTCGGTACAGCCTCAAGGCCATTGCCCCGATTGTCGATCAGACTGATATTGAATACCTGAACCTCGTCATTGAAGGAAGAAATGAGAATGCTCAAAAAACCTTTCTCTACAATTTTTGGTATTCCTACAATCCGCTTCAGCCGGGCAAGGATTATCAGGATTATATGAAAATAGCCCGAGTGGTCGACCAACAATTCCGTCATGGATTTGGATATGGTTTTGAATCCGACCGTGGATTTATGTATTTGCGCTATGGCAGACCCGACCAATTGGTCAATGTCATCGACGATCCAAGTGCACCACCATACGAGATTTGGACTTACAGTAGGCTTGAAAAAACAAAGCAGTCAAACGTAAAATTCATCTTCTACAATCCGAGCTTGGCAGAAGGGATGTACGTACTCTTGCACTCCACTGCGAGAGGCGAACTTCAGAATCCAAATTGGCAACGACTTCTTTATAAGAATGCTACTAATGTACTTGATGGAGTTGATTCCAATGATCCAGCTAAGATGAAAGACAATTGGAATCGCAATGCTGATCGTTACTTCATTGACAATTAAGCGAAAACAGACCAAATGGCGTAGATACTTCGTTATCCCTCTGCTTCGAAACTATTACCATAATGCCATTTTCAAGGACAAGCTATTTTTTCTTCCTTTTTGCCTTCCTATTCGCTCAATCTGCTTTCGCTCAAGAGCCTACTAATAGTGAGGCTGAGACAAAGAAAAGATATGAGGAACGCATCGCGAAATCCAGGATATTGGGCGTCTATATTCCGAAGGATGAAAATGATGCAATGAAAGAATTGGATCGCCTAATCGATGAATCATCTAAAGCCAAACTTAAAGCTCACACGGAGCAAGAGGCGATGAAGAAACTCCATTTCAGCTTCGGATTATGGATGATCACCAACTGGAGCTTCTACGAAGGAAGTAGACTCAGTGCTTATATGAGGCAAAATGGCGTATCCTATCCAGATGATATGGCCGAGATACTAATCGCCTGCTACCACCGACATCTTAATGGAACGTCCCTGCGATTCAGTGAGCTTTGTGCGCAATACAAAGCAAGTAGGGATAAGGAATTTCAAAAAAACATCGAGAAAAATCAGATCAAGTCCTTGGGCAAAGTACCTAAAGACAGTTTGAGAAAGGAATGATTTGAATTAAGTTATTAAGATTCAGTCTAAATAGAAAAAATACGGTATCTTTGGAGTATCCTATAAGAAACCGGTATGCGTCGCCCACAGAGCTCCCCTTCGGAGCAAGCATTCAATCCCTGTGATTTTGTAATTCCCTTTCCCTTGGTTGTAATACAAGCAAAGAAAGGCAAGAAGAAGTGTTGCAAAAAATACCAAAAAGGCAAGCGTTGCAACTCATGTCCTAAGCGCTAGAGTTCCCCATTTCTGATACCTACAATTTCGCTTTACGATCTTATTTTCTGTAGTACTTGTACGTTCGGAAAATTAATACTCATCTTTGCAGCTGCAATGAATATTGTTGTATGTGTAATTTATTGATTGGGTAATCTGTTTATGAGCAAGAAATTATTAATTGTTGAGTCTCCCGCCAAAGCGAAAACGATCGAGAAGATATTGGGTTCTGACTTCACTGTCAAATCCAGTTACGGTCACATAAGAGACCTTGACAAAGGCAATAAAGCCGTTGATATCGAAAATGGTTTTGCACCAAAATATATCGTCTCACCCGAAAAAGCGCGTGTTGTCAAAGAGCTCAAAGAGCATATGGCAAAAGCTGATGAAGTATGGCTAGCTACGGATGAAGACCGCGAAGGAGAGGCCATTTCATGGCACCTTTGCGAAGTATTGGGGCTAAATGTGTTGACGACACCACGTATTGTATTTAGAGAAATCACAAAACCGGCCATCTTAAAGGCTGTCAATAATCCTCGTCGACTTGACATCAATTTGGTCAATGCCCAACAAGCTCGACGTATACTCGATAGATTGGTTGGATATGAACTTTCAGAAATTCTCTGGAGGAAAATCAAAGGCAAACTCTCAGCGGGTAGAGTTCAATCTGTGGCGGTCAAACTGATCGTCGATCGCGAAAGAGAAATACAACAGTTTGAAGAATCAGCATATTTCCGTGTAACGGCAGTATTTGAAATCGAACTGGAAGGAGGGAAGAAAGCTCAGGTTAAGGCCGTGCTTTCAAAAGAATACAAAGCCGAAGGCGAGGCAAAGGACTTTCTGCAACGTTGCATTGGCGCTACTTACTCAGTGGCCAAAGTCGAGGTAAAACCCGCCAAAAGGAAGCCAGCTGCACCATTTACCACATCAACCTTACAGCAAGAAGCATCCCGCAAGTTGGGCTTTGCAGTTAAGCGCACCATGATGGCAGCACAGAGACTGTACGAATCAGGACATATATCTTATATGCGTACCGATTCAAATAGCCTCAGTGAAGAGGCGATCTCCAACATCGCTGCTGAGATTGAAAACCAATTTGGCAAGGAGTACGTCGAGATACGCAGATACAAGACAAAGAACGAATCAGCACAGGAGGCGCACGAAGCCATTCGTCCGACATACATCACGACGCGCAATGTCGTAAGCACTGATACTGATCAGGAGAAATTATACGACCTTATATGGCGCCGTACGATTGCCTCGCAGATGTCAGATGCCATCTTGGAAAAAACTCAAGTTGATATTGCGATCTCAACGATCAAAGAGGCCATGTTCCTAGCCAACGGCGAAGTCCTGATTTTTGATGGTTTCCTTAAAGTGTACCTTGAATCGAGAGATGAGGAAGAAGATGATGAAAATCAAAAACTGCCTCCGATGAAAGTCGGCATGCCATTGCAAGTTGATACGATGACGGCCACTGAGAAATTTTCCAGACCGCCAGCAAGATATACTGAAGCAAGTTTGGTTAAGAAATTAGAAGAATTGGGCATCGGACGACCATCGACATATGTTCCCACCATTTCCAAAATCATGGAAGATGAGCGCGGATATGTGACAAAGGAAAGTCGCGATGGTCTCGAAAGGAAGTATCAGGTATTGCAGTTGGAAAAGAGCCAAATAGTAACCCGGACTGCCACTGAGATTACAGGTACTACTAAGAATCGGCTGTATCCATCAGACATTGGCATGTTGGTGACGGATTTTCTGCACACCCATTTCGACGATGTGATGGACTACGGATTCACCGCTGATATCGAAAAGCGCTTTGACAAGATTGCAGATGGCGACCTCGAATGGCCAAAAATGCTTTCAGCATTTTACGGACCATTTCACGCAGATGTCGAGA
>JBDSUZ010000208.1:0-2066 GCA_039927395.1 Saprospiraceae bacterium | reverse complement strand
AGCGGCAAAAGTAGTCATTTTGGAACAAAAAAACGGGCATTTTCTGCAATTCAAGCACTGATTAACTTGAAGATCGACTGATCAGCATTGAATTTCAAAGGCCTGAAATGGAGTATATTTCCCATGTCGTAGCACATACGACAGCGAGGTTCATATTTATCCTTTTCACCTAGCAATACCGTGTCTTGCTCTTCGCTTAGGCGATATGAGTGTGTCGCTAAATTGCCGCAATGCGGACAGATTGCATGCACTTTGGTGATATATTCTGCCACGGCCAACATCTGAGGAATTGGTCCGAATGGCTGCCCTTTGAAATCCATATCCAGACCTGCAACTACGACTCTTATACCACGCAGCGCCAGCAACTGGCAATACTTGGGCAAATCGGCATCAAAAAATTGTGCTTCATCTACGCCAACAACTCCAACTCCATCGTCCACTTGAAGTAAATGACTTGAATGAGAAATTGCCATACTATCGACCACTCGGTCATCATGCGACACTACATTATTGTCATGGTACCTAGTATCCTGGCTTGGTTTGAACACCAATACTTTCTGATTGGCAAATCGCGCCCTCTTGAGGCGACGGATGAGCTCTTCAGTCTTGCCACTGAACATACAACCACAAATGACTTCAATCCATCCGTTGCGTTGTCCTTTGAAATGGGGTTCTAAAAACATAATAGGGAATTACTGCAAATTAAGTTTAATCATAATATAAATCTCCTTAATTTGCAGTGATTTAGATTTGATTGGTTAAAAGCTTTGGCATTCCAGGCATTCTTTTAACTGTTTTCTTCGTTCAAAGTTGGACGAAACAAACAATAAAACCAAGTTCGCATGACGAATTTACGAAACGCACATACGATACTGCTAAAAATGCAATCCTTATTGGAACAAATGGAAGAGCATCCTGGATTGAACACACGACTGGAACGTGATCTGATGCTTAGCTACAACCGCCGATTATATGAGGAGTTTTTAAATCTCCAAGTAGGTGAAAAAGCTCAGTCAATGCAGGTTGAAGACAAAATATATCGTCCAATCGCTAATGTGGTTGAAGCAAAAATTGAAGAAATACCGGTTGTCGAACCGGAAATGGTCGTTGCTGAACCAATTGAGGTCCTTGAGGAAGCTGAAATCGTGCAAGAAGAGATTCCTGCAACTAAAATGCCCACAATTGAGGAAGAAATAATTGTCGAGGAGCAACCTGAAGCAATCCAAGAGGCTATGGCTGTTGCTGAAAGTCAAATCAGCATGCCTCTACAGCCCAAGAGGGTCGATATTTTCAGTTTTGAACCAGTATCATCTGAAATTGAGGAATTAGCAGTAGAAGAAGAGATTAAGCCAATAGAAGTCGATGAAATTCCGATTGAGCCACAGTCTGAGCCCATTCCTACTGTTCCAAACTTGAATTTCTATCCCGCACATCATCAAGCATTATATGACTTGCAGGATTCGGGCTTGCTCGTAGAGAAATTTAATAGTATCCCCATTACGGATTTGTACAAAGCTTGGGGCTTAAATGATAAAATACTGACAATCAATACTTTGTTTGATGGAAGTGTACAAGCATTTGAATCTACTCTAAACTCACTCAACCAAGTTCGCAACTTTGACGAAGCAAAACAGTTTCTATCCCAATATGTGATCGAAAAATTTGATTGGACCAAATCAACGAGGTTAGATAAGGCTCAACAATTCCTTCGCACGATTCGACGCAGATATATGTAATAAATACCAAATTATGGAACCTGAAAGCAAAAGCTTCAAGCAGATTGTAAAGACTCCGCTGATCATTGTATTGAGCCTTTGGGTAATCTATGTTATTGAAATTTTGACCCGACTCGATGTGGGGTATTATGGAATCTATCCCCGCCAAATACTTGGACTCAAGGGTATCCTGACTTCGCCCCTTATTCATGGCAGTTGGAGTCATTTGATCAATAATTCCATCCCACTTTTCGTGCTCCTCTGCATCATTTTCTATTTTTTCCGCCGGATTTCCTGGCAGATCATTGTCATGGTATACCTACTCACAGGCTTGAGTGTTTGGCTCTTTTG
>JBDSUZ010000207.1:0-2804 GCA_039927395.1 Saprospiraceae bacterium | reverse complement strand
TTATAAAAAGGATCTTATCTCCCTTTGGACTATAGGCAAAACCGTTCATTTCAGTGCTCGACATAGCAGTCCTATTCTGTCCATCATAATCCATTTCATACATTAAACCGCCTAGGATGAATCCAATGCGCTTGGAATTTGGCCTGAAGCGTACATTTTGGCAATGACCAGTCTCTTGTGTCAAAACTGTGCTTAAGTTGCTTCGCAGATCGATAAAATAGATCTGTGAATTGCCTGTATTATCAGCTGTACTGTAGCGAGAAACGGTGTAGACCGCAGAACGACCATCAGAGGAAAGGTCCTCAAGCGACTCACGGCCGAGTGTCCAAAGTGATTCGGGTGTCAGTGTCTTTTGGGAAAGGCATAAGTTTTGAAGAGAGAAAAGCAGCAAAAAAAGCAGATATTTCATGCAAACGATGGTTTTGAGATGAGCGCAAATGGCCAATTTATAATCGATGTTTGAACAGGGAGTACGATTATTATTTGGAATTTGTTTAGACAAGGTAGGGAAATTGCAAACTTTTGTACGATTTTATGCCTTTTCCATTGAAAATGAGGCATTAAATCAAAGAAAAGAGGACAAAAACTTGGGTGGGTAGCTTTTTCAATTACCTTTGTACCCTGCCGTTTCAGGTTCGCTCGAAGTGCTGCTGCGTTTTTTTCGTAAAGTGTTCAGTTTTGGAGTTTTGAGTCTTAACGGGTTTTGGTTTGGTTTTTTAATTTTTTTAATTTTTTTCGAGATGAACATTTACGTTGGAAACATCAGCTTTCGCGTTGCTGAACAACAATTGCGTGGCTTATTCGAGCAGTACGGAGAAGTTACAAATGTGAAATTGGTTACAGATCACGAAACTGGTCGTAGCAAAGGATTCGCATTCGTTGAAATGGAAGGAGATGATGAAGCACGTCAAGCAATTGAGGCGCTTAACGGATTCGAATTTCAAGAGCGTAGCTTAGTGGTAAACGAAGCACGTCCTAAATCTGACACCGGTGGAGGATTCAAAAAATCTTTCCCTCCGCGTAATGGCGGTGGAAATGGCGGTGGTGGTAATGGTGGCGGCTTCCGTCCTCAGAACCGTGACGGTTATCAGCAGAAAAGCTGGAAAAAAGATTATTGATCAAGTCTTTTGATTTGATTGATTCGAAAAGAAGCCATCTCTCGGGATGGCTTCTTTTTTTTTGCGCTGTGGTGGCGCTTACAGAAAAACGTTGGGCGATGAGCGGCGGATTTGTAATAAATAATCATTGATGTACGACGGAGGTGATGATCCACTAGTTATCGGAAGTTGAGTAGAGGATTTGTACAAGACATTCATTGATATTGAAAGGAGACAAGGCAGGCCTTGTCTTTACCAAGTATTCATTTTGTCGTCCTGCCAATTTTGGGGATTGTTTTTTATATAATTTGAGATGTTTTGGAATGCTACTTCGTCCTTAATGATCCGCTCATAAAATCGCGGCAGCCACGCAAAATCATAACCTAGACGATGGCACTGTCTTGTCACCGCCGATTTGTATGAACCGATGATGGTTGAAAGGCTCCCTTTACCTGGATTTTGAAAACGCTTTTCTCCGGTTGATTCCGGTGTCGTGATATTATACGAACTTTGAAAACGACCAATATAATCAGTGGCATTCATATCGCCATTTATGATGATAATGCCATGGAGATGATTGGGCATTACGACAAAATCACCTAATTCAATATTTGTCTCATGATTTATGATATCGAACCATAATGAGTTTGCAACACTGCCGATATCTGAAAGCAGCATTTCGCTATTCACTATTTCACCGAATAAACATTTCCTGCCCTTCGTAATTATCGTCACATAATAGGCGGCTTCCCATCCATAATCCCAGTTTTGTATACGCGTGGATGAAATGCGGTATCTATTTTGGAATTTTTCTGCCATAGCTTACACTCCTATTTTATATAAATCACCTTCAACCCCCCTTCCTACAAAGCAATATCGTGTGCTCCTCGATCGTGTCTTCTCCTCGAGGATAATTCACCATAATGGCTTCGATGCTCTCGAATCCATTATTCAAAAGCGCGGATTTTATTTGCTCGATAGTGTAGAAATAGAAATAAGTGCGGTCGCCGCTGCTGCCCGTCTTATAGCCAGAATCTTGAGGATCTCCTTCGACAAAGCTCAAATACAAAATACCTTGAGGGGATAGCAGGTCATGACAATTTGCAAGCAATTTGTTCATTTCGTCTTCAGATAAATAGGGCAAGCAAAATCCGCAGATTATCCCGTCATATTTATCTTCCAGCGAACTGATGTCGCGGCAATCCATTGCACGAAATTCCGCGCTTGGATTATTCTTAGCCGCTAGCGTAATCATGTTTGGTGCCAAATCAATTCCCAAAATAGATAGTTCGGGTCTTTGTTGTAATAAATATCTGGCGATGTTGCCCGGTCCACATCCAATTTCAAGCACCTTGCAATTTGCACTTCGCAAGGCTTCGCAAAACATGTCATAAGTGACGTTGTACAAATCCAAATCCATGAACTTGCTTTCATAGAGGGAAGCGATTTTGTTCCAGGTCTCGGCGCTTTCGTTGTTCAGGTTCTTCATGGATAAGTTATCCTTGTTCAGGGGCAAATCAGTGAGGTTTGCATTCTAAGTAATAAGTAGACTATCACGCTCAAATCTTGGATTTTGGCTTGGCTTTTTTTACAGAAGCCTTAGCGATGCTGTTGTACTCGAGCGCAAGTTCCATCCAATATTCCAGTGCCTTTCTTGTATTAAGCGCTGCAATATCTACAAATACATATCCCTTCATCACTCTTCCC
>JBDSUZ010000206.1:0-12620 GCA_039927395.1 Saprospiraceae bacterium | reverse complement strand
ATACTTTGGGATACATTGACTAGTACTGAAGCAGGGCCTAGAGCTTCTGTTGCACTTAGACAATTTAGACATTTGATCGAGTCCTTCGGACAAAAATCAAAGACTGCAAACGCATTTGAAGTAGCGCAGATAGTATTTGTGCAGAGTGGATTGCTGGCAGAACTTCGACAGGATACTACTATCGAAGGAATATCAAGACTTGAGAATGTCAATGCACTTGTAGATGCCATCAAGAGCTTCGTCGAAGACGATGAAACTGTCTATGAGGAAGACAATGCAAACGACAAATCTCTGTCGACATACCTGCAGAATATTGCATTGATCAGTGATCAAGACCAGGACTCAGAGCAGGGCAAAGAGCAGATTACTTTGATGTCGGTACACGCAGCCAAAGGGCTGGAGTTTGATTGTGTATTTGTAACTGGCATGGAGGAGCAATTATTCCCTTCATTTATGTCGTTTGATGACCCTAATGGACTCGATGAGGAGCGCCGCTTATTTTATGTAGCGATCACTAGGGCCAGGAAAATATTGACATTAACATACTCCAGTAGCCGATACAAATTTGGCACATTGAAGTACTATGCACCAAGTAGATTTCTCGAAGAGATATCAGCTGAGCATCTGGACAGTGCTGTGGCGATCAATACTAGACAACCCGAGCATAAGCCAACCGCTTCGGTAACAGGATCTTTTGGCAAGCTCCGCTCTAGTTTTTCAAGCACAGTCAAGATTGATCCTGCGACCTTCGTTCCAAGCCCAAATACACAAATTGCTGTCGGGCAGGATGTCTTGCACTTGAAATTTGGCAAAGGTAAAGTGGTCAAAATCGATGGGGCAAATGATGCCAAAGTGGCTACCATTTTCTTTGAAGAACTTGAGGAATCAGAAAGAAGAATCATGTTGAAATTTGCAAAACTGCAAATAGTCGCGCAACAGAATTAGTGTAAATTTATTGGTGAAGGCAAGTCTCCAATCAGTGCATTCAAATTCCTTCATTTTCAATTCCTATATTTTGATACATACAGATTCAAGTTTGGTCGATACTAACGCCAATACCGTGTAATAGCCTTCCGCTCCGCAAATACCTTTGATCAAAACGTTTATCTTTAAGGCCTTCAAGCAATCTCTGGATCAGATCAGCAGATCTTCAAATACACTGTTCAATGAAACTTCGAATTTATTTGTGCCTCCTTATTGCAATCATGATGTCTCATCTGCAAGCGCAGAAAAGCATCACGCTCGAGGATATATTTAAAAAAGGGACTTTTAGAAAAGACGGCAATGCAGGCTTCCGTTTTTTGGAAGATGGTAAACACTATTTGACGAAGAAAGGCAGTCGGCTTATCCAATCTGATATCACTACAGGCCAAGCAGATGATACGCTTTTTGATGCGTCCAATTTCAAATCAGTAGCAGGTTTTGAAAATGGTTTTGAATCATATCAATTTTCAAATGGCGAGCAGAATATTTTGTTCCAGACGGCTTCTGAAGCGATATACAGGCATAGCTCTAAGTCAAAATACTTTGTATTTGACCGCCAAAACAACAAAATGCAGGAATTGTACCCAGCAGCGAAACAATTATTGGCACAATTTTCACCCGCAGCAGATCAAGTAGCTTTCGTCGCAGACAACAACTTGTTTGTAAAAAATCTTGCAACAGAGAGCGTTTCACAGATAACAAGTGACGGTAAATTCAATGAAATAATCAATGGATCAACCGACTGGGTGTATGAAGAGGAATTTGGATTTACCCAGGCATTTGAATGGTCGCCTGATAGCAAGAAGATCTCATATTTGAGATTTGACGAAAGCGAAGTACCGCAATTCTTCCTCGAATATTATATGGGTGAGGCGTATCCCGAACCCTATCGATTTAAATATCCCAAAGTTGGTGAGAAGAATGCCATCGTGACGGCTTGGATATACAATATCACAGATAGCAAGAAGATTGAAGTCAAAATGGGCTCTGAACCAGAATGGTATATCCCAAGGCTTTACTGGACACAAGATCCTAACAAGGCGATATTCTACTACATGAATAGACATCAGGACGATCTAAAAGTATTTATGACTGATGCCAGTACTGGTAGCTCCAGCATTTTGCTAGAAGAAACGAGCAAGTGGTATGTCGATATTCATGACAATCTTGAATTCCTGCCCGATGGTAAAAGATTCATATGGACATCAGAGAAAGGCGGCTTCAATCAGGTATATCTGTACGGCATGGACGGCAAGTTGATTCGCCCACTTACAAACGGAAACTACGAGGTGACCAAGCTGTATGGAGTAGATTCGAAGAATCAAAAACTGTATTTCCAGGCAGCCAGCAAAAACCCTATGGAAAGGGAAATATTTGAAGCGGGACTTGATGGCAAGAAATTGAAAATGCTGGGTACCGAAGCAGGTACCAATGATGCGACTTTCAGCCCAACATTTGATTATTGGGTAAGTACTTTTACCAAAGTAAATGATCCTGGCCGATCAGAGGTATATAAGCGTTCAGGGGAGATGATTCGCTCATTGTATGACAACAAGCAGTTGAAATCGACAATGAAAGAATTCGCAGTTCAGCCGGTGGAATTCTTCAAATTCAGTATTTCTGATTCTATATCTCTCAATGGCTGGATGATCAAGCCCGCTCAAATGAAGCCAGGCAAATCCAATCCAGTTTTGATGTTTTTGTATGGAGGCCCAGGCTCACAGCAAGTGAAAGATGCTTATATGGGATCAAACTATTGGTGGTATGAAATGTTAACTCAAAAGGGTTATATCGTGGCTTGTGTAGATAACCGCGGCACAGGAGCAAGAGGAGAGTGGTTTAAGAAGATGACCTATCTGCAATTGGGGCGTTATGAGACTGAAGACCAAATCGCAGCCGCAAAGTATATTGGCAAATTGCCATTTGTCGATGCTGGGAGGATTGGTATATTTGGCTGGAGCTATGGTGGATATATGTCTTCACTATGCATATTGAAAGGCAATGATGTATTCAAAGCTGCAATAGCGGTCGCTCCAGTGACCAATTGGAAATGGTATGACAGCATATACACTGAGCGGTTTATGCGTAGTTATGAGGAAAATAAGACGGGCTATGATGAAAATTCACCTATTCATTTCGCCGACAGGCTTAAGGGAAATTACCTGCTAATGCATGGAATGGCCGATGATAATGTGCATTTTCAGAACACCGTGGAAATGGCAAATGCATTAATTGAAGCCAATAAACAATTTGATACGTATTTTTACCCTAATCAGAGTCACGGTATTTATGGCGGTAATTCGCATTTCCATCTCTATACCAAAATGACTCAATTTGTTGAAGATAAACTGTAAATGAATGAAATCAATAATGAAATTTAATGGATATTATTTGCTAGTATTTTGCTTAATACTTGCAAGTTGTGGTGCTTCCAAAAAAGGATATCAAGTCAAGAATCTTGATCCTTATGCATGGATGCTAGGCATCTGGCAAATAGACAATGGCGATGAATTCGAATCCTGGATTAGGACTTCCGAAAAACTCTACCAGGGTGAAGCCTACACCTTCAATCGCCAAACAAAGAAGAAGATTGTCGAAGAAAAAGTGAGATTGGAATTTACTAAAAAGAAGAAAATCACCTACACTCCTACTCTATCAGAAGGTGGACAGGTGATGAGCACAATATTTACACAAATCAATTCGAGCACTGATACTTTGATTTTTGAAAATTTGCAGCACGATTTCCCCAAAAGGATTGTTTACATGAGATTGACAAATAGTAGCGGCAAGGCATACATCGAAGATGCGCAACCGGGCCAAGGTCGCAAGGAATTTAATTTGAGAAAAATCAAGGGACAATAGTTTTGAAATCGCAATACAAAAATGCCGAAATACTCAATCGCAAAGCGCGACATGAATATTCATTTGTCCAAAATTTTAATGCTGGCATAGTGCTCGCAGGCACTGAGGTCAAATCATTGAGAGAGGGCAAAGCCAATCTGGCAGACGCTTATTGCCTTTTTACAGGAACCGAATTGTGGATCAAAAATCTATATATTTCCGAATATTCATTTGGCACCTATGCCAACCACAATTCGCGCAAGGACCGCAAACTATTGCTCAAGAAGGCTGAATTAGCCAAGATTTTGCGAAGGGTGACAGAGAAAGGAATGACCGTAATTCCCTACCGACTATTTTTCAGCGATCGCGGATTTGTTAAAATTGAGATCGCATTGGCTCAAGGCAAGAAGGAATTTGACAAAAGGGAAACCATCAAAGACCGAGAGAACAAACGTGAATTGGATCGAATCAAGAAGATCAAACTTTAGTAATCACTCATTGATCCAATCTATAATCAGGGTTGTCCAGCGATTCCTGATCTTGATAGTCAAGTGCCAAATCTTCCTTGACGCGAGCTGCACTTGGCCTCAGATAAATCATGTAGAATAGGACCGCCAGCCCACTCATCAAAAACAACATTTGTGCAGTGAGAAAATAGGCAACCAGCGTCATGATAGCCGACATTTCAACAATTGCCATCCGCATGATTACCAGTGATCTATAAGCCGCCAACTTCTGTGGCAGATCCGACATCTCACGAATTTTGATAATCCGCGTATTGAAAAGGAAAATGGTTCCAACAATAGCTCCAGCAATCACTAAGGGAACAAGTATGGTAAATGTGCCGATCAGATCCTCGTGCATATCGCTCTGCTCGCCACTATTCCTCATCCAGTAAAACAGTCCTGCAGACAAGGCCACAGCAAAGCAAACAGCCGCATGAAATACTGAAAGTGAAAAGTAATAACCCTTTGCAGTTGTTGGTGCCTGTCTCGCCATTTGATCTTAATTTTATCAGCGCAAGATACGCGCTGCTGCTGCCAATCTGCAAGTTTGACAGAAATCGATTGCAATATAATAGCTAGGGAAAGGCACAAATAGAACTAACGTATATCAATTTTTTATCAACCTTGCCTGCACATATGTATCTTAGCATCTCGTTTTGAAAATTCCCCATGGAGATAAAGAAGAAAGACCCTCAAAATCCTGAAGCGCTAATAACATTGGATGGGATGTACCAGAATTACTTTCTGGACTACGCCTCCTATGTCATATTAGAGCGAGCTGTTCCTGCATTGGAGGACGGCCTCAAGCCGGTTCAAAGAAGGATTTTGCATGCCATGAAGGAGATGGATGACGGGCGATTTCATAAAGTCGCCAATATCATTGGGCAGACCATGCAGTACCATCCACATGGAGATGCTGCCATTGGGGATGCGCTTGTCAATCTAGGTCAAAAGGATCTGCTGATCGACACTCAGGGCAACTGGGGTGATGTGCGCACAGGTGACTCCGCTGCTGCTCCAAGATATATCGAAGCTAGATTGACCAAATTCGCGCTTGAAGTTGCTTTCAACAGTAATCTTACCGAATGGCAGTTGACCTACGATGGTCGCAAGAAAGAACCCATCACGCTTCCCATGAAATTTCCCATGGCCATCAGCCAGGGTGTGGAAGGGATCGCAGTGGGGCTTTCAACTAAAATATTACCGCACAATTTCATCGAACTCTGCGAGGGCTCGATTCAAATCCTAAAAGGTAAAACGGTTCAACTTTATCCAGATTTCCAGACAGGTGGATTGGTTGATGTCAGCAATTATCAGGCAGGACGCAGAGGTGGCAAAGTGAGGGTAAGGGCCAAAATAGAGGTCGTCGATCGCAAAATGCTCTATATCAAAAATATCCCTTTCGGAGTCACTACTGGAAGCATGATCGATTCGATACTCAAGGCAAATGACAAGGGACTAATCAAGATCAAAAAAGTGATCGACAATACCGCTAAGGATGTCGAGATCCAGATCGAACTTCAGCCAGGAATAGCTCCTGACGTGACCATGGATGCCTTATATGCCTTCACAAACTGTGAGGTCTCCATCTCACCCAATGCCTGCGTAATCACTCAGGACAAGCCAGTATTCCTAAGTGTCGATGAGATATTGGAACTATCGACCAAGCAAACCCGCGATCTACTCGGCAGAGAGCTGGGCATCGAGCTGGCAGATTTGGAGGAGAAATGGCTATTTACAAACCTCGAGAAGATATTCATCGAAAACAGAGTATATCACAAAATCGAAGAATGTGAGACCTGGGAAGCAGTGATAGAAACTATTGATAGGGAAATGCGCAGATATGTGGCCACTCCTGCAGATCAAGTCAAAAACGACAAGCGCGTGTTACTGGGGCGCATTTTGGGGGAGGAAGATTGGCTGAGGCTCACTGAGATCAAAATCAAGAGGATTTCGAAATTCAATTCATTCAAAGCTGATGAGCTTTTGATTTCTCTTGAAAAGCAGATTGCTGAGATTGAACATCATTTGGCTCATTTGACGGATTTTTCCATCCAATATTTCAAAAATCTCATCCTGAAATATGGCAAAGGAAGAGAACGCCAAACGGAGATAGCTGTATTTGATACTATTCAAGCGGCACAAGTTGTTGCCAATAACGCCAAATTGTACGTCGATCTCAAAGAAGGATTCTTCGGCTTTGGCATGAAAAAGGACGAATTTGTCTGTGACTGTTCCGATATTGATGACATCATCGCTATCAGGCGGGACGGCAAGATGGTCGTCAAGAAGATTGGCGAAAAGGTATTTGCAGGTAAGGATATCCTGCATATCGCCGTTTGGCGCAAAAATGACGAGCGCACTACCTACAATTTGCTTTACCTCGACGGAGAATCCGGATTTACACTAGCCAAGCGATTCAACGTGACTGGGATCACGCGGGACAAGGAGTACGACCTAAGCAAGGGAACCAAGAATTCTAAGATTCTCTATCTCTCTGCTCAGGCCAATGGAGAGTCCGAAATCGTCAACATTCAACTAACGCCGGGCTGCAAAGCTAAGATCAAGGTCTTTGATTTTGATTTCTCGGAGATCCTGATCAAGAATCGTGGGTCGCAGGGCAATATCATGACCAGATATCCCATCCGCAAGCTTCAGCTTAAGGAATTGGGCAAATCAACTTTGGGAGCGCAAGAATATAGTCTGGATGATATCACAGGCAGAATCAATACCGAAGGTCGTGGCCAATTGCTTGGTTCGCTAGATACTGGCGACACCTTGTTTGTACTATATCCTGATGGAACATACGAGCTGGCAGAATTTGATCCAAATCGCAAATTTCAAGTCAAGGACTTTATTAGCATCGCCAAATTCAGTCCAAAATTGGTAGTGAGTGCTATCTACTATGACGGAACGCGAGGTTTTACCTTGGTGAAAAGATTTCATATCGAAACTTCAGGTACCAACAATAAACTAAATTTCCTTACAGAGCATAAAGATTCCAAACTACTCTATGCCAGTATCAAGGACAATCCTCGAGTTCGATATTCATTTAAGATCAAGTCTAAGAAAATGGATGGGGAGCTCAATCTGGCCGAGTTTATCGATGTCAAAGGCTGGAAAGCTGCTGGCAATAAATTGAGCGATCAGATGCTACTTCAGGTAAGTGATATTACTCCGGCTGAGTTGAGTGAGGAAAAATTGCATCCTGGCGACACCATTGAATTTGATGTAGACATCTCCGATCAACCAACTTTGTTTGATTAGGACTAGATCAGGATCTAAGGATACTCAGTTTTGTGAAACGTTTAGCGACAATTTGGCTTACTTAGAAATCGCTGCGATGACTTTTTCAACTCGCGCTTGACTGGTTTCGAAGTAGTCAAAATCGGCAATCACATCCTGCTGGGCGATATGAATATGCCTGGGATGCCATTCGTTGATTGACTTGATAATATTTCGGGCAGACATGTGAAATATTCTAGCACCGGTAAAATCAGATAAGAGAATCAAATTGTTTTCGTGTATTCCGCTACCTGGCATGATCTCAATACGGTCGGCAGCAGCCAAAACCATTTTTCTCAATAGTTCACGACCTCCCATTACATCTGTTTGCTGGCCCGAGGTCAACACTCGTTTTACTCCTAATCTGATTAGGGTTTCCATGGCCTCAAATGGGTCTCTGGTGAAGTCAAAAGCACGGTGAAATACGACATCCATCTCTCCTGCAGCCTTGAGGCAGTCCTGAACAAATTGCTCGTCTATGGTAGCATTTACATTCAAAGCACCAATCACGATACCGGCACAACCTGCCTTCTTGCAAAATGCGATGTCTTCGAATATCACAGCTTTTTCCTGAGCTGTGTAAATGAAATCGCCTGGTCTGGGGCGGATCAGCACACAGACCGGAATCTTCAATTGTTCGATTGTCAGCTTGATTGTACCTGGAGATGGAGTAGTGCCGCCAATCTCAAGATCAGCGCACAGTTCGATTCGATGAGCACCACCAGCCTGGGCAGCTAGCGCTGAACTTAGGGAATTACAACAGACCTCAACAAAAATAGGGGATGGATTCATAGGTCGCTCAAAATAAGGGTTTTAAACGACTCATCTGGCGATTGTTGCCATACATTTTTTGCAAGTTTGCAAATGTGGGCTACTCATAAGAGACTCAATACCGTTATATATTTAACTTTATGCAACTAATAAAATCCACTATGAGAAATCTGCTTCTTTTAAGCTCTCTTTTTTGCCTTCTAATATCATGTAGCAAGCAAAACAACCTAAAGCCACTTGACTTGCGTTCCTATGGCGCCGAGGTAACAATAATGGCTCCCGAAAATTCAGAAGTGAAGAAGGTAGAAGGATTCATCACTGATATTACGGTTAGGAAGGATTCGACATATGAAATTCAAATCTTCCTTTCAGAAAAAACCAATGACGATATAGCTGCTGTCACTAAAGGACAACTTGAACTCGTAAAGGAAAATCCTTTCTTCTCAAAGATTCTTAAGGAAGAGACCGACGGTTTCCTATATGAAAATCAATTGGATGGTGCTTCCAATTTTGGCTTTCGCAGAATAGTGCTAAGTGGAAATCAGGAGATCATCTTCCAAAATGCTTTGCTCGGAACCTATTCTAAGGAGCAGGCAGAAAGCATGTACGAAGCGGTGAAACAAAAGAAATAGGCCTCAAAATTTGATGAGTAGACAAAAAAAAGGCGCCTCAAAGGGCGCCTTTTACTATTTAGCAGCTTCGTAGCGCTTGTTGACTTCTTTCCAGTTGATTATATTATAAAAAGCATTAATATAATCGGGGCGTTTGTTTTGATATTTAAGATAGTAAGCATGTTCCCACACATCTAGTCCCAATACCGGAGTTCCACCACCACCTTGAGCCTCAGGAATATCCATCAATGGATTGTCTTGATTAGCTGAAGAGCGGATGACTAATTTGCCACCGTCCTTGATTAACCAAGCCCAGCCAGAGCCGAACCTGGTGGTAGCTGCTTTTGTAAATTCTTCCTTGAATTTGTCATAAGAGCCAAAGGATGCATTGATAGCATCGGCAATAGCTCCTGTTGGTCCACCACCTTCATGATGTCCGATTACTGTCCAAAATAAACTGTGGTTGAAGTGACCGCCACCGTTATTGCGCACAGCAGGTGACAGCTTGGATATATTAGCCATGATCTCTTCCAGACTCTTATTTTCCCATTCTGTGCCTGCGACGGCAGCATTGAGATTCGTCACATAAGCATTGTGGTGCTTTGAATGGTGAATTTCCATGGTGCGGGCATCGATATAGGGTTCGAGCGCATCATATTCATAAGGCAGAGCCGGCAGCGTAAAAGCCATGATAGAGATATTTTGGTGAATGATTAGATTTAGAATCTTAACAAGTTTAAATCTAATAAGTTTTTAGGGAATGTGGAACAAGGAAGGGGATTTGGGAAATTTTGCTCCTGGTTCCAGGAACCGGCTTATGGCATACGGTCTAGGAAAGCAACCAAAATCATAAGCGGCTTTGGGCTTTTGGCGTTGGGCGTTGGAAAAGCCAAAATTGATCAATTCGAATCCGCAATTGTCATTCTGGTCTCTCAGGTCCTTCAAAGTGTAAATTTCTCGATCACAAGGCGACTCAGGTGGCTTAGCAAAAAGACCGCTAGCATTCCCAGTTTAGTATTGCTATGCTCACAGGCATTAGCCGGATCGATGACGCCTTTTTTTGTTACTTTTTTGTGGCTCGGACAAAAAAGGAAGGAGAATCGAAAAAGGCCTATGTCGTACGGCCTAAGGTCAATGGAAGCAGCCAAATTCCTTTGCTTCGCATCATCAAATCATCAAAGAAAGGTCCTGGGTGCTAGGTGTTAGGTGCTGGAAAATTGGTGTGGGGTGTGGGGTGACCGGAATGTTCAGAGTTAAGGGTTCAGAGTTTAGAGATTTTAGTTCTGGGTGCTGGAAAGTTTGCGAGTTGGGAGAAAAATGGCCTAAGGCTTATGGAAACAGCCAAATTCGATTGCTTCGAATCATCGCATCATCAAATCATCGCATCATCAAATCATCAAAAAAGGTGCTAGGTGCTAGGTGTTAGGTGTTGGAAAATCTGGTGCTGGGTGCTGGAAAGTTTGCGAGTTTGCGAGTTGGGAGGAAAATGGCCTAAGGCTTATTGAAACAGACAAATTTGATTGCTTCGCATCATCAAATCATCAAAGAATCAAATCATCAAGGAATTGCGTCGCGACCTTCCTAATCAAAATTCCTGAGGCAATTGGCATCGAGCGAGACAAGGCAGGCCATCGTCTCTAACTCGAATCTCATCATCATTTGATTCCTCGGGGTGATATTGGTTGGTAGCACGCGCATAAAATCTTATGCGCCTACACGTAACTTTTTCAAAATTGCAGATCTCGGCGCGCTTCCGCAGCATTTTTTGTTGTCGTGTTTTTTTGATTCCTCTTTTGTCAAGATATAGCGCCCGAATAGCCTTAACTTTGCACAAAATCTAAAATACCCGATAATAATGGCATTTCGCATAGAGCATGATACAATGGGGGAAGTACAAGTCCCCGCAGACAAATATTGGGGTGCGCAGACCCAGAGATCACTTTCCAATTTCAAAATTGGAGGACCTGCAGACAAGATGCCTATTGAAATCATCAGGGCTTTTGCCATATTGAAACAAGCGGCTGCTAGAGCCAATCAGGAGATTGGCGTCCTGTCGGCAGAAAAAGCTGACCTGATCGCCCATGTTTGCCAGGAGATTTACGCGGGACAGCACGATTCGGAATTCCCATTGGTGATCTGGCAGACTGGTAGTGGCACCCAATCCAATATGAACCTCAATGAAGTCATCGCCAATCGTGGTCATGTGATCAAGGGCGGCGGACTTGAAGATGAGGTCAAGATTCTGCATCCCAATGATGATGTGAATAAGAGCCAATCAAGCAACGATACATTTCCAACTGCGATGCATATCGCCGCTTATAAGCAGACAGCTGAGATTACTTTGCCTGGTTTGAAGAAATTGCAAGCCACCTTGGCAGCAAAATCTCAGGCATTTCATGAAATAGTAAAAATTGGCCGCACGCATCTTATGGATGCTACGCCACTTACACTTGGTCAGGAATTTAGCGGATACGCGCAACAATTGACCAATGGTATCCGGGCTTTAAATAATGCGTTGGAGATGATTCGCGAGTTGGCCTTGGGAGGAACTGCTGTTGGAACTGGTCTTAATGCACCAAAAGGGTATTCAGAAGTTGTAGCAAGACATATTGCGGAGATTTCAGGGCATCCATTCATCACTGCTCCAAATAAGTTCGAAGCTTTAGCAGCGCATGACGCTATGGTTGAATTGTCCGGAGCACTCAAGAGAGTAGCAGTATCGCTGATGAAAATCGGCAATGATGTGCGATTGCTGGCCTCCGGTCCTCGTTGCGGAATCGGCGAAATTAGCATTCCAGACAATGAGCCAGGATCTTCAATAATGCCTGGCAAGGTCAATCCGACCCAAGTCGAAGCGCTTACAATGGTATGCGCGCAAGTGATGGGCAATGATATGGCAGTGACTATAGGAGGGGCGACAGGACATTTCGAATTGAATGTATTCAAGCCAGTGATTGCTTCTAATGTGCTGCACTCTGCACGACTGATTGGAGATGCTTGCATTTCATTCAATGACAATTGCGCTGTTGGCATCGAGCCTAACCTCATTGATATCAAAAGGAATCTCGACAACTCATTGATGTTGGTTACGGCACTCAATACGCATATTGGCTATGAAAATGCCGCCAAGATTGCCAAAAAGGCCCATAAAGAGGGACTAACACTCAAAGCAGCAGCCATGGAACTAGGCTTGGTCAACGCCGAACAATTTGATCTGTGGGTGAGGCCAGAAAATATGGTGGGAAATCTGTAAATCTTTGATTTTCTGAAGTTTTAGTTCAATTTATTATTATAAAAAATAATATATGTTGCTGAATTTCACCATTTTATTCAAATGTGTTTGTAGAAATAAGACCGCTTGCTTATCTTTGCAGTCCCAAAGCGGGAAAAGTTCATTGTGAAATGAAAAAGCAGGCTCAATTCATCTTGCCCTTAGCCGGGCTGAATCCAGGAATACACGAGTACAAATACCTGATAGAAAGCGATTTTTTCAGCTATTTCGAGAATTCTACGATTGAAGCAGGAAAAGTCTACGCCGAAGTTGTTCTGGATAAACAACTAAGTCTGATGACGCTCGATATTAGTATCAGCGGAGAGATTGACACGGTTTGCGATCGTTGCG
>JBDSUZ010000205.1:0-22261 GCA_039927395.1 Saprospiraceae bacterium | reverse complement strand
TCGAATCAAGCCTCAATCCTGTGGCTAGATCAAATGCAGGCGCTGCAGGTATTTGGCAAATCATACCAGGCACAGCATCACTTTGTGGCCTGAGAATGAACAAATATGTTGATGAACGCAAGGATATTGTTCGCTCAACAGAAGCAGCTATCAGCTACCTCGAAAAATTGTACAAAATATACGGCGACTGGGCACTTGCCATCGCAGCATACAATTGCGGTCCAGGAAATGTAGATCGCGCCATCGCAAGGGCTAAGACCACCGACTATTGGAAGCTAGAATCCTACCTTCCCAATGAAACCAGGAACTATGTTCCAAGATTCATTGCGGCCAACTATATCATGAATTACTATACGGAATACGATATCACTCCTACAATCCTCAATATGGATTTGCAGTTGACTGAATCAGTCCGCATCTACAAGAGCATTTCATTCAAGGAAATAGTACGTATCACAGGTATTCCTGATTCGGTGCTTGAAGCGCTAAATCCGGGCTTCAAAAGCAAATTTATTCCTGCTTCTGCAGAAGGATACTCCATATTGATGCCGAAAAGAGTGATACCGATCATCGAAATGTTCAACGCATCGCCAGATCAAAGCACGATCAATGCCTACTTTGGCAACAACGACTACACAAATCCTGCGGGATACAATTGGCCTGACCAATATGTGGTGACACAATACCAGGTGCAGAAAGATGATAACCTTCAGTCTTTAGCAGAAGTATTTGCCTGCGATCCTTATCATTTGATTGTTTGGAACAATCTCAATGATGACAAGGTCATGCCAGGGCAAACGTTGCTAGTGTACATACCCAAGAAGGTCTATATAGAGAAGTTTATCAACTCTTCATTTTCTCCACTTCCAATCACGGTTATTGACGAAGTATTCGTAGAAGACACTGATGCGCCTGTTGAGGTCGCAAGTATCTCTGCAGAGTACAACGCCTATGCTCCCTCTGATAGGAAGTATCAATATCACTTCATCAGACAAAGGGAATCACTTCAAGATATCGCTTCGCAATACAATGCAACCACCATCAGCGACTTGCTGATCCTCAACGAGATAGATGATCCATCAGCTATACGTCCAGGGATGATCCTCAAGATAAGGGAGTTGTAATACGAAACAAAAGAGACAAAAAAAGGCTTGCATTCGCAGGCCTTTTCTTTTGGACAAGACTGGACAGACACGACATGTCGTGTCCGTAACGGTTTCACTTTTAACTGCCGGTAAGGGAAAGAAAGAGCGAAAATCGATCGTTTGAGCGCTACTGTACTAGTATGTAAGTTTTTTGAACCGTTTTACGTTGTAGGTCTCGTATGTGCAGGTAGTAGTTGCCCGGCGAAAGCGGTGGATTTTTGTCAAAGTCCTGAAGGGGACAATCGACGAGCTTTAGGCCTAAGATGTTGTATACCTGAACAGTCAGTTGGCCAAATTTTACATTGGGTTTGAAGATGTAGCGAATATGACCATCGGACGGATTTGGAAAGACTATAATGGCATCTTCCGATACCTCCAAATCTACCGCCGCTGTTAGCTGAACGCTAAGTTGGTCTATACGCAGGATGCTCCCGTTCTGGATAGTTGCAGGATCTGAGGAATAGAAAAATAAGGCGATTGAATCAGGATATTCGTCTGAGGAATAGGTGATCGGTACTGTGAATTGAACAAATGATCCTGCAGCCGACAAAGTCGCTGTTCCATAACCAATAGTGTCGGCCGTTTGAGTACCCGAATTCCAACGTTTAAGGAGGCAAACTGCTAGCCCTTGATCCGCCCCAGCCGCTATATATTGATAAAAACCCTGGATACTCTCTGGTCGCTCAATAAACTCCGTTCCTGCTTGCGCAGAGACCACTGAATAGGACCCAAAGTCGAGGCCAGGAGCACCATTGGTTACTACACCAGCCACATCCTGTCCAAATACATTTACAGTCCTGATTTGGCAGGAAAATGCTCCCTGCTTTTTTGTAGTTGACTGAGTAACGGTCGCAGATATGAATTCGGTTACTGCGTTGTTCGATTTCCAACTCGTAGGCTCCTTCCAGTCAAACGGCGCCGGCTTGCCTGAGCCCGTCCATTGTTCCATATTGGGATTGGGGATACCCTGCGCAAATATTGCCGAGGTCGAAATCAGAAAAAGGGCGAGGAGTAGTGGTCTAAACATAAATTAAGCTTTATTGTATAGACGTCATCCAAGTGCAAAAAGTTGGGACAAGGCAGGACACGACTTATTCTGATCGTAGTGGTTTCAATACGAACAGACAAATCGGGACAAAGGGTTTAACTACGCTACCACTATGAATTTCCCCAGACAGCCATGGTGGCTCGTCCTTTGCGATAGCCTTTGGTTTCGTACCAGAATTCAATTTTGCTCAGATGTCTTCTGCCTCCTTCGAGATCGATGACGCGGCTCTCTCCACCCTGGCGTATAAGGCTACGAATGGCTACATCTTGTACCGACCCATTGTCAAAATATACTTTTACATCGTAAATTTTCAAGGGTGCACCCTTCACGATGAATTTCAATTGACTAAAATCATCTTTTAGGTTGCCGAATACAATTACATCTCGATCGACACCAAAATTGACTTGGCGATCAGCGATAAAGCGCCATCCATTGGCCAAATCGACATTTGTAGCGGTGCCCGAATTCATGCAAAATGAATTCACCAAAAGAAAAAGTGCGGAAAAAATTGAAACTATCATTGCTTGAGATTTAGGTTAAAGGAAATACTAACAATTGTCATGACTAAAATTAGGCAATTTGGTTTAACCATGGATTAAAAATTTGACAATACTCCACTTGACGGCAAAAGAACATGTCAGGGCAAGCTACCACAAAACAGGACACGGCACGAAGCGACACCAGACGACAGGGCAGGACGAGAGAGGACACGACAGGACAGGACGGGACAAGAGAGGACAAGACATGTCGTGTCCATAACAGTTTCACGAGGAGGTTTGAGGTTTTCGACCCAAATTGAGGAAGTATATCAGCACGATCAACGCTACAAAGGCGGTGACAAAAAAAGTTGGGGCCGCGCCAAACTGGTACCAGAGAAATCCCGTAAATGTGCTGGCAAATAAGGCGCAAATACTTTGAAATCCGGCGTAGGTGCCTAGAGCAGTAGCTTTGTCAGCAGGAGAACAAATGTTGCTAATCCACGCTTTGGATATGCCTTCGGTGGCGGCGGAATACAAACCGTAGAGGAAAAACAAGACAGCAATGACGTACAGATTGTTTGATAATCCCATGCCGCAGTATACTATTGCAAATAACATTAAGCCAAAAATATATGTATTTCGCAGTCCAAATCGGTCGCCTAATATACCCATGGGAAATGCCATAATTGCGTAAAACAAATTGTAAAATATATAAAGACCAATTACCTGCAGGTCAGTATATCCGCTCTCTTTTGCTTTTAATAAAAGAAATACATCGGCGCTATTAAAAAGTGCGAAAAGCAAAAATCCTCTAACAGCTTGGCGATAGGAAGCAGGACTGGAATTCCAATATTGTAGGAAGGATCTAAATGTAAATTTTTCGAGAGATTTTACTACTGTCGTCTTCTTTTCTTTCAACATCAATGTGGCAGCAAATGACAATATTCCTGGCAAAAAGGCAATGAGAAATAGATTTTTGTAATCGCTTGGATAGCAATACAAATAGGCCAAGGCAAGTATGGGTCCTATCAACGCTCCCAAGGTATCCATAGACCGATGGAATCCAAATACGCGGCCCTTGGTTGCCGCTATTGCTTCTTCGGACAAAATAGCATCACGGGCGCCCGTACGCACTCCCTTGCCAAAGCGGTCCATAGTTCTGGCAAAGAAGATGAAGACCGGTTGAACAAAAAATGCCAATATTGGCCTTGAAAAAGTACTCATCGCATATCCAATGCGCACAAAGGGTAGGCGTCTGCCAGATAGGTCAGACATTTTGCCAAAATAGCCTTTGCTCAAGCCCGCAGTTGCCTCGGCGACGCCTTCAAGTATACCAATTAAGAAAATGGAAAAACCAATCGATTGCAAATAGATTGGCATCACAGGATATAGCATTTCGCTTGCGATATCTGTGAAGAGACTAACGATACTCAAAATCCAAACTGTGCGGGAGATAGCTTTCATGTTGCTTTCAGAACAAAACGATTTAAGGACAAAACTAGGACACGACAAGTCCTGTCCAAAGAAGATTCAAGCTTGGCAATTAGTACTAGAGGGTAGGGTATTCACCTACTGGGCACTTTCTAAAAATACGTTGAAAATCCCAAACTAAATCCACCTGTATGTGATGGAGGATTTCCCAGCAGATCCCTTTGGGCAAGGAATCGATAATTGAGCCTAATTACCGTTTCAGAAATGGGGCGAAAGCTGAGAGATGGCACGATGCTCCACAATTCGTCGGCGATGTTACCACCCGTATCTCGAAATTTCCCAACATTCCAGTCTAGGTATTCGAGGCGACAGGAAATTGAAATAATGGCCTCTTCCCAATGCCAAATATTACGGGAAATAAGGGGCTGCACAATGTCGATAAATCCGCCCCGTTGACGATCACCGTATTGCTGTGAATATGTTGATGGAAGCTCAAGCGCCACCCAAGCCCATTCCGCCACAATGCGCGTTTTGGTGTTTGGTAAGGTGGAATTAAGGTCGATTGCAAATACGTGAATTCTGCGTTTTTGATCGAGCTGCACACCATCTTCTTCAAATTTATTGAATATTCCTCCCATATATGAAAGACCAATCTCTGCTACCATGGCATGTCGCAATGCCAACTTTCCAGTAAATAATGGGCGTCCACTATGCAATTCTTCGAAGCGTTCGGGATTTTCCTTAGCGGCAGGAAGGAAGGTCCTATTCAAATCATTATCGATGATCGAATGATCGAAACCTCCCGAGAGATAGGCCTCGTAACCAATCATCCAATCGTTTTTGTATTTCTTGCCATAGAGGCCAAATCCTGCATTGCTCCAAGTACCCGGTAACATTTGCGTCATCGCGATTGGCCTATCGATAAATTCCCATTTAGGGCCGTCATGATTTTGGTTGAATGCACCGATTGGATTGAGGATCATACCTCCGCGCAAATTCAAGAGCGGAGTAATACCTATGTCCATAGCGGCATATTCGATCGCGATTTCCTTGCCACCATCTTCAAATTCAATTTCGCTGAGAAATTTAATATGCTTGCCTATGCCTGAAGAAATGAAAATACTCAAACGTCGAAACTGGAATTGATGCCCTTCGGAAATGCCGTCAGTACCCAAATGTTGCCAATTTGCCTCGACATATCCACCTATTGCCACTGGGACTTTACCTAAGCTATTGAATGGCCGCTGGTAAATGGCGTCCATATTCAATTTGGCACCAGAAGTATCGCTTGGCTGAATGCGCAACAATAAGGGATCTATTTGGGCAGATAAATCAAATTGCAAGGCCAGGAGTCCAAAGAAAAATAGATAATACCGCATCATACCGCCTTCAGTGAAATGAATAATTCAGTATCAGTAATTGTCACTGGAAATCTTCGCAGCGATTCAATTGCAGGACCTGACTCCGCGACTCCTCGCTTGTCAAATTCACTGCCATGGGCTGGGCACTGCAATTTGTCGCCAAAGACTTCCAATTCAGCACCTTGATGCGAGCAACGCATCCATAAAGCCACATATTCTAAGGCTGAAAAGCGAAAAATTGCGATGGGATAACTCAATTGTTTAGGGTGCACAACTAATTGAGATTTGAAGGAATTTCCCTCAGCATTAGAAATAACAAATTCCGATAAAGCAACTACAAGATTGTCTCCTGAAATTTGCGCAGGCACCGAGGTCATTGTGCCACATCCTGACAAAATACCATTTAATAAAAGCCCTCCGACGCAGGCCTTTGAGCACTGAAGCATAAATGTTTTGCGGTCCATAGGTCAAAGTGATTCAAGGAAAAAAATAATTGCTTCTCTATCTTCATCATTTAGCAAGGAAAATTTGCTTCGTGCTCCTGACCCCTCCCCGCCGTGCAATTCAATCGCTTGCTCAATAGATCTCGCACGTCCATCGTGTAGCAAGAAATACTGTCCTCCTTGAGAATTTGCCGATAGGCCAAGTCCCCAAAGTGGTGTTGTTCGCCATTCTGCTGTTTTGGCATTTCCCTCCGTATAGCCATCGTCAAGCAATGGCCCCATATCATGCAGTAATAGGTCCGTATAAGGGTGAAATATTTGATTGGACAAAGCCGCTACGGGCGAAAGCCCAGTCTTGAGGGTTTCCACATGACATTTTTGGCAGCCTATTTCAGTGAATATGAATTTCCCTGATTTGAATTTCTCTGAGTCCTGATTTCTTGGAATGGGCGCCTTGAGTGTCTGTAAATAAAATACCACATTTCTGACCGTTTGATTGGAAATCTCTGGGCCAATATCTAGGCCGGAATATACATCCAAGGGTGAAAAAATGCTTGTAATTCCAATGTCCTGATTGTAGGCATTTACAGTTTGGTGAAGGAGATTATAGGCTGCCGCCTTCTTTCCAAATCGATGGATATAGCGTCCATTTTGCGAAATGGCTCCAGGGGATGCCGCAATAAAATTTGCTAAATAATCCCAATTTGGAGCCCCCGATATGCCATCACCATCGATATCATCAGGGTCGGCTAAATCCAATAAATCTACATCAGAAACCAATTCAAGAAATCCCAAACCAGTATTGGCTGGCGGGGTAAATTTAGAAAAAGTAGCCCCTTCAGGAATGATCTCAGGATAGTAGCCAGGAATCGCCAGATTCTGCAATTGCGGCCCGCCCAAATGAAGGAACTTATTTCCCGTAGAGTCAATCTGCCCAAATCGAGTTAAAGTCGAAAATGGATGACCTTTACCATCACCTGCGTGACAAGATCCACAACTCGTCGCGACAAATACGGGACCCAATCCGTTTTTTGAATGAAATATTTCATCATTAAATGCGATATCACCAGCAAGAAACTGGCTATTCTGGGCGGTGGTCAAATCTGCTACAGGGCCATCCAAAATAGCATTGTCAGCTGGTAAAGCGGGCTCAAACCAAGTACAGGAAGCGATTAGCACTGAAAAAAGTACCAGAGATATGACGAAAATTCTATTGCTCAAGTGTCAACTATTTAAACTTATAATGACAAAAGTAATAACTTAGACTCATCTAACATAATTTTATATTTTTGCCTTAATATTTAAGGAAGTATTTTTGCTCAAGCTATGCCCTACTCCAACACAGAAGAGAATTATCTCAAAGCACTATACCACTTGTCTGGCGAGAGCGGGGAGGTCTCTGTAAAGGAATTGAGCGAAAAATTGCTCATCAAGATGCCAACGGTCAATAGCATGATGAAGAAACTTTCGGAGAAAAAACTGGTTCATTACGAGAGTTACAAGCCCCTTCGCCTTACGGAAATAGGTCAACAGGCAGCTATGCAGATCATCCGGAAGCATCGACTGACAGAAATATTTCTCGTCGAGAAAATGGGATTTGGATGTGAAGAAGTACATGAGATCGCAGAACAGATCGAGCACTTAAAAGCTCCCCATTTCTTCGAAAAAATTGATGAAATACTTGGCTATCCCAAGATCGATCCTCACGGCTCCCCTATTCCAGATAAATCGGGCAAGATCGACATCGTTGCTTACGAAAAACTGAGCGATTGCAAAGTCGGAGATCGACTTAAGCTAGTGGCGGTCATTCACACGGAAAAGGAATTTCTTGCATTTCTAAATACCCGCAAACTTGTACTAGGAACAATCATCACTGTCCTCGCCATTGAAAAATTTGATGGAAGTATGACCGTATCATACAATGAGAGCAAATCGGAGACATTTAGCCTTACGGTGAATGAACGACTATTGGTTGAGAGATGTGAGAGGTGAAATGTGAGAGGTGAAACAGAAAAAATGAAAATAAACCTGAAAATAATTCCAATTGATCTACTCGAGGAATATAATTCCCGGGTGAGTAATAATTTGCAATCGGCATTTGATCTATTGGCTGATGCTGAAATTTCTACGGACAGCTTTAGTTTTTATACTTCTGTGGCATCTGTATTTTCAAGCAAGATTGAGGGGGAAGAAATAGATCTTGATAGCTATATTAAACACAAGAAATTTGGTATTGAGTTTCAGCCAGATTACACCAGAAAAGTGGACGATTTATATGATGCTTATACTTTTGCTAAATCACACGTACTCAATAAAGCAAACATAGAAGCAGTTCACAAATTATTGAGCAAACACCTTGTCGCATTGAACCTTCAAGGGAAATTGCGCACACAAAATATGTTTGTAAGCACTTCCGACGGAAAGATTGAATACGTGGCGGCCACTCCATTCGAACTGCCTGTCGAAATGGAAAAGTACTACCACGACGTAGCAATATTGCTACAGACCGAACTTAGCATTAATGAAGTGTTCTTCTTTGCCTCAATGCTCCATCTGGTCTTCGTAAAAATACACCCCTGGAACGATGGAAATGGTAGATGTGCCCGCTTAATCGAAAAATGGTTTCTCGCCCAAAAACTTGGAGAAAAGGCGTGGTTTATTCAAAGCGAGAGGGCTTATTATGAACAGCACGCAACCTACTATAAAAATCTCCGCAAACTGGGACTGGAATATCAAGAATTAAATTATAGTAAGGGGTTAGACTTTGTGATGATGCTTGTTGGTTCAATTGATAATTGATAATTTCTAAAGCAGAAACCTCCCCAAGTCCTTAAACTTTTGATTCCTCCCTAACTGCAGACGCATAAAGTCAACAGGCCTCGACTCCGCTCGGCCACCGGATCCTTTAGTCATCGGAATCGCGTGGAAAATCAGGATTGATTTTCCACGCGCTTTTCTTCAAAAGTTATTACGGTCCCCGAGCGGAGTCGAGGGGCCTGCGTTGAAGCTGGATGTCCAAACCCGTAACATTCCTCAATAATCAAATAAACGACTATTCCAGATTCGCCATAAACTGTCATAATTGCGAGCGCAGCGAGCTTCAACTCATCAAATCATCGAATCATCAATTGTGCGGTTGCCTCTGTGAAAACGAATGTCACTTTGAATCTTTGAAATTCCTAGGGCACTTTGAAGGACCCTAAGGACATTTGTGGAGTCGAAATGATCGATTGTGATTAAGATCTACCAATTTTTGCAAACAGAAAACGGAAAAAAAATCACACCACAATTGGCATCCAAGCCAGAGAAAATCTAAGTCCGCTATGACTTTTTCTCCACAAAATTGCGTAGCGAAGTATCGAGGATAGAAGTCCATCCTTCCAGGAAATTTGCCTTGGCAAAATCAACATGAAAAGGCTCAAAACTCTCTATAGCATCATGTGTAATAGTCACCAAAGTGCTATCACCGTGATCTTCAAGCTCAAAATGAACGTAGGAAATGCCCGGAAATCCATCAAATCGCCAGGAATAACTCAGCTTCTTCTGATCAATCACTTCAATGATTTCGCAATGATGTAGGAATTGATTTTCTTCATCTTTACCACCAAGGAATTGAAATTTGAAGCCGACCTCGGCCTTGAAATTCGGCAACTGGAAATACCATTGCTTCATATGATCATTGACAGTAAGCGCTTTCCAAACGACATTTGTAGGAGCTTGTAGTTCGCATTGGACTACTATTGGATCTGTATTCGATATCATGGGGTTGGAGTTTTAGATACCAATAATTTCATTTCAAACATCAGTTCACCTCATTTTATTTCTTCTGGAACAAGGATTTGCAAAGCTGCTGGAATCAGCTGGGCCTTGATTTCCTTCACTTTGCCGAGATACTCGCCGTCGATTTGAAAATGGAATTTCTTACGGGAACGCATTGTGAGCGAACTAGTTTGAAAAATCTCGGTTTTTTTCACATTAAATGAAGGTTTGGCAAAGGTCATCTTTAATATTTCCAGTATGGAAATCTTCTTGATAGCTATCACCTCAAAGAATTCGTCATCGAGCGCACCGATTGGATTGATCTGAATGCCATTGCCATATTTTGAGGCGTTGGCAATGACGACCATTTCTGCTGAAATGCGTGTATTCTGATCATCGACTTTCATCTCTATTTCCATACGTGGATTTTGCCACAGGACCTTTAGAGATGCGATGAGATATCCATACATTCCACGAATGTCTTGCATCTCAAATTTCTTCATGGCATAAGCATTGAGTCCGATATCACTTAGGTGGACGCATAATTTACCATTGATCTCTGTGAGGTGAATCTTCATCGAATTGCCGCCTTCAATAGTAGCCATTGAAGAAGCAAATTCGGGGAAAATGCCTAATTCCTTTGCAAGTCCATTAGCCGAACCCGTCGGAAAGATTCCCATCGGAATATCCATACCCACAATGCAGGAAGCCACCAATCCTATCGTCCCGTCACCACCCACGGCTATCACCCGGTCTGGACGGAAATCTGAGATTTTCTCCCTGATACTTTCAACGCTACAAGATGCCGAAATGAGGTAGAAATCAATAGTATGTTCCTTACCGTCAAAATGCTCTCGTATGGCCACCTGATTGTCCTGACCATTTCCAGATCGAGGATTAGTTACGAATAGCAATCTTAAGGCGCTTTGTTTCGTCATGGTCGGGGATACTTACAATTGGATCGACTTTGTTATATTGCTCGTCCAACATACAATGAATAATCAATTAAATCATACCAATACCCAGGTAAAAGTCTATCACGGCTATGGCCATAAGGACAATTTGGTTGTGTTTGGGCATGTGTTGCGCGGCAAGGTTGTCAAGCCAAGAAGAGAGATAAGCAATGTGTTCTCTAATATCCTTCATCTGCTAAAGCTATTTAAGGTCAGACCAATTGCTGCTGTCCGTGTTCAATTGCGCTGGAATGCACAGACATTTGAAACAAAAAGTGGTAACGATGGTTTCTTCAAATTTGAATGGGCTTCAAATGAAGATGTCCCAGCCGGGTGGCATGAATTAATTGTCGATTTATTGAACGATAATGCCGGCATCATCAATTCCGGCAAAGGCAAAATCTTTGTGCCCCATTCCACGCAGTTTGGTTTCATCTCCGATATCGACGACACGGTGCTGATATCCCATTCATCCCGTAGTGGCAAAAAACTTCGGCTGCTATTCACCAAAAATCCCAAGAGTCGCAAGACCTTTGCAGATGTAGTTAGATGGTATCAATTGCTGGCTAATACCCAAACAACAGCCGATGTCCCCAATCCATTCTTCTACGTATCTAGTAGCGAGTGGAATCTCTACGAAGATCTCAATGAATTCTTTAAATACAATGACCTGCCAAAGGGAGCCTTTATGCTCAACGACATCAAGCATTGGACCCAATTGCTTAAGAGCGGCAACACTAAGCATCAAGGCAAACTGATTCGCATCGTTCGCATCCTAGAAGCATTCCCTAAGCAGAGATTTGTCCTAATCGGTGACAACACACAGGCAGATCCTGATATCTATGCCTCCATTGCCAATAAATACGGCGATAAAATTGAAGCAATCTACATCCGCAATATTCGTCAGGACTATGCTGCAGAGACTTTGTTGCGACTCGAATCCATTGAAGATAAATCAATTGCAATTTGTCTATTTGAGCATACAGATGAAGCAATCTTACATGGAAGGAAAGTTGGGCTGTTGCGGTAATGGGAGATGTGAAATGTGAGATGTGAGATGTGAAATGTGAAATAAGACTTGTCAGATGAGTCTGACCACAGAGCGGACGGATTTGGAAAATGTCCCTTATTACCACGATTCTTTTAATGAAAATAGGCACGGGTAGGGCTTGCCCCTACTCTAGTATCAGCAGGATCTTATTACAGCATGAGCATTAATATCAGCAGGATGCTACTGCAGATTGGACATCCCTATCAGCTATGAATGGGCGTCTAGCTTTGGCCCTAAATTTTAGGCCGAAAAAAAAGGTGGCCAGCTTCCTCGAATCAAAAATTCAAAAACTCTTTTATACCGCTCGGTATTTTTATCTACCTTGCGGCCAATATGAAGAATGACATTTCAAAATCCGAAAGAACAAAGCGGTTCATAATCGAAAAGACGGCACCTGTTTTCAACGCAAAAGGGTTTGCAGGGACTTCGATGAATGACTTGACAAATGTGACAGGCCTTACAAAAGGCAGTATTTACGGAAACTTTGAAAATAAGGACGAGGTTGCGCTCGCAGCCTTTGATTACAATTTCAATCGGGTGACGCTGTATATCAAAGACAAAATGATAGCGACCGATAACTCAATTGAACGATTACTGGTGTACCCAAAAGTCTATCGGGACTTTTTGAAAATTCCATTGCTAAAGCCCGGCTGCCCCATACTGAACACCTCAACTGAGGCGGATGACACACATCCGAAACTAAAAGAGCGAGCGTCAAGCGCTCTTGCATTTTGGAAAAAATCCATCGAAAATCAAGTTAAACGAGGTATCAAACATTGCGAAATAGAAGCTGATACCAAGCCAACTGAAGTGGCGGTCATCGTAATGTCATTGATCGAGGGAGCCATCATGCAAGCAAAGGTTACGGGAAAAGCAACCGAGTTACACATTGCAATGAAGTACCTAGAAAAATTCATCTTGGGCTTGAAGTGCTAAAAAAATATGACCACCCAAATACCGAACGGTATATTAATTATATAAGAAAGAAGTCATGAATACAAACTATCTGGAAAGCGCCATCAAGCAATTTGAGTATTACAAAATGCTAGGTGAAAAGACATTTTCCCAAATTCCCGACGAAAAACTGTGGTGGCAATACAATGAAGACTCAAACAGTATTGCGACGATAGTCAAACATCTATCGGGAAATATGATGAGCCGTTGGACAGATTTTCTCACAACAGATGGGGAAAAAGAATGGCGCGATCGGGATGCCGAATTTGAAAATGACTTAGCTACAAAAGAAGAACTCATCCAAAAATGGGATGAAGGCTGGAAGGTGTTTTTGGACACTTTGCATTCTTTGACTGATGATGACCTCGATAACATAGTCTATATCCGGAATCAAGGTCATACGGTACTTGAAGCCATTAACCGACAATTGGCTCATTATCCTTACCATATCGGACAAATTGTGTTTATCGGAAAAATGAGTGCTGAAAAATGGAATTCGCTGTCCATTCCCAAAGGAAATTCACATCAATTCAACGCCGCGAAATTTTCAAAACTGAAAGAAAGAGGACATTTTACGGATGAATTTCTTACAAAGAAAGACTCGAAATAAAGTACAATGACAATTCAAAAATTAAACTGGGCAGGAATCAAATTGGAATGTGGCGACAAGATAGTTCTGATTGATGCAGTCCAAAACTTCAAGCCATATTATCCAGTTCTGGGAAATCCCTTAACGCCAGTTGTGAATTTCAGAGACGAGGTTAAAGCCGATTATGTTCTATTCACACATTTACATTTAGACCACTTTGATACCAGCGTCATTGAGCGATGCCTAAAAGAGGATGGAAAAATAATTGCTTACAAAAAGCACGAAAAGGAAATCGCAAAATTGAATCGCAACTACATTCTTTTGGAAAATGATGAAGTATTTCAGGAAAATGGAATCATCTTCAAATCAGTCTATTCATTGGATGGAATTGGCGAAGAACAATGTGCCTGGATTGTAGAGTTCAATAAAACTAAAATATTTCACGGTGGAGATACCATCTGGCACAACCAATTTTGGAAACTCGGAAAAGAGAACCCAAATATCCGCTACGCATTTATGCCAATCAATGGTGCCATTGTAAACTTTCAAATCGTGGGACTGCAATACAGCACTGTTCCTGCATCGATGACCCCCGAACAGGCGTTCAATGCCGCAAAATTGCTTCAGGCTGAAAGCCTAATTCCCATCCATTACGGCAAATTTGAAACAGAATTTTATCGTCCAACAGATACAAGTTTCGCCGTACTTGACAATCTTTCTCTGCAAATCATTCAGCCATTTCAAATCCTTGCCGATGGCGAATACTTAGCTACAAAAACAAGCCACCATGCAGTTCTCCCTCAATAAATCACTTGAAATTCTTGAAAGAACACCTTCCGTTCTCTCGACCTTCTTAAAAGATCTAAGCCCTGAGTGGACCGAAACCACTGAAGGTGAAGACACCTGGACCGCCAAAGAAGTTCTTGCACACTTGATCATTTGCGAGCAAACAGATTGGATTCCGCGATTTAGGGTCATCCTTTCCGACGATAGCGATAAGGTGTTCGCTCCGATCGACATGCAGGCCCATTTCATTCTTGCAAATAACAATACAATGGTGCAGTTATTGAGCCAATTTGAAGCAGAAAGGAAACAAGGCATCGCTGAACTATTAAGCTACGATCTTCATGACAATGACTACACAAAAACTGCTATCCATCCCAAATTGGGTGAAGTAAGCTTACAGCAATTGGTTGCCACTTGGGTGACACACGACCTTACGCATATTGCACAAATCACTCGAGTCATCGCTAAGCAAAATGCGGACTTGGTTGGGCCATTTAGGGAGTATTTGAGCGTGTTGGGGTAGAAGTTAACGAAATTATGAGTTCAAGGCGTTTCAGGCCTCCTCGAATTGGGACGAAGGAATTTGGGCTGTAACGGTAAGCTGATTTGATTAGTCAACACAGTATGGCTGTTTCCTAACGCCAAAAGCCTAAAGCCATAAGCCCTTTTTCCACGCCTCACCAACAAATTACCAATTCCCTTATTATGAAGCTTCGATATTGTTTCCGACATTTAGGTAACGTCCCAATTCCCCAAAATCCCAATGATAAGAATAATACTCCTATTCACCCTCCTGCTCGCCGTTGCAAATAGCTACAGCCAACAAACAATCTTCAGGCAACCTTCAAGCTATGTCCAAGGCTTTATTGGCAATGATTCGCTCGAACTATCATCTGTCAATTACAAATCGTTTCGCATCTATTTCAAAGACAGTTCATATACAGCCTCCAACATTCAAAACATAGAGCGGGAATTGGACAGTGCATATATTAGAATACTATCTGTGCTTGACATTGCTACATACAATAATGGGATCTATTTGCTCGCAGTCGATAGCAAAGAGGAGATGCAAAAGGTAATGGGTTATAAGATCAAAGGGGGCGCTGCACTAGGCCATGACCTTGTATTTTTTGTTTACAATAAGGATATTCGGCCACAATTCAAGCACGAAATATTTCACCTCATAGCATTTGAAACTTGGGGCATGACAAACTTTCGACTACTGGACGAAGGTGGAGCAACCTATACAGACAATTTCTGTTTTTACGACAATCCCATGTATAGTATCAACGCCTATTATTTGCAACAGAAACAATTATTTCCCCTGGATAGTTTGATAAATAACTTTGATATTCAGGCAAAGAAAAGCGACGTAATTGCCTATATACAAAGCGCTGGCATCTTTAAATATTTGTATGAAAAATATGGCGCAGAGAAGATGAAGCAATTGTGGACTGGGGGTTTTGAACAATTTGATGTCATCTACGGATTTTCTCTCAAACAATTGGAAACAGATTGGCTTAACTTAATCAAGAAGGTGCCCATTCCGATAGACTTTGATATCAACAAATTGAAGGAAGGGTGTGGATAGGAACCGGAAAGCTTAGACGCCGCTACGCCTCGTCTCTTGAACGAAATAATTTACATTCATTTTGATATTGTCAGAGTCTGATTTGCGACATTTTGATGGGAGCTGAAAATTTCCGATATTTAGGTGATGTGCAACATTCTCGTTGTATCCTCAACATTAAATCTTCATAGTGGCGCCTCTTACGCTGCTGCCGTCAAAGGCAATATGTTATGAAAAGTTGAATTGAAAAACTTAAAGTTCAAATGAAGATCTTAAACATTCAACATATGAAGGCCATTTTCACAGCTCTTGTTTGCTTAAATATCGCGCAAATTGCGGAAGCACAATTTCCACAAATCAAATGGTCGTATGACGTATTGGATTCATCATTTGGACAATCTGCCGCTGGGGATATAGACAATGACGGCAATCTTGAGGTAGTATTTGGCTGCTATCGAAATGACAGTTGTGTGTATGCACTCAATGCAGAAAATGGCTCTTTGCTTTGGCGATAAAATACTGGTACAGAGTTTAACGAAGGTTGCAATGATGTAGCAATGGCCCTATATGATATCGACGGTGATGATACACTCGAAGTTATCATGCCAAGCTCTTGCAATGCTAAGACATTTTGCTTTAGAGGTAGTTCCGGGAAAGTCCAATGGCAAGCCAATACTGCGGGAAGCGACTCTCCTGCTACTCTAGCAGATATAGACCATGATGGCAAGGTTGAAATATTACATGGGGGATTTGATGGTCATGTTAGGTGTTTTAATAGCGAGGATGGCAGTGTAGCCTGGAACAAAACAGTCTATTCAAATTGCTGGATACAAACTGCACCGACAATTGTAGATCTTAATATGGATGGCGAATTGGATTTTGTTGTTGGCACTTGGACATTTGGGACCGACACGAATCATATTTACGCATATACTGCCAATAATCAAAAACTACTTTGGTCAAAACCTTTACCAAACCACATGTATCATGGTACCACTACGGCCGATATCGATAAGGATGGCAAACCTGAACTGATCTTTGGCGATTACAACGGCATATTACATGCCTTAAATGGTGAGGATGGTTCTACCCTTTGGGAATATCAAACGTCATTCTATATAGGGGCTCCGGCCACCATCGCTGACCTTGACAAAGATGGTATCTGTGAAGTCATTTTTTGCGATGCATATGGCGTGGGTGCCTTGCACAACAATGGTGAATTTCTCTGGTATTACACTATTCCCAATTTTGCAACAGCTTTTAGAGGTGTGGCGCTTGGAGATATTGATGGTGACGATTATTTGGATGTAGTATTTGGAAGCAGCAAGGGTAGAGTAACGGTGCTAGATGGGAAATCAGGTACACTTATTTGGGATTTGGATTTGACGCAGGATATTGGAAAGTCCTTTGATATAGATCATGCACCACTGATTGCTGATTTCGATAAAGATGGCACAATTGATGTATTTGTAGTTGGTGGATATACAAATTACCCCGACTTTCAAAGTAATTATGGGAGAGCCTATATGATATCAGCTGGCATAGGTACCGGGCCAGATTGGCTCATGTTTCAACATGATCTCCAACGACAATCAAGCATTTGCGAAGCGATATTATCGACCGAGAATCTCAGCGACAAAACAGGATACCTAAACATCTTTCCAAATCCATGTACTGATCATTTTGAAATAGAAACAAATTATTCCGGAATCGCAGAGCTGCGAAATATCGATGGTTTAATTTTGCAAACAATTAGAGTAAATGCGTCGAAAACAAATGTGCCTTTAGATAATATTCCATCAGGAATGTATTTTGTTTCTCTAAAAACTGCTAAAGGAATATTGGTGCAGAAACTGGTGCTGAAATAGTGTAAAAATCACTTATTATGATGTAAAGCTGCTTGCACGACCTGCCAAACATTGCCAAAATTTATCCTATCTTACTTACAATAACAATGCATCTCATGGCCTCATCAGAGCTGGCTCTATATCAGCACTGAACTCTATATTTGCATTTGATATGATCACCAACCCATCAAATCCTTCATGAAAAGAACAATCACTCTTATAGCAGTCGTATTTGTTGCATGTGCCAATATGATGCATGCGCAAAGCAAAGTAAAAGCAATTAAAGCCGGTCGACTAATTGATGTAACAAGTGGCAGCATTCTGAAGAATCAAATCATTTTAATTCAAAGTGATACTATTTTTGCCATAGGTGCCGCAGTCATTATTCCAAAAGACGCAGAGATTATTGATTTGGGCGATGCAACTGTTTTACCAGGTTTGATTGATTGCCATACCCACATAACTGCCGAACCAAGCAATGATTACTATGGCGATATCTTTAGAAAAACGGCCATGGACTATGCCATACGTGCCCCAATTTATGCTAAGCACGCACTAGAAGCTGGCTTTACAACATGTCGTGATTTGGGTTCAGGTGAATTGATTGATATCTCCCTTCGCAATGCGATCAACGAAGGCGTGATCGAAGGACCGAGATTGTTTGTCGCAACATTTGCACTTGGAGCAACAGGTGGACATTCAGATTTATCCGGCTTTAATCCAAATATTTCGTCAAAAGGTAATCCTGATTTTACAGGAGTAGCTGATGGTGTCGATGAAATAAAAAAACGAGTTCGAAACAATGTAAAATGGGGAGCGGATGTTATCAAAGTCTGTGCAACAGCGGGCGTACTGAGTGAAGAAGAAAGTGTTGGTGCTCCACAATATTCGCTCGAGGAAATGAAGGCTCTCGTTGACGAAGCACATATGTGGGGACGTAAAGTCGCTGCCCATGCTCACGGAACTGAGGGGATCAAGCGAGCCGTACTTGCAGGAGTTAATTCAGTAGAACACGGAAGCATTTTAGATGAAGAAACAATACAATTGATGAAAGAAAAAGGAACATATTATGTCCCAACAATATATGTAGCTGAATATGTCATCAAGGAGTTCGCAAAAAAAGGATTTCCTGAAAAAATTCTAAACAAAGGACGATCAATAGCACCGCTGATGGATATCAGCTTCACAAATGCGGTCAAGGCAGGACTTAAGATTGCCTTTGGCACCGATGCCGGAGTATTTCCACATGGCTTAAATGCACGTCAATTTGCCTTAATGGTAAAATATGGCCAAACGCCGATGCAAGCCATTCAATCGGCAACTATCAATGCGGCTGACCTTCTAGGGCAGAGCGCAAAAATTGGCACAATTGAGAAGGGCAAATTTGCTGATATCATTGCCGTTCGTGGAAATCCATTGGAGAACATTTCCATACTTGAAGATGTGTCATTTGTAATGAAGGGAGGGGTTGTTTATAAGAATGAGATGAAGAACTAGGGAACAGAGTCACTCTACCAAATCAAAATTGCAGCAATAGATTATATTTACTATTGAAAGGAAGGCAAGCCCATTCTTAAAATATTAGAACTTGGAAAATAATCCGATTGTAGATGCTTTTGCCTTAATAAATCCTTTGTCGGAGCAAGCGAGAATGGATTTCAGTTCGATTATTTCCTTTGCCACTTTTCCCAAAAAAACCTTTCTCCTAGAAGCTGGAAAAGTAGCGAACACTTTATTCCTTATTCAAAAAGGCCTGGCTAGAGCCTTTTACAACCAAGATGGCAATGAGATTACCTTCTACTTCGCCATCGATCGCCAATTTATCGGCGCAGTGCCAAGCTTGTTTAATGGCAAACCTTCCCTATGTGCCATTCAGCTAATTGAAGATTCGGAGATATATTCAATTAATTATCAAGAATTCGAAAGCTGCTGTAGCCGGCATCATGATTTGGAAACTGCAGCACGCAAGCTCAGCTCATTAGTCATTTTGCGGGAGCAAGAGCGCATAGAAAGCCTCCGCTTGCATTCTGCTCGTGAAAGATACCTGTTAGTGGAAGAGCGGCACCCAGGCATTTCCAATCGTTGCCCTTTGAAGCATATTGCCTCATACATCGCAACCAGTCCAGTAAGTCTAAGTCGGATTCGGGCAGGCATTCAATAAAAATATAGAAGGAAACATTTATTAACATATGTAAAGTAGAATTGGCAATCTTCCAATGACCTTTGTCCCACATTGAAACAAAATGACAAGGACGAACGATTTGTGGCCAGATAATCGAAAATATCAAGCAAATCGACGGCTCAACAAGCCCTTGTTTAAGTTGCATCGATCGCCCTCGACTATTTTGCTAAATACCTATCAAAAAGCATAAAATGAAAATCAAAGGAAAATCCCATTTTAAAGATGAAGCAAAAGATCATGCCTATTTTGAAAATTGGGTAAAACAATTAGAATCGGAAAACGGAAGGGTTTACGAAAGGTTTGAAATTCAAACAGAATTAGGCAAAACGCATGTATGGGGGCTCAACACCCATGACGCCAACTTAGAGACTCTTGTAATTTTCCCAGGTGCAAGAACAACCCCTCTTATCTGGGACTTTGACAAAGGTCTGGATAACTTCAACCATAAGATGAGAATATTTATGGTCGAAACCAACGGATTGCCCAATCTGAGCGACGGAGATACGCCTGATATTCATTCACTGGATTATGGTATTTGGGCAGCAGAAGTATTGGATAAATTAAAAATTAAGCAGGCATTTCTAGCAGGCGCTTCTTTTGGAGGCTTGATTTGTATGAAACTTGGCATAGTGAGGCCCGAATTAATAAAAGCTACATTTCTACTAAATCCCGGTTGTCTGCAAGCATTTTCGATGTCAATTAAGAATCTTTATTATAACATTTTACCAATTTTAGTCCCCACTTCGAAGAACGTATTGAAGTTTCTAAATAAGGCAGTCTTTTCAAAGCCAAACCACGAGTTATCAGCTATATCAGAACAAATGCTAGTTGATTATGAACTCTTTGCAATCACCCGATATAAAGACAAAACTCAAAAGCCATATTATATGGATAAGCAATTGGGTGAAGTTATGGCTGATATATATCTCCTCGAAGGTGATAAAGACCTGTTGTTCCCCTTTCAAAAATCTATCGATAACGCAGAATCGCACATAAAGACACTAAAAGAGGTCAAGATATTTAACAATGTAGGACATGGTATTGAGACCTACAGTAAGGCAATGAATTACATAGGAGAAACTATAAAAAGCTACTCCAATTAAGCTCTTAGAATTGGGAATTGCAACAAGTTTTGTGGAAGTATGGTTAGTATGATGTAAAATTACACAAGGGCCAAATTCACTCCCGATTCTAAGCAGCAATACATGTTGTTAAGACCGAGAAAACCCAACTAAATTTATGATCCTATCAATCCTCCTAAGCCTCATACTTATCGTGCTTGGATTAATTCATTTCAATTGGGCAATCGGAGGAACATTTGGATTTGCCGAATCGCTGCCAACAAAAGAAAATGGAGAGAGAGTATTGAATCCAAAAAAGATCGATAGTGCTATAGTTGGCCTTGGCTTGACTGCATTTGCTATTTTTTATGCGCTTAGAGCAGGGCTTATGGACTATAACCTACCCGAATGGATAATGAAATATACAGGTTGGATAATACCGATAATATTTCTCTTGCGTGCAATTGGTGAATTCAAAAATGTTGGATTCTTCAAAACCGTAAAAAATACTGATTTCGGAAAAATTGACACAAAACTCTTCTCCCCTCTATGTTTAATTATCGGGATAGTCGGAATAATAATTCAATTAGCGAGATAAAAACCACTGCAAACGTTCTTACCTCGCCAATTCAATGTCTGTGTCTCTATTAGCCTAAAGGAGGAGCAGAAGGTCCCAATTCCTATTGAGCAACCCTTATCAACGATAATATTCTATTGCCGATAAACACACCTCCTGTATCAACTCTCCACCTTATTTCAAATGACTGACCTGCAGTTACTGTCCCCATGGCTTGGAGAGCAACAAATGATGTATTTATGTCAACGGTTCGGCTTGAGTTCGCCACCTGCAGTCCATTTTGATAAAGGCTAAAAGTAACTAAGGAGTTATTTACTGGAATGGGGGCTGCGCCGGGGCCATATATATTGCCATCGATATCATCAAAACCTGCAATTGCCCCAGCATTAGTGCCTACATCGCCAGTAATCATTGAAGAACCAGTATTTGCGATTGCTCCCGCTGCCGTAAATAAGACAAAGGTGGACAAGACACCGAGATCAATATAGGAAGGGCCGACTGGACGAGTGATTGTTCCGGGACCCATAGATATTGCACCAACCAGAGAAAACATACTACCCTCCAGGTTTGATCCAGCCGCCATAGAAACAGCTCCAGCATGAGAGATTAGTGTACCTTTCATTATCGTCGTGGCGGCCATTGCAATTGCCGCTTCGCAAACCCAAAATATATTGCGAGCTCTTGCGCCATTTGAAAGCACCACTGTTGTGAGAGCGCCGGTTGTAAGTGCACCGACCATTCGAATTATAAACACTGAATTGGTATCTCCACCTCCATCCATCGTCAGTGTAGCAGCGAGGGAGACAGCTGCAGGAAGATCATAAACTCCGGGAGACAATGTTTCACCATTTCCAAAAATTGGCCCGTGTGTAGTGTTTGTCGCAGAGATTGCCATCAAGGCGTTATATGCAGCAGTAAGGTCGATAACTCCTTGTTGAGTGCTCACAGGTGCGCTTGCCGCAAGACCATACTGCCCATTAAAAAGAATGAGGTAAGTACCAGCAGGAGGGGACAATGACATGCCC
>JBDSUZ010000204.1:0-2197 GCA_039927395.1 Saprospiraceae bacterium | reverse complement strand
TTCTGAGACAAAAATTGGCCAGGATTGGATCCAAATGCGTGAATATATTTTTATGATAAGCTTAGGATACTACCTTTAGCATCAAAATTAGCCTCATATGGTATACTCGATGACGGGATTTGGTAGAGCAAGCACTGTGTGGGAGGGCAAAACCCTTCAGGTTGAGATACGCTCGCTCAATAGTAAACAAGGAGAACTGCGCTTGCGAATGCCAGGAGCATATCGGGACAAGGAGGCTGAAATCAGAAAACAGATCACGGAAGCTGCCGACCGTGGCAAAATCGATTTTAACTTAAATGTCGAATCTCCGTTCGAATCAGCACCAAATCTCATCAACGAGAGTTTGTTTATCAGCTATACCAATCAGCTCAAATCATTGATCCACAGAACCGGCCTACAGGATCAGAGTTTACTATCATCCGTATTGCGCTTGCCAAATGTCGTCGGAACGGAGGATTCAACATTGGAGGAAGCAGAATGGACTGAATTTCAGAAGATATTTCAGGAAGCCTTGCAGCAATTCACTCAATTCAGATTGACTGAAGGCAAATCGATTGACCAGGATCTGAGGCTACGCATCAGCAGTATACTAACGCTGCTAGAGCAAGTAGGACCATTTGAAAAGGAGCGCATGGAAAGGCAAAGACTCAAACTGCAAAACCTGTTGATTGAGCAAGTCGGTGCCGGCAAAATCGACAATAACCGATTTGAGCAGGAATTGATATTCTATCTAGAAAAGATGGACATCACAGAAGAAAAAGTTCGTTTGGCTCAGCATTGCGAATATTTTATGGAGACGATGAATCAGCCGGGAATGGCAAAGGGCAGAACACTAAACTTTATCGGGCAGGAGATCGGCAGAGAAATCAATACCTTAGGTGCCAAGGCAAATGACTCCTCCATGCAACGCTGTGTAGTGCAAATGAAAGACGAGTTGGAAAAAATTAAAGAACAATTAGCCAACATAGTTTAGGTCCGGGATATGAGTAAATTGATCGTCATCACCGCACCTTCAGGAGCTGGCAAGACCAGCATCGTCAAATACCTGTTGAAGCATATGCGCTCCCTGGCATTTTCGGTGTCAGCCACAAACCGACTGAGGCGAACAGGAGAGGTTGAAGGCAGGGATTACTATTTTATCGACACAAAAACATTCCAGGAAAGAATCCAAAAAGGTGATTTTCTCGAATATGAAGAAGTGTACGAAAATCAGTTTTACGGTACGCTCAAATCTGAGATCGAACGTCTTTGGGCTATGAACAAGCATATCATCTTTGATATCGATGTTAAAGGTGCTGTTCATATCAAGGAATTTTACGGTGATAATTGTCTGACGATCTTCGTCAAACCTCCCTCAAAGGAAGTTCTCCTAGAACGATTGAAGCTCAGAAAAACTGAAACACCTGAAAGCCTGAAACGTAGGTTTGACCGCGCTGCAATAGAACTTACGTACGAAAACAAATTTGATAAGGCAATCGTTAATGATATATTAGCAATTGCACAAACAGAGGCATTGCAAATCGTCAAGCAATTCGTAGGAACTTAATATGGAAGTACTTATTACAAACGGAATCAAGATTACAGTCCGCCCGGAATATGAAGCCATTCACTCCGAGCCGGATCAAGGCAAGTTTATATTCTCGTATGAAGTGCTGATTGAAAATCTATCTGAACACACGGTTCAGTTGCTCCGACGTCACTGGTACATCTTTGATTCTGCCGTTGGGTACAAAGAAATCACTGGAGAAGGAGTCGTTGGTCAGCAACCTATTCTATTGGCAGGAGCAAGCCATATCTACCATTCCTGGTGCCCCTTGACAAGCGATTTAGGTCGCATGTATGGCTTCTATGAATTTAAGAAAATTGGAGAAGAGACTGTTTTTCCCGTGCGGATCCCAGAATTTGAATTGATTGCGCCTTTCAGGCTCAACTAAGAATCCATTCGGGACCTAGCGTACATCGCTGCACCAATCACTCCTGCAGAATTTTGTAAAATGGCGGGAATGACTTTAACGGGCAGCGTCAATTGAGACTTGAATTCCCCAAAATCCTTGCTGATACCTCCTCCAATGATGATAAGCTCTGGAGAGAATAGTTTCTCAATGTGGATCAGATAACGATTGAGTCGTTTGCCAAATAATTCCCAGCTCATTCCTTCTGCCTTCCGCACTTTATTGGAAATATACTTTTCGGCGAT
>JBDSUZ010000203.1:0-3706 GCA_039927395.1 Saprospiraceae bacterium | reverse complement strand
ACCTTGGCTTATCAGAAGAAAAGGTCTTTAGCAATATCCAGAAATATGGCAATACAACTGCCGCCTCTATTCCAATTGCTTTGAGTGAAGCTTGGGAAGCAGGAAAAGTAAAGCGAGGCGACCTCATCTGTTTGGCAGCATTTGGAAGTGGTTTTACCTGGGGTTCAGCTTTGATCAGATGGTGAACGAAAAAATAGAATTTGTTGTTAACGTCGAATAGCAAAATATGCATCAATCCATTTGATAAATAATCCAATCTCTCAATGAAATTAGATATTCTAGCCATCGGAGTACATCCCGATGATGTTGAGCTTAGTTGCGCAGGTACAATTCTGAAGCAAAAAGCACTGGGAAATAAGGTAGGAATCCTCGATTTGACCAATGGTGAATTGGGAACTAGAGGAAGTAGAGAATTGCGTCTTGAGGAAGGCAAATTAGCGTCCGAAATTCTCGAAATATCAGTTAGAGAAAATTGTAATCTTGCCGACGGATTCTTTGAAATTAATCAGGAATCCATCATGAGAATCATCCCATTTATTCGCAAGTATCAACCAGATATTGTCTTGGCAAATGCAAAGTCAGACCGACATCCGGATCATGGTAGAGCAGCCAAATTGATCGCAGATGCTTGTTTCTACGCTGGCTTGCAAAAAATCTACACGACAGATGAACTTGGCAATGCCCAAGACCGATGGAGGCCAAAAGCTGTCTATCACTACATTCAGGATGAGTTTCTCGAACCTGATTTTGTGGTGGATATTTCCCAATTTATGGAGCAAAAAATTGAAGCAATAAAGGCCTTCAAGTCGCAGTTTTTTGACCCGCAATCAAATGAACTTGATTCACCTATTTCTGGAGCTGATTTCTGGGAATTGATATATGGTAAAGCGCGCATGTTTGGCAGGAGTATTTCCGCTGAATTTGCTGAAGGATTTCAAGTCAATCGCCCTCTGGGAGTGGATGATCTTATGAAAATGAGATAGGCTACAAATTTACTAGGGAACCGAATATCCTGGTTTTCCTTCGAGGTAATTGACATATGCCGCCGAGCCCAGTCTAAATCTGAACTGCACTTTGTTCTGACGATCCATCAACATTTCCTTTTTGCAAAAAAATGCCTCCGGAGATTGTTTGTAGGATATCATTGTAGAAGTCATTCCTTGATTTAAGAGATTTAACGCAAGCTTATCTGGATATGCCAAACCATTTGTTTTTATCGGTGAAATCGTAGTTTCACGCACATTTGTCAACAAGGGGCGATCAGTAGTCAACTGACCAAATCCCAATAATGGAAATGATAGGGACAGTAGTAAGACCCATAATTTTCTATTGCTCCTCTTTAGCTTCATCGACCAATTCTTGTGTTTTTTCTACTTCAACTACGTCTTCCTTGACAGTGAATATCCTCTTAGTTCCGATATACATGTCATACAAGACAAATCGGCTATCTAATTGACCATTTAACAAAGGAAATCTCCTGGAAGTTCTGAGTCCCACTTTCTTAAGCCCGTCAAGATTACCTGTGATGATCCAGATTTTGCATCCACTGAAGTCCTGCTTGAGCTTATCACCAATGTTTTTGTAAAATGTTTCGACCGACTCGAGCGGTATCCGCTCGTCGTAGGGAGGATTCATCATTACAGTGATTGGAGCTTCTGGACTTTCCATCTTGAAGAATGAATCCTGACGAATCTTGATCTCCTCTCCAAATCCCGCTCTCTTTAAGTTGTAAGCACATACCTGAAGAACCCTTTGGTCAAGGTCAGATCCCCTGATTTTGCATTTAAGCGGCACAATCTTTGAATCGGCTGACAATTTGATTTGCTCCCAGAGATTATCGTTGAAATCGGGCCATTGCATGAACCCAAAATCCTTGCGAAAAAATTGGGCTGGCGTATTTGTGACCTTCATAGCTGCTTCTATAAGCAGCGTCCCTGATCCGCACATGGGATCAAGCAGATCCGTTTCGCCATTCCATTCGCTCAATGCGATAAGTCCACCTGCTAGCACTTCATTGATAGGTGCATCGCCTGTGCCAGAGCGATAGCCACGTTTGAATAATGGTTCCGAGGAACTATCCAGGGAGATCGAGATATCTTTTTCGTTGATATATAGATTGAGACGAATCTTGGGATTCTCAGTATCTACATTTGGGCGCTCACCAGTAGCTTCTCTGAATTGATCAACGATAGCATCTTTTAGCACTTGCACTGCATATCTCGAATGTGTAAATAGCGTCGACCTTACAGTAGCATCGATTGAAAAAGTATCGGTTAGCCCAAACAATTTGGTCCAATCGTATTTCTTAGCCCTTCCGTATAGTGCTTTGTCATCTAATGCCTCAAACGAGAACAAGGTCTTGAGGATACGCAATGCTGTTCTACATTGATAGTTTGCCCGGTAAAGGACGGGTAGCCCTCCTTCAAAGCTGACTCCTCGTTTGATAATTACAATATTCATTGCTCCCAAATTTTCCAATTCGGCAGCAAGTGTGGGTTCTAGGCCCTGAAATGTCTTCGCTATGTACTGATCCAAAACTTATGATTGAATTACGCCAACATTGAATTTCTCAATTGGAGCCTGATTGGCAGCTTCGATCCCCATTGATATGTATTTCCTTGTATCCAAAGGATCAATTACTGCATCCACCCAAAGTCGGGCAGCGGCATAGTAAGGTGAGGTCTGCAGATCGTACCTCATCTTTGTCTCTTGGTAGAGCATTTCTTCTCCCACGGGATCAAGTGGATGGCCTTGGTTTTTCAAGGTATGCGCTTGTATCTGAGTTAACACTTTTGCCGCCTGGGCACCTCCCATCACGGCAATTTTGGCCGTAGGCCATGCAACTATCAGTCTAGGATCATATGCTTTACCGCACATGGCATAATTGCCGGCGCCGTAGCTATTTCCCATCACAATGGTAAATTTCGGTACAGTTGAATTTGCGACAGCATTGACCATTTTGGCACCATCCTTAATGATTCCTCCATGCTCTGACCTCGTGCCCACCATAAATCCGGTGACATCATGCAGGAAAACCAATGGAATTTTCTTCTGATTGCAATTGAGAATAAAGCGGGTAGCCTTGTCGGCTGAGTCGGAATAAATCACTCCCCCAAACTGCATTTCACCAGTTTTTGTTTTTACTACTTGTCGGTTGTTTGCCACTATTCCCACGGCCCATCCATCAATCCGAGCATAGGCGCATATCATAGTCTTGCCAAATCCTTCTTTGTATTGAACAAGTTCTGAGTCATCAACGAGACGTTTGAGTATTTCCAAACTGTCATATGGCTTGCCCGGATTCTCCGGAAATAGCGAATAGATTTCACTTGGATCTGATTTCGGCGCAGCCGCATCGATCCTGTCAAAGCCCGTCTTAGGTTCATGTCCATATTTGTCTATTATTTTGCGGATGGTCTCCAGACATGTAGCATCGTCTGGCATTTTGTAGTCAGTAACCCCAGATATTTCACATTGCGTCGTGGCTCCTCCTAGGGTTTCCATATCGACACTTTCACCTATTGCTGCTTTGACCAGATAAGGACCAGCTAGAAATATCGAGCCTGTCTTGTCAACGATTAGCGCCTCATCTGACATGATTGGCAGATATGCTCCGCCAGCAACGCATGATCCCATGATAGCCGCAATTTGCGGTATTCCCAGACTGGATAGTTTTGCATTGTTCCTGAATATTCTACCGAAATGC
>JBDSUZ010000202.1:0-6367 GCA_039927395.1 Saprospiraceae bacterium | reverse complement strand
AGCCTTCTTTATCTTTTCCTCTGGTAGTGTAACTCCGAATCGTTTTTTGTTCAGCATGGCCCAAATCAACCATTGAATAGTCGCCTCGTTGTCTTTGGCTTCAATGGTGCCCATGTATGGAGTGATGATGGTTGCTATTGCACCTTTTGCCGTTTGGGTTTTACCCCATTGCTCCCAAATTTGAAGATTTAATTCTCGATTATAACTTGAAACTGTGGAGAAGAACGCATCGCGATTATACATATCTGGTGCGTAGTTCATATTAGGAACATTAAAAGCAGTAAAATCATCAATTGAGGTAATCCAGGTCAGCATATTGAAATTTGCGTAAAGCATTTTCTCAATTAGGGATCCCTCAAATCCTTTTCCTTCCGATAGTTTTGTTTGTGAGGAAATAACAAAATCGTGATGGTTCGTCCATGGTTCAACAAACATGTAGGTCGTTTTGGTGACCTTTTCTCCCATATTCATTTTATTGTAAGGTTCCTTTTGAGGTTGGTGTTCTACAATTTTAAGGTCTTTAATTTGAAGCCAGTTTTTATTGCCGGATAGCGAGCCAATGAACATCGAAACGCTGTCATTCTCTATATAAGGAACCAAAATGCTTCCCTTAAAGAGAGTCCATTCTTTTTCTTTTATTGGGAAATTGTCGATGTATTTAATGCCGTGCTCCAGTTCTATCGTCTTCTTTCCGTTTTTGATTCTAAACAATTTAAGCGCAACTGGTGTACTGCCTTTGGATAGGAAGGAAATGGTGTAGACCTTCTGATCTTTCAAAGGCGCAATGAATTCGATCCCTGAGCGACCGGGAGCCTTGTAGTTAAGCGAAATTAATCGAGGCTCTTGTTTGAGCACTATTCCTCCTATATTTTCAAATTTTGCTTGAATTTTAATATTTGTTTCCTTTCCTGCATCCAAATTATACATTTCGCCAAAGGTTTGCTTGACATAATGTTGATTTTGTGCCCTTTCCTTTGATGTTGCAACTGATAACAAGGATGGATCTGGCAATTTTCTCATTCCTACAAAACCACCACCATGTCCGTTAAATCGTCTGCGAGTAGTGCGTGTGTAATGGTTCTTATAACCAGCATCCATCAAGAATCCTACCACTTGATTATCCGGTGTTACGAAGCCCGCGGAGGGGAACATTTCATGTGCAAATCCTCCGGGAAAATCATCGTGTTCGAAGCTTAGATATTTTGAGGGGACTTTGGCCGGTTTATAGGATTCTTCTAAAGTGTAGTAAAGGGTTGGCATCCCAGATTGAAATAATTCGATACTCTTCTTGACAACGTTTTCATTGATTACCTCATAGGTGACAGTTACAAAAAGGCTTAAGTCAAAATCTGATAGGTAAGTATCGCCAGTCAAGATTATTTTTCCTTTGTCAATGATCGATTTTGAGCCCCTCCAATTATGGATTTGTGTAGTTTCACTTAAGTCGAAGTTTGACAATTTAAGTGAAAATTCTTCTGTGTTGTGGACAACTAATTGAGCTCCATCATAGACATCGACACTGAAACCGGTTTTTGCATCGCCTGTTACTTTCAGCTTTATAGGTTGACTGCACAATGTAAAGCCAAGCAGGCAGAACAAAGAACTGAAGAGTATGATTTGAAATTTATGCTGCAAGGCTGTCTTTTTTCCCAAAGTACAAAGAGTATGTTATGTTTTAGATTATCGTTTTGTTTGCGTGACAAAAGTCAGCTCATTTTTGAGTACGAAGAAGTGAGGATTTTCTGGGCAATTTGACTTGAAGAATGCTTGTGTTTTGCTGCGAACTGACGGGCTATCTCTGATTGATTAGGTACAATTGGCAATTGATATTACTGCCAGAGTAACTGCAATGTGTACTCAACACAGGACAAATAATTCCGATGTTTATAGATTCAAAATCTCCTTGTCTTTTTCATGGTATTGCTTAAATGTATTCTTCAATTTGGTCCTTATTTATTAATTTAGAACTTCATAGATAGTAACTTCATCCGTTTTGTTTTTTAGAATTTTAGAGCTAATCTTCTTACAGTTGAAGGATTGTTTAACTTTTTCATAGCATTGTTCTGTAATCGCTATTTGTCCATTTTCAGCATGGCTTTGTAGGCGTTGGGCCGTATTGACAGTATCACCTATGACCGTGAAGTCTAATCGTTTTAAAGTAGCTGAGCCTATATTGCCGGAAATCATTTCGCCACTGTTAATTCCGATGGAGACATTTGGTGAATAATTATTTTCTACAGGCAATGCCTTTATTTTGTTTCTAATTGCTAGACTTGCATCAATAGCACGATCTAAATGGAAATCGCCTTTAAAAACGGCCATAACACAATCGCCTATAAATTTGTCGATAATCCCATTTTGAGCAATAATCTCCTTTACCATTAAGTCAAAGTAATTGTTTAGTAATTTGACAACGGTATCAGGTGATTCTTTTTCGCTAATAGATGTAAAGCTGCAAATGTCAATGAATGCAACGGTTGCTTCGATGGTTTCATTATCAGTAAGTGAAGATTCAAATTCTCTTGTTCCCATGAAGTTAAGCACATTTGCATCGACGTACATCCTAAGAATGTTATTTTCTTTGATTGCTTTGAGTGTTTCCTTTATCTGTGAGACGTGCCGGATTGTTTTTTCCACCGTGGATTGCAAGTCTTCAAAATTTATGGGCTTGGTAATAAAGTCAAAGGCGCCACGGTTCATGGCGACGCGTATGTTATCCATATCACCGTAAGCTGATACGATTACAGTTTTTAAGAGTGGATAGGACTCACCTACTTTATTGAGCAAGGTTAGTCCGTCCATTACGGGCATATTGATATCGCTTAATATTATATCAATATCTGAGTGCAATAAGATCTTGTCAAGAGCATCTTGTCCATTAGCGGCAAAGACAAAATCGTATTCCTTTTCTCTGATTTTTTGTCGAAATTTTTGCCGAATTAGCGTTTCTAAATCAGGCTCATCATCGGCTACTAAAATTCTTGTCATTGTGTAAAAGTTTTGAGCTTCTCCTTCAAGATAGCAAAGTCTACTGGTTTGGTTAAAAAATCATCTGCCCCGAGACTCATGGCTTCTTTATAGTTCTCATCATCTCCATATGCGGTAATCATCATTACAATGGGTGGTGGTTTTTCAAATTTTTCTTTAATGTGTTTCAATAAGACCAATCCACTTATGCCAGGCATATTGATGTCTGAAAGAATTAAGACTGCTTCATGTTCGTGTTGATTCATAAATGTTATGGCTTCTTCACCTGAAAATGCAAATTCTAATTCGATTTCGCCAGTTTTGATTTCTTTTCTGAAACGTTGTTCAAAAAGTGGTTGTACATCTGTTTCGTCATCGACTACTAGTATTTTCATTGATGCCTGATTAAATTGTGATTGTAAAAGTTGTTCCTTCGCCCTCTTTAGTTGTTACTTTTAACTCGCCATTGTGTCCTTTGGTGATGATGTCATAGCTCATTGATAGCCCCAATCCTGTTCCCTGCCCGGTCGGTTTAGTGGTAAAAAAGGGTTGGAATATTTTGTCGATCGCGCTTTGTGGAATGCCGTTGCCGTTATCGCTGACGCGAATTTCAATCTTATCTCCAATTTTTTTTGTGCTGATGGAAACGGTTGGTTCGTAATGCGGGGCATTCATTGGAGACTCATTCAATGGCGGAGATGCATTCAATGCGTCTCTACGACGTTCATCGACTGCATAGAATGCATTTGTCAATAAATTCAATATTACTCTTCCTATATCTTGTGGAATGATGTTGATGGTGCCGATTGAATTGTCATAATCTGTATTCATCGAGGCGTTGAAGGATTTGTCCTTCGCCCGTAACCCATGATAACTCAACCGTAGGTATTCATCACACAGAGCATTGATATCTGTTGGTTCTTTCACACCGCTGCTGCTTCTTGAATGTTGCAGCATTCCTTTTACGATCGCATCGGCACGTTTGCCGTGATGATTTATTTTATCTTCATTTGATTCGATATCTGATGCAATGGCTTTTACTTCTTCTAAATTTCCCTTTTCGATTTCAGCCTTCATCTCCCCAATTAATTCTTTGTTTACTTCACTAAAATTATTTACAAAGTTCAACGGGTTTTGAATCTCGTGTGCTATGCCGGCGGTGAGTTCACCGAGACTGGCCATTTTTTCTGATTGTATTAGTTGTGATTGCGTGGTTTTTAGTTTGTCCAAAATTTGTTCCAGTTCATCTTTTTGTTCTTGTACTATTTTTTTCGCCTGTTGTTCCTTTCTTTTATTGCGCCAGAATATAATAGCCAATCCCATTAAAAAGAGAGCTGCTGCACTTAATGAATACAAGATTATCCGGTTTTGATAGGCGGTTTTCTGTGCTATCAGTTCCTTTTGCCGCTGCATATCGTTATAGGCCATACTCTGTGCCTGTTCCACCACTTTATCGCCATACAAACTATCTTTTAACTTGTAATAGCGTTCTAAATAAGACAATGTACTATCGGTGTTCGGTACTGCCCGGTAATATCGCAACATTAAAGCCAATGCATTCATTTGCTGGGTTAAATTAGTTGTTGCTGAAAGATTGTAAACTTCGGAGGCAAAGTAAAAGGCAGAATCCATCCTATTCAATTCCAGGTAGTAAGTGGCTTTACGGGAGGCTATCCTACTTTTCATTACGGAATTTCGAATAGCAAAAGGCATCAGGCTCGCCTGCTGGTAATACTGTAAGCTATTTTTTTTATCAAAAACACTTAAATTTAAAAGGATATTCGGTATCGTAGCTTCAAGATTTTTCTCTACTGCCAATCTATAGTTTTCCAAAAAGTAAGCTAATGCAGAATCTCTTTTTTGTTCTTCCATGAACATACGGGCTAAATTACCCAAATCAAAACTTGTAAATAAGTAATCATTACCTTTTCGGGCATTCTCCAGGGCTTTTGTCATGTAGTCTCTGGAGATTTGTAAATTGTTTGGATAGCAATTACCTAAATTGTTATAGGCTATGCCAATAGCCTGAGCATTACCAGTGGCTTCAGCCAGTTCTAACGATTTATACAACATTTTCAGCCCACCGGGCGTATTTCCATTTCTGGAAGTAATAAAACCTAACTCTGCCATTACTGAAGCCTCCAGCACTTTATCTGCTCTTTTTTGTGCTCCATCCAAAATAAGCTGGTGGTAATAAAGGGATTGCTCCGGTGTAAGCTCTTCGGAATATGCTACAATATCATAAAACATGGCAATGCGGTCTGCTGGTAAAGGAGCCTGCCATAGCAGTTGCAACACACTATCTCTGTTCAGTATTAAAGGATGGCTAGTTTTTTTGGAAAGGGCAACAGCCGTTAAACTATCCACATATTTTTTGGGGAAAGATTGAGCTTTTCCACAAATCGTTAATAGCAGAAAGCAGGCGGAGAAAAATAGTTTCATAATTTTTTTAAGTAATTGGTAATTGAATAATAAATACTGTTCCCTCTCCCTCCATCGTCTCCACTTTCAATTCACCTCCATGTGCTTTTACAATATCATAACTCAAACTCAGTCCCAATCCCGTTCCCTTTCCTGTCGGCTTAGTGGTAAAGAAGGGTTGAAATATCTTATCTAAAACTTTTTGTGGAATGCCATTACCATTATCACTCACTCTGATATCAACTTTGTCAACCATTTTCTTTGTGCTAATGGAAACAGTTGGTTCGTAGGAATTCCCACCTTGGGACGTATGCAATGTATCTCTCCGCTCAGAAACTGCATAAAAGCCATTTGTCAATAAATTCAATATTACCCTTCCGATATCCTGAGATATAATATTGATGTTACCGATACTTTCATCAAAATCCGTTTTCATCGTTGCATTAAACGACTTGTCTTTTGCCCTTAGTCCATGATAACTCAATCGCAAGTATTCATCACACAAAGCATTGATATCTGTTGGTTCTTTTTCACCATTGCTGCTGCGGCTGTGCTGCAACATACCTTTTACGATGGCATCAGCACGTTTGCCATGATGAGTTATTTTTTCTAAATTCTGAATAACATCTCTCATAATCTCTCTCACATCTTCCAGATTTCCGTTTTCCAATTCATCATTCAGTTCATCCAGCAACTCTTTACTTACTTCAGAAAAATTGTTGACGAAGTTGAGAGGATTTTGAATCTCGTGGGCGATGCCGGCGGTGAGTTCGCCAAGCGAAGCCATTTTTTCTGACTGAATCAATTGCTTTTGTGTGGCTTGTAAGTTTGTTAATGCATCTTCCGCTCTTTTCTTTTCCTCTTTTAGTTTTATTAAATCTGTTCTGGCTTTTGCAAGATCTTTGAATCTTGAATAAGCTAAAGAAAAAACAGATGCAGCTCGTTTTAATAAATTCCAGCTTTCATCCGATATATCTGC
>JBDSUZ010000201.1:0-3165 GCA_039927395.1 Saprospiraceae bacterium | reverse complement strand
GGCAACAGCTTTTGCGGTGTTTTGATTGTCGCCCGTGAGCATAATTACTTCCACACTATCATCAATCAATTTTTGGATTGCAACTTTACTACTTGCTTTGATGGCATCCGAAATAGCTAAAAATCCTTCAAGCTTACCATCAATGGCGAAATAGGAGACTGTCTTACCCTTTTTCTGTTCGCTTACGATTTGTTGATTTTGATCCTCGGTAATGGCTACATCTTTGTCTTGCAATAGTTTGTCGTTACCAATTACTATGCTCTTATTATCTACCATTCCTTCAACGCCTTTACCCGCGATGGCTTCAAATTTTGAAATGGGTTTGATAACCAAGCCATTCTCCTTTGCTTTTCTTACGATGGCTTCTGCCAGTGGGTGTTCGCTTTGAGAATTAATAGAGGCCGCTATTGTCAAAAGCTCATTTTCAGTAAAATCGTGGAAAGAATGTACTATTTCCAATGAAGGCTTGCCTTCAGTAATCGTACCTGTCTTATCGGTAATCAGCACATCTACCTTATCCATTTTTTCCAAGGCTTCTGCATTTTTAATCAAAACGCCATTTTGCGCTCCCTTACCGACGCCTACCATCACGCTCATGGGAGTTGCCAAACCCAAAGCACAAGGGCAGGCGATTATTAAAACTGCCAAGGCATTTACAAAAGCGTAAACATAAGAAGGCTCAGGCCCAAAAAATTTCCAAACAAAAAAAGTAATTAAGGAAATGGCGATAACCGTTGGCACGAAATATTTGGAAATTTTGTCTGCCAATTTTTGAATTGGAGCTTTACTTCTACTTGCATCATTGACCATTTTAATGATTTGCGCGAGCAGGGTTTCATCACCCACTTTTTCGGCCTTCATTACAAATGATTTATTGCCGTTTATGGTGCCTGAACTTACATTGTCATTTACATTTTTTTCAACGGGAATAGGTTCGCCCGTTATCATACTTTCATCGACGTTACTACTCCCATCTGTAATACTACCATCCACCGGAATTTTATCACCTGGTTTTACTCTCAACAAATCGCCAACCTTAATATCGTGAATGGAAATGATTTTATCCACTCCATTTTCAACCAAAATAGCTTGCGTAGGTGCTAATTTCAATAATTCCTTTATTGCCCCTGTGGTTTGGCTATGTGCCCTTGCTTCTAACATTTGTCCTAATAATAGCAATGTAAGAATGACAGTTACAGCTTCAAAATAGAGATATACGCTGCCATCATGATTCTTAAATTGCTCTGGGAATATATTGGGAAAGAGCAAAGCGACGATACTAAATACAAATGCTGCACCTGCGCCTAAACCTATCAGGCTGAACATATTTAGATTCCAAGTTTTGAACGAAACCCAAGCTCGTTCGAAAAACATCCAACAAGCATAGAACACTACGGGTAGCGATAAAGCGAATTGAAGCCAGTTCTTAAAATTTACATTGAGCAAGTTGTTTATTGGATTATTTGGAATCATCTCACCCATTACCAAAATCAAAATAGGTAAGGTAAATGCCACGGAAATCTTGAATTTTTTAACAAGCGTTCGATAGGATTTATTTTCAGCATCATCTGGCACTAATGGCACTAAATCCATTCCACAAATAGGGCAAGAACCGGGAGCATCCTCAATAATTTGCGGATGCATCGGGCAGGTATATTTTGGACTTTGTGCGGCGCTTGCCTCTTGTACCAAATCCATTCCACACACAGGACAATTACCTTCCTTGTCATACATTTTATCGCCCTCGCAGTGCATTGGGCAGTAGTATTTTCCGCCAGTACCAGGTTTTGAGATATGCTTCTCCTTTGGCTTTTCTTCCATTGTTTCATTCAACATTCCGATACCATACGTGCCCCCGTCATTTTTCAAAGCGGCTTTGAAATCTTCTAACGGTACATGTTTATCCATTTCAATGGTAGCAGTTTTTTCTTCAAGACTAACTTCCACTTTTCTAACACCTTTTACTTCGTTCAGCGCTTTTTGAACGTGGGAGCTGCAACCCTTGCAAGTCATCCCTGATATTTGGTATGTATGTGTCATAAGCTTTTTTCTAAATTGATTAAAATGGACTTGTATATCTAGTATCGTTCGTCAATTGATGGTCAGTCAGTGTCTTTAGAAATGCTACCAAAGCTGATTTGTCCTCCTTGCTTAACTTTAGTCCTCCATAAGGTAATTGCTGTTGAAAAGACCCGTCAAGTGTTGAAGAGTTGGTGACAAGATTATAATGTTCCACCACTTCCTCAAGTGTCCTAAATCGACCATCGTGCATATAAGGATGCGTGAGTTCTACATTTCTTAAGGACGGCACTTTAAATTTCGCTTTGTCCAAAGTACTATTAGTTACTTTTTGCCTTCCGATGTCGGTCATGCTTGCATCATCATCTATTCCATTATTCATGTATTTGTCGTTTTCAAAATTGGAACCTCCATGACAATGTTGACAGTCAGCTCCTGATGCATCAGGAAAGGCAGGATTGAATTCTGTAAAAAACAGAAATCGTCCACGTTCTTCCGTTGCGGAAAGTGTAGTTGTATTTGCTAAATAGTCATCATATTTTGATCGATTCGACACGATTGAATTCATAAATTGTTCCATTGCTTTCGACATGAGCTCGGCTGTAATTGTTTCGGTACCAAAGGCATTCCGAAATTGTTTTGTGTACATTTCGCTTGATTGCAACTTTGCAAGGACACTCGGCAAAGTCTCATGCATTTCAAGAGAGTCTTGAATGGGTTTAAGCGATTGGTCTCGAAGCAAATGTGCTCTACCATCCCAAAAGAATTCATTGGTGTTCCAGGCCATGTTGAATACACTCATTGCCTGCCTTCCTCCTGGTAATCCCAAAACACCAATTGAAAGCTTGTTGGTGTCTGAGAAGGCAGTATTTTGATTATGACAACTTGCACATGACATTTGGTTATTGCTGGAAAGCATTTTTTCGTAGAATAGCATCCTTCCTAACTTAACACCTTGGTCCGTTAGTTGATTATCAATTGCTATTTGTGGTGGTGGAAATATGCCGAAATCCAAAACGTAGGGATTATTTGGCTCTGGTAGATCTACAGGATCATTTCCACATGATTCCATCATCAGGATTGAAATCGTGCTTATAATGAAGATCCCGTAAATTAATATCTTCTTCATGGTTTGAAGTTTTTGTT
>JBDSUZ010000200.1:0-15069 GCA_039927395.1 Saprospiraceae bacterium | reverse complement strand
TCCAATTTCAATTTGCTCCCTCAATGTCAATGAACTTCTCTTACCTCTCATAAGATCGCCAGATCTATCATCGACTAATTATCAAAACTATCTCTAGTCCCAATCACCAGCTGATCTCCGGTCTCGCCAAAGGTTCTTCTAAAACACCATCTCTGGCTTTCCTAATTTCCCCTCAGCTATTTACTTTTTCGCCTTTCTCTAAAAGCGAGTGCAAAGATAGATAACCTGAACACTCAACCAAATAGAATTTTATAAAAAGACAAAATATATTTCGAATATTTTTTTAGCACGCTTGGGAACGACTCGCAACCTACTATCCACTTATTCCTTACACATAGGTTTAATCATAAATTATAGAAATAAAAATGTGAAAAAACATTTCAGATCTAAAAAGTATGTGCTTCTACCCTCAGTAGGCATTTTGGTCTGCGAAGACCGCTTTATTCAACAATCACCTGTCTCACAATAGCTTGCGTATCCGTAGACAATCTAAGCCAATAAGCTCCAGCAGGAAAGTCTTTGACCGATTCCTTAAACTGAGCAAGGCCCGGTGAAAAAGTCTTTTCGCGACTGAACATCATTCGACCAGTCAAATCAAAGCACTCAAAATTCAGTTTTGAGTTTTCGAAAACATCTATATCAATGGTAATTTCGTCTTTGACTGGAATCGGATATACGCCATTTACCACAAATCCACCTTGGATCGAGGCCACAGATACAACCTGGCTATATAAAAAGGAAAGATCTTGATCGACCATCTTGAGACGATAGTAGACTCGTGAATTAGGTGCAGTGACATCTGCATAGCGATACAAGCCATCTGTCTCCTCAGAACCCACAGGATTTATCTTTGCCAAACGCTGGAAGCTCACAAGGTCTACACTGCGTTCGATCTCAAAATATGCTGGCGTGGAGCCCAGACTGATTTTCCATTCCATATCTATCGATCCAATTTTTCGCTCAGCACGAACGTATTCAAGTTTGATTGGAAGCGCTTCAACAGGGTGAAATCCAAGATCGGCCGAATAATTTTGTGGAAAGCAAATCCATTCAGCCGTTGCATCAAAGAGATTTCCTCCATTGGTATCACCTGTCAACACTGTGCCTCTGCGAATCAAAGTATGATCGGCAGTTGACTGTACTCCACATGATCCAGGCCAACCTGTACCAGGATTGAATCCAATCTGACCAAATACATCAAGTACCTGGGCTCCTTTCTTGAGCTGGAATGCATCATTTCCCGTAAAATTGATATTAGTGCTAGTCTGGTCTGCCTGAGCAAGAAACTGCGCATCTGCGGCTGGATTGCAAACAACAAATGCAGCACCGGAGGCCAAAGTACCCAAAATGGGCACATTCACACCTGCTACCGCTGATCCGTCGTAAAAGATATCTACCGAATAGTTGTCTGCAGTAAAGTCAATCGTCGTTGCGGTACCATTATATATCTCTAGGCACTGATTACTGCCCGAACCTTCGGTATATTCGGATACGAATACCGTTTGCGGAAGAACGTAGATAAAGGAGTCCGAAAATACTGTGCATCCTTGAGGTGATTTCAATCTCACTTTATATTGTCCCAATGCCGTCGGTGTGAAAGTAGATCCTGTGGCACCAATAATGCTGTCCTGCTGATAATACCATTGCCAGGTAGACCCATTTGGAGCCGCGGAGCTCCCCAGTAGTTGATTTCCCATCTGAGTGACCACAGGTATTTGTCCCTGACATACCTCCTTGATCTTAAATAGTACACCAGCATTGATGGATACAGTGTACATTTCGCCACTTGAATCTTCGCCAAAACCCACAGGACTGGTAATCAACTGTCCAAAATAGGTATTAAGAAAACTGTCTTGCATGACCTTTTTCAGCCCCCATACCTTATTGGATAGATAATCGGCATGTATATAGTAGCCGTCTAGGAATGGATATTGAGATCCTCTATAGACATATCCACCAGTCACAGACCTTCCACCATCGACAGTCTGGTTATTATAGCTATGATTATACCAGCGTACTGGTGCATTGTAACTTGAATAAGCTCCACAATTTGTAGTGTCGTGAATCATATTACCTTCAAAGCAACGCCATCCGAAATTCCAAGTCGAACCTTGACCAGACGGTACATAATCTATCTCCTCCAAGGCACCTTGTCCTACATCGCCAATCCATAAATCCCCATTTGCTCTGTCAAAACTAAAACGGAAAGGGTTGCGCAATCCAGCAGCCCAAATGGCATCAGGTATGGTGTCGCCTCCTAACAAATAGGGATTATCAGCAGGTATAAAAGGTGAGGCAATATCAACATTGTAACGAAGGACTTTGCCCAATCTCTTGCGCATATTCTGCGAGTTATTCTGTGGGTCATCCCCGCTTCCTCCATCCCCCATCATCACGTAAAGCATGCCATCGGGCCCAAAATGGAGATCTCCTCCATTGTGATTGCTATAAGGTTGATGAATTGTGTCAATTACAAGTTCAGAATTGAAATTGGCAGAGTCGGGAAAAATGGCGTCTCTAGTAAACCTGGAAATGTAAGTAGTCAAGGGATTCCCGCCAGTACCAGTGCGAGTATATTTTACATAAAAATAGCGGTTGCTACTAAACTGCGGATGAAATGCAAGACCTGATAGCCCTCCTTCACCGCTTGTATTGACTTTGGTCGAGATATTGAGAAAAGGAGTAGGCACGAGCGTACCTCCTTGTACAATCCTGATCCTTCCTTGTCGCTCTGTGACGAAGATTCGGCTGTCGCCAGAATTGGTAACGTGGATAGGTTGAGTCAAGCCAGATACCACTGTATCTAAAGCCAATATCGGCTGTCCCAACAATTGAAATCCCTGTAAAAGGATGAAAATGAATGTAATTATGCGCCCCATTTCGTTCTATTTTTATTGTCTAATATGGGGAAATAATCTTGTTGCTTCAAATAACTTTAGTTCTGTCTGATCTAATATCCATCGATGTCCTACTATTCTAAGCTGCAAAATGGGCTTAGATTTTTCGGTTAAATGCAAGTCAATTACCAACAAAAACGCTTGCAGTTTTGTGAGATTTCATAGCTGCGAAATTCAGCGTACATTGTCTCGGTATTTCATACTTTATCCATGCCGGTAGCCCTGCTAATTCTATTCTCTCTACTTTTGCTTTCAGCTCCTGATACTGATTTCATTGAAGTATCACCTATTAATGGCGTCGAGGCAAAAACAGTTTTATACAGTATGACAGACAGCACTCCTATACCTTCAGAATTGCTTGGTCAATTTGATCCTGCGCATCACAGCGACTTCATACTCGTGCCTGACAAGTATGGCAATAAATCAGGAATGTACTTGCGAAAGGAGACGATGAAAGCCTTTAGAGCGATGAAAGCCGAAGCAGACAAAGAAGGATTGCCAATGATCATCATGTCGGCGACTCGCAACTTCGATGCTCAGAAGCTGATATGGGAAAATAAATGGACAGGCAAAACCAAAGTAGGAGGCAAATCTCTTGCCATTTCCTTGCCGAATCCACTCGAAAGAAGCAAGAAAATAATGGAACTAAGTGCGATGCCAGGGACCTCACGGCATCATTGGGGTACCGATATTGATTTTAATGCACTTGACAATGCATGGTTTATGAAACCAATGGGCAAAAAATGGTACGAATGGATGCTTGATAATGCTTCAAAATTTGGCTTCTGCCAAGCTTACACGCAAAAGGGTTCGCTACGGCCAAATGGATACAATGAAGAAAAGTGGCATTGGTCATATACCCCTCTTTCCAAAATCTTCCTTAAGTCATACCTTGAACAGATTCAAATTTCTCATATCTCGGGCTTCAAAGGAGCTGAATGTGCAGAGGAACTGCAAGTAATCCAGCATTATGTAAAAGGAGTCTCAGCAATTTGCCAGTGATCCCGTCATATCGACATCGGTACAGTGATATTTGGGAACAAATCCCTGGTTTACCAATATTTATGCAGCCCTGGTATCTTGATATCATGGCTCCAGATCAATGGGATGTAGTATTGCACTTTGACAAGGAGGAGCAATTGGATGGAATTCATACATTTTGTATCCAAAAAAAATGGAATTCCACGCTCATCCTTCCCATCCCCTTGATTCCCTATTCTGGCATCTGGTACAAATATCCAAGCGGAGGAACCCTTAAAGCAAACACACAACTTTCTTTTAGGCATGATATGATGGTGTCGCTCATGGATCAATTGCCTGTGGCAAGTATTGCAATTCAGAACCTGCGACCAATGCAGACTGATATTCTGCCATTGATGTGGAAAAAATGGAAGCATCAGGTAAGGTTTACATTTTACCTTGACACAAGAGCTGGCAAAGAGCAACTATTGGCCAATATTAAGAGCAGCCTGCGCAATGAAATTAGATCGGCAGAAAAGAAACTTTATATCAAATTCAACGAAGATCTTCCCAGCGCAGTGGGTTTATTTCAGCAAAAACTACGCGATAAGAGGGCTTATTTCTCGCATAGTGATGAAAAGCTATTGAAGCTAGTACAGAATTGCATTGAACGCAATCAAGGCACGATAATCAACACCTATCAAGCAAATACTGACTTAGTCGCCAGCACCTTTTTTGTCTGGGATTCGGAGCAAGTGTACTATATGCTCAGTGGCAATAGCGATGCAAAAATGGAGAAAGGAGCAAACGCCCTTTTGATCTGGCAAGGAATTCAATTGGCCGCTGACAAGAGCCTTGGCTTCAATTTTGAAGGAGGCATGTCAAAAGGGATCGGCCAATATTTTGCCGGATTCGGCGCGCAGACACAACCTTATTTGCAAATAAACCGTTGTGTGAATCAATTTTGGTCCTTTATCGGACAATTACGCTTCGGCCTCTAAATACAATTGTATGTCAATCACCCCAATCATTCGCAATAGAAGAGCAGTATTTCCAAACCAATTCGACGGAACAGATATTCCTGAATCCACTATTGCTGAACTATTGGAAAATGCGAATTGGGCGCCAACGCATCGTAGGACAGAGCCCTGGAGATTTCAGGTATTTGTAGGCGATGGACGTCAGCATTTGAGTGATTATTTAGGCGGAGCCTTCCTCGCAAAGAATCCCGGATTGGACAAGGATGACCCACGATATACCAAAGTATCGGAGAAGCCGCTGCAGTCAGCAGCTGTAATCGCAATCATTATGCATCGCGATCCCGAACAAAGAATACCAGAGTGGGAAGAAATAGCGGCTGTAAGTTGCGCGGTTCAAAACATCTGGTTGAGCTGCACGGACCAGGGAATTGGAGGATATTGGTCAACGCCAGAAGCAATGCTTAAGGCTGATCAATTCCTAAAGCTAGCGGAGAATGAACGCTGTCTAGGCATATTCTATATGGGCAACTGGGACCAACGCGAGTTGCCAGCCAAGCGTGGCGACATAGAAGAAAAAGTAAAATGGATCCGCGAATAGGCTACGATTCGAGCCTATCTATCAACCTTCCGTAAATTTTGAGAAAATCGGCTTCCGTGATGATGCCTATCAATTCCTTGTTCTTACAGACAGGCAGGCAACCGATATTATTGGTGCGCATCAAGTGCAGCGCCTGAATAATTGTCGCATCAGGATCGATAGTAATGACTTGCTTGATCATCAAATCTTTGACCGTTGTAGTCTTGCGTCCACTCAAATTTGCCTTGGAGAAATAGCGCAGCAACACCCTTGAGGTCATCAGTCCTGTCAGTTCGCCTTTGTCGCTCTCTACAGGCATATAGCGGATTTTCTGCCAATCCATCATATCGGCCACGAGCTCGATGATGTCATCCTTTTTGACAGTAAACAAGTCAGTGCTCATAAATTCGGACACCTTCAACTTGGAAGGTCGGTATTCTTCAAGATCTTGTAGTGACGGCATATCCCACTCGTGTACTGGTTTTTCTAATTCTTGATTCTTAACCATAGCTGCGGCCATAATAGTGATGGCTTCATCAGCTGGCACCACTGTTTTCAAGGTCGAGAATGCGCGCAATGACCACCTTGCTCCATTCATGTGCTTCTCAGCCCTTTGTCTGATGGTGCCAAGGTATCGATCGATATCGGCTTGGTCGATATTTCTCAGCCTAAGACCCTCTTCAGCAATCGGCAATAGTTCGGTTTTGATCAGATCAACAGCTGTGATTTTCTTGTCATGAAGCCAAGTAAAATGAGAATCGATCCCAAATTTGGCGGCTTTGACAAAATTGTCTCTCACGTCATCAAAGCTTATATGCTTGGAAATGTCCTTATAGCGGGCTTGCATCCCTACCATTGTGCCTAGCCAAAATGCTGCATTTGCCATCTCGTCGATGACAGTTGGACCTGAAGGAAGTACACGATTTTCGATACGCAAGTGCGGTTTGCCATTTTCTGATATGCCGTAACATGGGCGATTCCAGCGGTAAACCGTTCCATTATGGATTTGCAGCGCCTGGAGACGTGGTATGATATTGTCCTTGATTGCTTTCAGTGAATCTTCATCGACATCTCTTCCCAACAAAACTCTGAATCGAGCTATATCTTCCTTATAAATCTCAAGTATTGATTTTTTGAGCCAGCCATTTCCAAAGTTTACTCTCGGACTGCGCTCCCTCATATGCTCATGAGAGGTACGTGTATCAAGTGCTTGTTGAAATAGTGCTATCCTGGTCTCGTGCCACAATCGGCGACCAAACACTATCGGTGAATTAGCAGCAATTGCCATTATTGGAGCGGCAATCGTCTGCGCAATATTGTACATCTGCACAAAATCATGAGGAGAGACTTGCAAATGCACCTGAAAACTGGTGTTGCAAGCTTCAATGAGAGGCGTATCGTGTTTGACATGCAATTCATCTATTCCACTCAGTCGCAGTTCGATATCCTTCCCATCCATCTGATCGGCAATACTGTCAATTAGTGCACGGTATCGCGGCTTGGGAGTTAGATTTTCAAGGTTTAGGTCAAATTTGCGGAGCGTCGGCAATATGCCGGTCAATGCAATAGTGGCACCAAATGGGACCAATTTCTTGCGGATCTCATTGAGATATTCATTGTTTTCAGCCTCCATATCTCTAAGGCAGCTAGTATTGAATACTCTTGGAGTGAGATTGGTCTCCATATTGAATCGAGCAAGCTCCGTATCAACATAGGGAGCGTCCTGCATCGTCTCCATGACCTCCATATTAATAGGAGCAGGCTTGAAACTTTTGAGGTCTACCAGGCACATTTCTTGTTCTGCGCCTATCCGGACTACGTCAGATTCAAACATGTCATGCTCAAGCATATATTCAAGGGCTTGAACATCCTTGAGCAGGTGCTTCATAAATTTTTGCAGCTTGGCCTGCTTATTCATCAGGCCTACATTGTGATCACCCATGGAATTTGAATCTTTTGAACTTTGTGTAATATAGAAATTTAGATAAAATGCATTTTAATTAATATTTCATATAATTAAAAACACATTTCATTCTCTAGCACCAGAATCGGCATTCCTATCAACTTATTCCTGTTCAATACGTTACTTTGCTAAGCTCCAAAAGCGGATTTTACTATATTCGCGCTTCAATTGCTCCACCCATAAATCCAGCACAAATCATGGTTTTTGATTTAGAAATGATTCGGAAATTTTACACCGAATATCCGAGGAAAGTCTCTGCTGCAAGACAGAGTTTGGGCCGACCCCTCACTTTATCTGAAAAAATACTATTTGCTCACCTGCATCACGAAAGTCCTACCACAGATTTTCAGAGAGGAAAAGACTATGTGTTCTTTGCTCCAGACAGAGTGGCAATGCAAGATGCTACCGCTCAAATGGCACTTTTGCAATTCATGATGTGCGGCAAGGACAAAACCGCCGTACCATCAACTGTGCACTGCGATCACTTGATTCAGGCTAAAGTGGGAGCAGATCAGGATCTCAAACACGCTTTGGACGAAAGTTCAGAGGTATTTGGATTCCTTCAATCTGTGTCCAATAAGTATGGTATCGGATTTTGGAAGCCGGGTGCAGGCATCATTCACCAGATTGTGCTTGAAAACTATGCATTTCCCGGAGCAATGATGATCGGAACTGATTCACATACTGTAAATGCAGGTGGATTAGGTATGGTGGCGATTGGTGTAGGCGGCGCTGATGCGGTCGATGTCATGGTCGGTATGCCATGGGAGCTCAAAATGCCAAAACTAATTGGCGTTAAATTGACTGGGAAACTAAATGGATGGGCTTCCGCCAAAGACGTAATATTGAAAGTTGCAGGTATCCTCACGGTAAAAGGTGGAACCGGCGCAATCGTTGAATACTTCGGACCAGGTGCTATTTCAATGTCCTGTACAGGCAAAGGCACAATCTGCAATATGGGTGCTGAGATTGGAGCGACTACTTCAACATTTGGCTATGATGAGTCTATGAGCCGCTACTTGAGAGCAACCGGCCGCGAAGAAATTGCTGGCCTTTGTGATGCTGTCGCTGATGAATTGACAGGCGATGATGCCTGCTATGCAGATCCTGAGAAATATTTTGATCGCGTCATTGAGATCGATCTTGATACGCTCGAGCCACATGTCAATGGACCATTTACTCCCGATCTTGCATGGCCTATTTCTGAATTTGCGCAAGCGGTAAGAGACAATGAATATCCACAAAAGCTTGAAGTTGGTTTGATAGGCTCCTGCACCAACTCCTCCTATGAGGATTTAGATCGCGCAGCATCAATCGCACGTCAGGCTGTATCCAAAAACCTAAAGGCAAAGGCTGAATTTACCATCACTCCCGGATCTGAATTGATTCGATTTACGGTGCAGCGGGATGGTCAGTTGAGTGCATTCGAAGATATGGGAGGCGTAGTGCTTGCCAATGCTTGCGGTCCATGTATCGGGCAATGGGCAAGACATACCAACGATCCGAGCAAGAAAAACTCAATCATAACTTCATTCAACAGGAATTTTAGCAAGCGAAATGACGGGAATCCAAATACCCACGCATTTGTTGCTTCACCTGAGATCGTGACGGCATTTGCCATAGCTGGCGATTTGACTTTCAATCCGCTTACTGATACGCTAATCAATGAAGATGGAATCGCAGTAAAATTAGATCCACCGACTGGAATCGAACTGCCTACGAGGGGCTTTGATGTTGAAGATGCAGGCTTCATTGCTCCTGCGGAATCCGGCTCTCGTGTTGAAATACTTGTAAATCCGACCAGTCGCAGGCTTCAACTTCTGACGCCTTTCATCCCCATACATTCGGCAGATCTTCAAGGTCTGAGGATATTGATCAAGGCCAAAGGCAAATGCACAACGGATCATATTTCTATGGCTGGGCCATGGTTGGAATTCCGTGGTCACCTACAGAATATCTCCAATAACTGTCTGATTGGTGCGGTGAACTCATTCAACGATCAAACTAACACAGTACTTAATTACACAACAGGCGAGTATATGGCCGTTCCGGATAGCGCAAGAGCTTATCAAAATAATGGCATAGGCACCGTGGTATTTGGCGAGGAAAATTACGGCGAAGGTTCTTCCCGCGAGCACGCTGCTATGGAACCAAGATATTTGGGCGTCAGGGCTGTGATTGTAAAATCATTTGCCAGAATCCACGAGACAAATCTTAAGAAACAAGGGCTACTTGGCTTGACATTTGTCAATCCGGCCGACTATGATAAGATTCGTCAGGACGACCTTGTCAATATCAAAGGATTGAGTGACATGCGTCCAGAAATTCCACTACTTGTCGAATTGCTGCATTCAGACGGAACATCTGAAGAATTTGAAGTTGCACAGACATACAATCAACAGCAGATTGAATGGCTACGATCAGGCTCTGCGCTCAACAAGATCCGCGAGGATATCGTAGCTTAGAATTTGCTATATTTAACTTGGAGTGGCAGACCACTAAACCCATTTGGAAAACTTTAAAATTTGCGAAATGCTAAACGGATTTAGGAATTTTGTCATGCGGGGCAACGTAGTTGATCTTGCAGTAGGGGTAATCATCGGCGCTGCTTTTGGCAAAGTGGTCGATGGATTTATGGTATCATTTGTCAATCCCTTGATTGGGTTGGTATTGGGCGGGGCTGATCCAGCTAAGGCATTTGAGACATTTCACATTGGACCATTCCCAATCGGGCTTTTGATATCGTCGATCATCAATTTCCTTCTGATTGCGATGGTAATCTACTTCTTTATCGTAGTGCCAATAAATAAAATGAAGAAAAATGATCCGGTGCCAGCACCTCCTGGACCAAGCAATGAAGAATTGCTACTGATGGAAATCAGAGATGAGTTGAAAAAAAGATAGTGAAAATGAAAAGCCCAGAAATGGGCTTTTTTTATTTCAGGTAATACCTTACCATCGGCCGATTGACGGAGGTTCTGTCGACTATTTCAAATCCCGCCTTCTCGAATGTGCGATACAAACCTATCCAGGCAAAAGTGTCGGGAAGTCTACCTTGCGTTGGGATGGTTGGATATGCCTCCAGCACAGAGATGCCCAGTTCTCGGGCGTATTCGATGAGTTTCAGCAGCATTTGAACAGATATTCCTTTGCCTCTATACTGCTTGTGTATGTAGAAGCAGGGTATTGACCAAACAGGTAGATCATCAATTCTCTTGTGAATCCTCGATTTAGCCAATCGTGGAAATTCTTCACGTGGGGCAAATGCAAGCCAAGCGACTGCAACATCATCGATAAATCCTAGAACTCCAGTGTGCTCATTTTGCCAAACTGCAGTTTTCATAGCTAGCTTGTTTCCCTGATCGATCTTGCCTTTGTCAAATTCGGCCTTCGAGCATCGATAGTTCATGCACCAGCATTGACCACAAGCTCCTTTTTGGCCAAATAGCAGTTCGAAATCCTCCCATAAATCTGGACTTAGAGGCTTCAGTATGAGTTCCCCGGCGATTTTCATCTCAATTTCCTTTTGCCTGTGCAACTTCATCCCTCAGCAGTCGACGCAGGATCTTTCCAACATTACTTTTGGGCAATTCTTTGCGGAACTCCACTTGGCGGGGGATTTTGTAGGCAGTCAAATTTTCCCTGCAGAAAGCAATGATTTGTTCTTTTGTGATTGAATCTTCCTTCAACACAACAAATAGTTTGACTGATTCTCCACTTTGCTCACTTGGAATGCCAATAGCGCAACATTCCTTGATGCCCTCCATCGAACTGACAACTTCTTCGATCTCATTAGGATACACGTTGAATCCGGAGACTAGAATCATATCTTTTTTTCGATCTACTATCGAAAAATAACCCTCCGTATCCATCTTCCCAATATCTCCTGTAGAGATCCATCCCTCCTTTAGTATTAGGTCAGTTTCCTCAGGTTTTTGATAGTATCCCTTCATTACTTGAGGACCTTTGATTTGAATTTCTCCGACCTCGCCCTGAGGGACATTTTGGCCTTTATCGTCGACGATCCGCATATCTGTATTGGGAACTGGCAAGCCAATTGTACCTCGTTTACCTGTTCCATCGATGGGATTGACACTTGCCACAGGAGATGTTTCGGTCAGGCCATAGCCTTCGACAAGTGGACAACCAGTGACTTGCTGCCATTTTTTGGCCACTGCATTTTGCAAGGCCATTCCTCCGGCAACAGATATTTTGAGTGCTGAAAAATCTAGTTCAGCAAATCCTTTAGAATGCAAGAGACCATTGAACAATGTATTTACTCCAGTGATCACCGATATCTTGTACTTCTTAAATTCCTTGTGGATCGAGGGCAAATCACGTGCATTGGTAACAAGTACATTGTGTATGCCAAAACTGAATAAATTGAGACAATTGACGGTGAAGGCAAATATGTGGTACAGAGGAAGCGGATTTAAGGCAATTTCCTGACCTTCATTGAGTCGAATGGCCATCACCGCGCGCATCTGTTGCAGGTTGGCTACCAAATTGCGATTCGTCAACATTGCTCCTTTTGCAACGCCAGTTGTCCCTCCAGTGTACTGCAATAGTATGACATCATCTGGGTTGTGCTTGATTGAAGGGATTGTCATGTCTTTACCTTCTTTCAAAGCCTGAGTAAACCAAATGGCGCCCTTGAGTTTGTATTTTGGGACAAGCTTTTTAATCTTTCTGATTACAAAATTTATGATGACTCCTTTGAATCCAAGCATTTCGCCCACGCTACAGAGTATTACTTTCTTGATAAAAGTATCCTCGATAATTTCCTCCAGGTTAGAGGCAAAATTCTCAGCAATGATAATCGCAACGGCTCCTGAATCTTCAAACTGATGCTTCATCTCACGCGGCGTGTACATTGGGTTAGTGTTGACCACCATCAAGCCTGCACGCAAAGCGCCAAATAGGGCAATCGGGTATTGCAACATATTTGGCATCATCAGTGCGATGCGATCACCTGGCTTAAGACCAGTCGACGATAGATAGGCTGCGAATTGAGCTGATTTTTGGTCCAATTCTCTAAAACTAAGGCTGACCCCCATATTGGAAAATGCCAGGTGATCGGGAAATTTGGCAAATGTTTCGTCCAGTAGGTTAACAACGCTGTGATAAGCATCGGGATCGATATTTGCTGGAATTCCTGCTGGATAGCTTGCTACCCAAGGCCTCTTTTCGTACATAACTTGGCGTTTTACTGCCAAAAAATACGTTGATTTTGCATAAAATGGAAATCTATTCTCAATTGCGGTGGATGACATTTTAGCGAAGCAAGCCCAAAATGGCAATTATCAGGTCATGAAATCGCACTAGCTTTGAAGTTATCTATATGATTATCAAGTATTCTATTGCAGGAAATGGAATTTGTCCTTACCTTTGCGCGGCCTTTCAAAAATTAATAACCTCGTCAGCGATTCGAAACCAAGGCAATCGATTCGATGACTACAAATCCTCGAAGTATGCTAGAAGAAGATGAAAGCATCCAACCGGAAATCCAGAACGAAGCCGAAGAGACTATCGTCGCGGAAAAACCAGCTCCAGTAGTTCAAACTCCTCACGATGAGTATGACTGGACAGTAGGCAAGAAAAACACAGTTCATTATACGCCAGATGTCGCTGAAAAACTGCTAGCTCAGTTTGACCTGACTATGTCGTCGATCAAATCCAACGAAATTGTTTCTGGTATCGTTACTTCCATCACAGGTGGTGATGTAGTATTGGATATCAATTACAAATCGGATGGTCTTGTATCTCTTTCTGAATTTCGCGATACACCAGACCTCAAAGTTGGGGACTCTGTAGATGTATATGTCGAATCACAAGAAGATGAAAGAGGCCAATTGATCTTATCCCGCCGCAAAGCTAAATTGCTGCGCGCATGGGAAAATATCGTTACATCGTACGAAACTGGTTTGATCATCAAAGGAACAGTTGTCAGCAAAACCAAAGGTGGTTTGATCGTTGATTGCAGTGGTTTGGAGACATTCTTACCTGGATCACAGATCGATATCAAACCGATCACTGATTATGATTCCTACGTGGGTAAAACCATGGAATTCAGGGTTGTCAAAATCAATGAAACCATCAAAAATGCTGTTGTATCGCACAAAGCGCTTATCGAAAGCGATTTGGCTGAGCAACGTGAGCAAATCATTGGTGGCCTTGAGAAAGGACAAGTACTCGAGGGTTATGTCAAAAACATTACCGACTTCGGTGCATTCCTTGATCTGGGTGGTGTCGATGGATTGTTGTACATCACTGATATCAGCTGGGGTAGGATCTCCCATCCAAGCGAAGTATTGGAACTCAACCAAAAAATCCACGTTGTTGTACTCGACTTTGATGAGAACAAGAAAAGGATTTCTTTGGGCTTGAAACAATTGACCCCGCATCCATGGGATGTATTAGCTGCCGACATATCTGAAGGCAGTGTGGTCAAAGGTAAAATCGTCAATATCGAAGATTACGGCGCTTTCCTTGAAATCACTCCGGGCGTAGAGGGCTTGATCCACGTATCAGAAGTTACTTGGAGCAATCAACCTGTCAATGCACGTGAATACTTCAAATTGGGTCAAGAGTATGAAGCAAAAGTTGTGACTATCGACCGCGATGATCGCAAGATGAGCTTATCTGTGAAACAATTGTCACACGATCCTTGGTCTGAAATCGAAGCTAGATTCCCAGTGAACAGCAGACATTCAGGCGAAGTCAAAAACCTTACTCCTTACGGCGTATTCGTTGAGATCAGTGACGGAATTGGTGGAATGGTGCATATCTCAGATTTGTCATGGACTAAGCGTTTCTCACATCCAAGTGAGTTCGTCAAAGTTGGCGACAAAATCGAAGTTATCGTCCTAGACGTTGACAGAGAAAATCGCAAACTGAGCCTTGGACACAAACAAGTGGAAGAAAACCCTTGGGACACTTTCGAATCTGTGTTCCCAGTCGGCTCATACCATGAAGCAACAGTTATACGCAAAGACGATCGCGGAGCTATCGTTCAATTGCCATATGGTTTGGAAGCATTTGCTCCAATCAAGCATATCAAGAAAGAAAATGGTCAAACAGCAGAAGTTGATGAGACCCTTACTTTCAAAGTGATTGAATTTAACCGCGATGACAAACGAATCCTCGTTTCTCACCTTCGTTACCTTGAAGACATCCGCAAAGACGCTGATGACACTGTCAAGAAAGACAAGGAAGTAGAGGAAGATACTACCCGCAAGGCTGTGAAGAAAACACAATCAAACGTAGAAAAAACTACTTTGGGCGAGTTGGATGCACTGACTCAATTGCGCGAGCAATTCCAAAAGAACGAAGAGGAGAAATAATCCAATCTGAACTTTTGAGAACAATCGAAAAGCCCTGCCAATTTGGTGGGGCTTTTTTTGATTAGTTGATTAGTCGCTTAGTTGTTTAGTCGAGGAGATTGAATTTGGCTGTTCCCATACGCCTTAAGCCATAGGCCATAAGCCATTTTTCCAGAACCCGGGCATTGAAATGCGATCAATTCGACACCACATATGTCATTCAGGTCATGCAAGTCCTTCCAAGTCGACTAGAGTGTTATGTCAAGAGCTTGGACATACAGCATCAACCCAGGCCCCTCGACTCCGCTCGGGGACCGTTTTCTATTTTAGAAGAGAAGCGCGTGGAAAATCAGAATTGATTTTCCACGCG